>JAZKJD010000015.1:0-133361 GCA_040384585.1 Pseudomonadota bacterium | reverse complement strand
AGATGGGCATCCCAGCGAGAACCGAAGGCTTCTATTCCAGGATTTGCCACCCATAGGCGGGCATTGTTATCGATTCGAGTATAACCACCAAATACATACCAACCCAGAATGGCCGCATCATTCTTTATCCAGCGATAACCCAAGCCGAGATCCACATAACCTTGATTATCACTACCATAAGCCACATTGGGATCGAAATAAAGATAATCTCTGCCATTACTTACTAGGAGTAACATGAGATCTGCCTGACCTACCGTAAAATCACTGGCATAACCGTTAACGGACAGTCGAGGAGGGGGAGCTTCCACTGCAGTAGCCGCTTCTGTCAGTACTAGTAAACTAAACAGTGAGGCTATCAGAGAGAGAGTAAAAAGCGACGATTTCCTTTTCCGCATTGAGAGCAATTCCTAGCTTAGATATCTTTGACCTATGCACCGTACAAAAATTAAAAATTGTCCGTCATGGCTGTATAAGTGGCGAGGCCGTGGCCATCCAGAAAAAATTAAGCGTTTCACTGGATTGCCGCGCGCTTCGCGCTCGTAATGACGAAAAATGCTTTAACTATCTTAAAATAAGATAAGATACCAGTGTAGTTTACACTATAGAAAAATACTATTTTTGAATTGCTTTGCTTTATGCACAAATCCAGTCCCAAAAAAATTCTTGTCATTAGCCCTGCTTGGATAGGCTAATTTTAAAAACAGAGTTTGCCAAATTAAGGTATTTTATAGCATTTTCATCATTAGAGCTGTTGTATGGTGCGGGTCCTGATAATGATGAAAATGCTATAAGAAATAACTACCTCATCTATACTCCATAATAAACTAAATTAGGTGGGAAACTATTATTGCTTGGCATACATGGATTTGCTGGATTTATAAAATAGAAACTCGATGGACAAAATGTATAAGCACTCGCTACCGCAGGTGCAGATAATTGATAACTGTTAGCCTCTAAAATTTGTGTGTCATTAGGATCAATACGGCTAATATAAAAGTTCAATGAATTAGGATCGACTATTAAAGCTAGCTGTGCTTTAATTTCCTGTCTATATTCATACTCCTGTTTAATTGCTATAGTTAACTGGTTAACTTTTTTTATCTGCTCATTAAATTGGATGATTAAATCGTTTTGTTTCTCAATCAATTCAAAAGAACCTGATAATAGAATTCCAGAAATAAATCTTCTATTTAGATTAGAAAGTTTATTTTCTTCATGAATTAAAGTTTCTTTGGTTTTATTATAAGTAACAACAGAGCCTAAATAGGAGGCCAATAAACGATCAAATTCTGGCGGTCTAGGTGAATGCAGAAACTGTAATGATTGATTAATATTTTCTGAATTGTCACTATTTATCTGATTATTTTTAATGAGACAAGCATGTAAAAATTTAATACAGGCATCTATACGTGCTAACAGACTTTCAAACCACTGTTCATTCTGAAATAAATAATTCTTAATTGGATTATTAGCATCTATTTCAAGAAAACAAACATCTACTCTATGCTGTTGTGCTTTCAATTCTGTTTTTTTAATAGAAAGATCTTCGGCGTAGCAATGTAAAATTTTTAAAAAAGCAGGGATAGTACGAGTTAAAACGATTATTGAGCACTGTTCGATAGCATAAAAAATACTCGCTAAAGCAGAATCTTTTTTCACTTTCCATTTTTCAAATTCATTATCCCAAGCTTTAAGCTTATTTAATTCATTAAACTTAAACTCATTAACCGATCTATCTTCGGGATTTTCTATTCTGTTTTTTTTGGTATCTTGTAAATATTGTTTAGATAACTGGATTTCATTTTTTTTAGCTACCGGCACTTCAGTTTCAAGCAATTCGACATTAGCAACGGATACCGGTAATAAACTCTTACACTCTACAATATATTTTGATTCCTTTCTTAAAGATACCACTTGCTGTTTCAAACAATGCAATACTGCCTCATATTGTTCTTGCTGAGATATAAGATTATAAAGTGTCGATAATGCGCCATCTGATTCATAACGAATCACCTTAGCCAGCTCTTGTAAACAAAAAAATTGTTGTTTTAAATTAACAGTCCCATTAAAAATTTTTTCAATTTCTTTTACTAACGATTCAGCATCAAAAAACGAAGACAAGTTTGGAGTCAAAAGAAAATGTAATTTATCTAGAAGCGCTTCGATTTTAGTTTTACAAGTATTATATTTTTCAGTTAACTCAATAATATTTTTTGAAATAATTTCAAAGAATAAAAAACCCTCATCTATTTTATCCTTCAGAAAAACAAGGTTACTATTTTTTTTCTCTGCATTATTTGGTAACGTTTGAATAAAATTATTTATTTGATTTAATACCATTAATAAACTTGATGGAGATTCTTTAACGACATCAGAAGTCAGAGAAGGTACGGCTTCTGTTAAACGAATAAAACAGAAATGAATTTGACCTATAACAGAAGAAAACCTCTCTTTTAATTTATCTTTTTTCTTTAGTTTGTTTTTTTTCTTATATTTTTTATAATATCCATATTCTTTTACACAATTTAAGCTCATAGATATATTTTTACATAAAGACTCCAATGGCACAGAAATAACATCGATAAAGCTGACAATTTTTTCCCTTTTACTCCCAATATCTTTTGTAGCACTAAAGTCTTTTTTTCGGACTATATTAGCATTATCCCTTGCAGACTCAGAAAATAAATGTGCAGCTATTAATTCCTTTTTTGAACCTAACTCTTTCTTCACTTTCTGTAAATCGCCCACGTCCAATAATGTAACGACATCATAGCTACCTGCGTTATTCCTGCTATCTTTGTTATCTGTTTTTAAAAATTCTGAAAATTTTTTTTTCGCGAGACTGAGATACGAAACACCATCTATTGTAAGCTGACATAAAAGCTGCCGTTGGTAATCTTCAACATCGTTTAGCAATTCCAGCGCATCCCCAATCGGACTTAAAAGTAATTCAAGTTCATCGACTATCTCTTTTTTATCCTTGATAAAATCTCCCTGTATTGAATAGTTTTTTTGTAAAAAAGAGTCCGTTTTTGGCAAGACAGATGAATATAACTCATTTATAGCTTTCAATGAATAAAATAAAAGAATATTTGTTTCACATAATTTAAAATAAATTAATTGATTCTTAAAATTTATAAAACGATTCACAACATCTGAATAAAGCAAACAAGAAAAAGCTGCATGGCCTAGAGCGATAAAATCTTGAAGAGTAAACTGTTCAATTGGCGACAAAGAAACCTGTAAATTCTCCGTAGAAAAGGTATTCATTAATTTCTGAATTTTTTCAAACAAAACATCTCGTGTATCGCCTGTACAAATACAATAAAAAAAATATTGCAGTATTTCCTTATTATCTTCGATATGATAGATGTCAAGATTGTTTTCTTTGATCAAGGAAAAATCTAGACCTATATTATTTTTAAAACCCGACAATAAATTTTCTTTTTTCTCTTTACTTAGAACCTGAAATAGGGTTTGTATCATTCCGATATTTTTTTTATTTTTAACTAAATTTTTTAAATATTCCTCCATAGCGACAATCTCTTTTTGTTTTTTATTAAAAAAAACTAGCGGGGTATCAATCTTTTTTTTTGAAAATTTTCCATTTTTTCCAAAAAAATCTATCGTTTCTTTTTCTAAAATAGCTATTTTTTTTTCTAAATTATAAACTTTATATACAATGTTATCCTCTGCCATAGAAAAGGGTAAATCTTTCAGATAGAAACGAACAGACGCTTCAAGCTCGTTAGAATTAGAACGTATGGGTTGTAACTGTATAAATTCTAGTAGAATATTATAGAAAAAGTAAATGAATAAACCTATCAAAGAATGCTCACAAGTGGGTAACTCGCATCCAAAGATATTATCTTGTAAAATTTTTTTCGTTTCTTCCAAATGAAAATTATCATTTAAAATACTAACGAAATGCATAAAAAAACAAGTGCGAATTTTCTTAGCAAGAAAAATATACTTACTAAAAACATCAGGTGAAGGTGTAAAATTTAAAAAAAAACTAGAGCAAAAGACTTCTAAACAGCCTTGATAAACATCGTAGTGCAGATCATTTAACCCTTTACTCAGATATTCTTCAATTCTTTTAAATTGAACTAAACTTTCCTCTGTTTTTTTAAGATTATCTAAGGCCTTACGGATAGATCGCTTTCCTTCACTACAAAAACAAAGTAAGTCAATAGAAAACCCATCCAAATCCTCAATAAATTCAAAGTAAGCCAAACTCTCTTTTGCAATAAGATGGATGCTATCAATCTCAAAAAGAAATTTTTGTAGAATTTCTTTTTTGAGCTCACAACTTTCTTTTTTAGCAACTAACTCGGTATATCGAGTATTATCCGCTTTTGAGATTAACGCATCGACTATACTGATTTGACGATCTAATCGCAGAACTTCTTTTTCTTTATTTTTTTTATCTCGCTCCAAGGAATAGCAAAGTGGATCATCTACACTAATAAGGGTAGTTTTTGACGTACTAGAATCTTTGAGCTTGATATCTATTAGTTCACCAGGCATTTACATCCTTTTAAAATACAACGACGTCCTCGAGTATACCGTTTTAAATATAATTATCATCTAAGAATAAAAAATTTGAATAAATATTCAAGTTTTTATTCGTTTAAAGAATATACGCTTATGATAAAAAGAAGGGAACATCAAGCAGCGGTTGCGGAAAGGAGTCTTTGTGCCTCTTTCAGTTTACCGAATACTTTCCTGGCTGCTTTCAATGTCAATTCAATCGCTTCTTCAGTATGCGCACTGGAAACAAATCCTGACTCAAACGGAGAAGGCGCAAAATATATCCCTTCTATTAACATTTCGTGAAAAAACCTCTTAAACAATAATAAATTACACTGCGCAAGCTGTGCATAGTGATAAATTTCTGTTTCCTTTGTAAAAAACAATCCGAACAAACCGCCGATACAATGTGCTTGTAATGAAACATCTGCTTCTTTAGCAAGATCCAGTAAACCTTTTACTAGTTTACGCGTCATTGCACTCAACTCGGTATAGAATTCCTCTGCATCAATCATTTCCAGAGTTGCCAATCCTGCCGCCATGGATATTGGATTTCCCGACAAGGTACCTGCCTGATAAACAGGTCCCTCTGGCGCCAGATAATCCATTATTTCCCTTCGCCCTCCCAATGCACCTATTGGCAATCCACCACCGATAATCTTTCCTAAGGTCGTGAGGTCTGGCTTTACTTGATAAATTGCCTGCGCCCCGCCCAAACCTACCCTAAACCCAGTAATAACTTCATCAAAGATAAGCAGGCTTCCGTAATAATCACACAGCTCGCGTAATCCTTCTAAAAACCCAGAAAGAGGTAATATACAACCCATATTACCGGCAACAGGTTCTACAATAACAGCAGCAATTTCCTTCCCATGGCACATAAATACTTGCGTGACTTGCTCAAGATTATTAAAGTCTACACTCAAGGTTTGTTGTACCACTTCTTCGGGAATACCTGCTGAATCGGGTATTGCAAGGCTCGCGACTCCTGACCCTGCTTGAACTAATAACGCATCCACGTGACCATGATAGCAACCGTTAAATTTGAGGATTTTATTACGCTTCGTAAAACCCCGCGCAAGACGTATGGCGGTCATCGTTGCTTCTGTACCTGAATTCATCAATCGTATTTTTTCTAGATTTGGCATAAAGGTAGTAATCTTTTCTGCTAAATTAGCTTCAGCCGCTATAGATGCGCCAAAACTTAGACCTCTAGTAACTGCTTCTTGAACTGCAGTCACGACATTTTCAGGGGCATGGCCCAAGATTAATGCGCCCCACGATCCGACATAATCCAGATAAGCTTTATCTTCAACATCGAATAAGTAGGATTTATTGCCATGAGAAAAAAAGATTGGATCGCCGCCCACGGCATTAAAGGAACGCACGGGTGAATTAACACCCCCGGGAATTAGCTGTTTTGCACGTAAAAATAGTTCTTGCGAAGAAGACATTATGTACTCAAAATAATTAGATTATGCAGAATACTGAATAAGGCGCACCCTTTCAAGACGGATTAAAAAGCAATGCTAAAGAATCTTTCAAATGCTATAGTATATCGCTATTAGCAAGATCTAGTTAGAATATACCGCTCGTACATGAAGATGCGAAATTTTCAAACTTGTCGCGAGCGGTATACCCGATTTACATGACGGGCGAAAGCAAAGCTTACGCGCCATCATTCAAGGGGAGAATCGCGATTCTCCCCTTGAAAATCCCCATCGCGAGAAGAAAATACTTGAAGTTGCGAATTCGCAACTTCAAGTATAATGGGTCTTTGCACGCTACAAAAAATGTATTAGGATGAAGTAAGCTATTGAAAAGACAGTTAATTTTTGGTTGAAGCGATAGTAAAGCATTTTTCGTCATTGCGAGCGCGAAGCGCGCGGCAATCGGGTGAAACGCTTCATTTTTTCTGGATGGCCACGGCCTCACTAACGTTTCGGCCTCGCCATGACGGACTATTTTTATTTTTTGTAGCGTGCAGAGATAATGGGTATAGACTAAAGCATCTTTTTGAAACGCAGGAATTTGTTTGTATTTATACCCAAAGGATTTCAAGATGTGGCTAGCCGCACGATGACGAACGCGCGGAGTGTATTAGGTATACATGAGCACATGAGTGCCGATGTGCAACAACACCACATCTTGAAAGGCGAAGGGTATAGATGTCTCTTTATAACCTAGTACCTATGCTTAAGCCAATTAATACCTTTAAAGATATCAGCCAAGAGCATGGCATATTTAAGCGTAGAGCCGTAGCAATTCTGATAGGAATTACACTCTTAAGTGCTATCTTACTGGGCCGGTTAATTTATCTGCAAGTCTTTCAGCATAAACTCTATACGACACTGGCCAGACAAAACCAGCTCAGTCTTGTTCCTATTGAACCCAACCGTGGTCTTATCTATGACAGAAAAGGAAGCTTATTAGCAGAAAATAAACCGATTTTTAACCTCGTAATCACCCCTGATCTAGTACCCCATTTGCATGAGACCATCACCGATCTTGCTAAAATCATTAAAATTGATTCTGAAGATCTTAAACAGTTTAAACGTCAACGTCGATTACACCATCGCTTTGAACCTATTCCTTTACGCATTAAATTAACCGAGCAAGAAGTCGCAACATTCTCGATTAACCGTTATCGTTTTCCCGGTGCTAGCATACAAGCACAAATGATTCGCTATTATCCCAAAGGCGCCGCTTTTGCGGCTATCGTCGGATACATGGGCCGAATTAATGAAAAAGAATTACAAACTGTTGACCCTGTTAATTACAGCGCAAGTGATTTTATCGGGAAAACCGGCGTAGAAAAATATTATGAGGCACAACTTCATGGTACGGTAGGCTATCAACAAGTTGAAACTAACGTGCATGGTCAGGTCGTACGCATTCTAAAGCAAACTCAACCTATTTCAGGTAGAAGCCTCAGATTAACGATTGATAGTGGTTTACAAGAATTAGCCCTTCAGGCATTAGGCCAACAAAAAGGGGCTATCGTTGCACTCGATCCGCGTAATGGGGAAATTTTAGCCTTTGTCAGTAGCCCTAGCTTTGATCCTAATCTCTTTGTGAGTGGAATTAAACAAACCGATTATAATGCCCTAAAAAACGCAGCAGGAAACCCTTTATATAATCGAGCATTGCGCGGCTCTTATCATCCTGGTTCTACGATTAAGCCTTTTATCAGTATTGGTGCATTAATGGATAGGGTTACCACGCCCTCTTTTACGATTTATGATACGGGTGAGTTTCAAATAAATGGTAGAGGACGGGTTTATCATAACTTTCGACGCCATGCCTATGGCCACGTCAATCTACTCCAAGCGTTAACGGTTTCTTCGGATATTTATTTTTATAATCTAAGTATGCGTATGGGTATTAATCGGATTTATACCAGCCTTAAACGATTTGGCTTTGGCAGCCCCATCGGTATTGATCTGCCCAATGAAGGAGGCGGTATACTTCCTAATCCTCAATGGAAAGAAAAGTTCTACGGCCAATCTTGGTATCCCGGTGACACCTTAAATTGTGGAATCGGTCAAGGGTTCTTATTAGTCACTCCACTACAATTAGCTTTTGCTGTGAGTACTATTGCAGAATGGGGAGCGCGCTGGCATCCACATGTATTGCTCAGTTGGCGCTCTGGTGATGGCACTGTGACAGCCATTGAACCTAAATCACTAACGCCGGTAGATGTCCCTCAAGCTATTTTGAGCTTTATCCGCACTGCAATGCAACATGTCGTGAATGCCCCCGGCGGCACGGCTGAACGTTTTTTCCCCGGTGCACCCTATACTTTGGCAGGAAAAACAGGTACAGCACAAGTGTATAGTTTAAAAAATAATGAGCGCTATAATACGAAAACCATCGCCACAAAACTACGTGATGACTCCTTATTCGTTGCTTTTGCCCCCGTTGAAACCCCTACGATAGCCCTAGCCATTATTGTTCAAAATAGCGTAACACCCTCTGCGAAAATTGCACGACAGCTTCTAGACTATTATTTAATCCCTACTTCACCTATCCCTACGATTACCTCCCAAGAGGAGATACCGCAAATAGCCCCTGCTTCTGAAGAGCAATCCAAGCTCCCCTCGCTTAGCGACAAAAACTCCTCAACAACACTAATGATGGACGACGAAGATGATGAGGACGAAGATAACAATGACCTTGAAAATGAACAAAGCCAACCAGACGAATAAACTTGATTGACAAATAGCTGTTGTATCGGCATGATTATCGAAAAGTGATTGATAATAAACGCTTAGAGGCTTAGGAGAATTTTCATTGGCTAACACAAAACAAGCAAAAAAACGCGTACGGCAAGCAGAAAAAAGCCGCCAGCATAATGCAAGTTATCGTTCTATGACGCGTACCTATATTAAGCGCGTTATAGCCGCTATCGAGGCTGGAAAAACCGTTGAAGCAGATACCGCTTATCAAATCGCAGTGCCTATTATCGACCGTATGGCAACTAGGGGCTTTATTCATAAAAATAAAGCTGCCAGACATAAAAGCCGCTTGCTCACTAGGATTCGAAAACTCCAGGCTGCTGAATCATCAGCTGTTTCGTAACACCGCATTGCCATTGCGTGAGTGCATCTTATTTCATTTTTGTGATGGGAACTTTAGTTCTTCTGTATTTAAAAAAATATTACTGCTAGGAAAAGCCCATTTGGCACCATGACGATGGATGCAGCCTAATAACTCTAGATAAAGTGCTTGTTGCGCTGCCGAAAAATCGGTGCTGTTGATAGTGTTGGTATAGGCATTAATCGATATATTTAATGATGAATTGGCTAACTCATTCAAATTAACGCTTATAGTACGCGTCTTATCAATAGCAGAATTTTTATTTAATAATGATTTAATTTCTTGTAAAATCGCTGGTAGTTTTGATAAATCTTGATAACGCAAACTAATAGAACAAGAAAATCGTCGATATTGGATTCGTGATTGATTCTCTATAAGCAAATTAGAAAATAAAGCATTAGGAATATAAACTGGGCACCCATTAGGCGATAGCACTCTACAAACACGCCAACCGATAGCTTCAACTTGTCCCTGCACCTTGAGTGCAGGCAACGCTATTTGATCACCGATGACAAAAGGTCTATCCAAAAATAACATTAAACTGCCAAAAATATTCGCTAACATATCCTTGGAGGCAAATCCAATAATGATACCGCCCATCCCACCAAACGCTAATACACCGGCAATGCTTAAACCCAATAATTGAAATAATGACAACACCGTTATAATAATAATCGCTAGTTTAGCAATATGATTGATGGCATAAACAAATGTACTATCTATCACCTTACTTTTGGTATCTTGCTTAAGAAAGGCCTGGCTAGACAGCGAAACAAAATCCCACAAAAACCAAGCACATAAACCGATAAAAAACAAATTACGCAGGAAATGAAATAGTTTACTATTTCCTAACTGCCCAGCTAAACAAAGCCATTCAAGTGCATAGGTAATACCGATCACAGCAACAAAAATGAGTAAAGGCCTATAGAGCGCTTTTAGTAATGTCGCACTTAAAAATTGCGGGCGCTTATTAAAACGCGGGGCAGTTTTTTGATAAACAATACGAATGATAAAACAAAATAATCCTGTAATGATGAGGACAATGCATGACCTTATCACACAAAACTGTAATAAAATGACATTGATTGATTGCAGAATTTTCATAGACTTTTTGTTGCGCTAAATCCGATAGGCCACTACCGTCATAAACTTTGCTAAGCCCTGCATACCCCATTGTATAATCAGTGGTAAAGGAATTGCGCCAGATCGTTCAGCCGTTGTTGCATGCTCAATTTCTTCTAAACGCATTTGTTCGACGATGGCACGACTTTTTTTATCCTTAAGCGGCAAACGCTGTAAATGTTTATGTAAATGTTTCTCTACTTGACGTTCAGTGACTGCCAAAAATCCAAGACTCACTTTATCACCCAGCAAACCCGCTATTAAACCTATTAACAATGCGCTCCCATACCAAAAGGGGTTTAAATAGCTAGGATGCGTATTCAATTCCTGTAGACGTTGTTGGCACCAAGTTAGGTGATCGACTTCCTCCTGGGCTGCCTCCTGTAATTTTTTTTGTATCTCTGACGAATGCGCTGTCATCGCCTGGCCTTGATATAAGGCCTGGGCACACACCTCACCGACATGATTGACACGCATCAATCCGGCAGCATGAGTGCGCTCACTGGGATTTAACACCGCTTCTGATACACTATCCGCAGGATTAGGACGCGTTGCCGTGGGAATAAATCCTTTGGGTCTAGAATTAACGGATTGTAAAATTTTATCGAATCGTAAAACCCATTGATCCCAAAAAGAATAATGTCGCATAAAAATATGTCTAGCAAAAATAGACTCAGGTATACTTATATTGTAATAAGGCTAATAAATACGCTAAGCTTAGCAATCATTCGATTACGTCTAGAAAAATTATGAAAAAATTATTATACCGGTTATTGGCAAGCTTACTACTACTATTAGGTTTTAGCTCGCCAAGCTATGCAAATTGGCCTTTCAGCGTTGCTCAAAAAGTTAATAACACCAGCATCTCCCAGGTACTGCACAATATCATGCCGGCCGTGGTTAATGTGTCCGCCCAAGGCGATATTCCAGCTAATCAATTACCTCCCCCTGTACCCGGCCACCCATACCCCCGCCACTTTGAAAGTATGGGTTCTGGTGTCATTGTTGATGCAAAAAATGGTTATATCTTAACCAATGCGCATGTCATTCATGAAGCCAAATCTATTACCGTGACACTGGGCGATGGACGCGTCTTCAAAGCAACCCTCAAAGGCGCGGATCCAGCCTCAGACATTGCCTTACTCATTATTACCCCTGATCATTTAACGGCTATCCCCTTAGGAAATTCGGATAATTTAAAAGTGGGTGATTTTGTTGCCGCCATTGGTAATCCTTTTGGTCTTAATCAAACGGTTACTTCGGGTATTGTTTCTGCCCTACAACGTACCGGTTTAGGAATAGAAGGCTATGAAAACTTTATTCAGACCGATGCGCCGATTAATCCAGGTAATTCAGGAGGCGCATTAATTAATTTACAAGGCCAATTAGTTGGAATTAATACGGCAATACTTTCATCAAATCCCATCAGTGCTGGTAACATCGGTATTGGTTTTGCTATCCCTGTTAATATGGCACATGGCGTAATGAAACAATTAGCCGAATATGGCTCTGTACGACGTGGATTGATGGGCGTTTTAGTGCAAGACCTCACACCAGCCTTAGCGACAGCCCTACATTTGCCTCCGGATGCCAGTGGAGCTTTGGTATCGCAAGTACCTGCCTATTCGCCTGCCGCAACAGCAGGCATTGAAACCGGTGATATTATCCAATCACTTAATAACACATCCATAGAAAATGCTGGCCAAGTAAAAAACAGGGTCGGTATGTTAAGAGTCGGCGATGAAGTCACCGTGAAACTTTTACGAAAGGGAAAAACAATAAACACAAAATTAAAACTCACTGATCCCAAACAATATACCCAAACGGCAGAACATGATAATCCTTTCCTTTACGGACTCGCATTACGTAATTTTGATCAAACAGTGATGGGACAAGGACATCTTGTAGGGCTTGAAGTTGTGAATATCGATGAAGATAGTATGGCTTGGCACGCGGGTATCCGTCCGGGTAATGTCATAACATCGGCCAACCAAACACCTATTACGAGTGTTGCACAACTACAAGCTATCGCAAAACAAAGTAAAAATGAATTATTAGTCAATGTATTATCGCGAGGGGGCGTACGATTTGTCGTCATAAAGTAGCTTCTTTTTAGCTAAGTGCTTGGCGACAATTTCTAATAATTGTTGAGCAATTATCTTTTTAGGAGCCTGTTCTAAATAAACGGGTGGATCTTCAGATAGGACGGTCACTGAATTTTCATTGCTGTCGAAGCCAATACCCACTTGACTAACATCATTGACAACCATTAAATCTGCGCCTTTTTTTAGACGCTTTTCTTCTGAAAATTGGAATATATGCTCTGTTTCTGCTGAAAACCCAACGATAAGCGGTTTTGGATTCATTTGACTTACCGTCGCTAAAATATCTGTTGTCGGCTTTAGATGTAAAGTCAAATGATTCGCTGCCTTTTTAATTTTCTGCAAATAGGGCTGCACAATTTGATAATCCGCTACAGCAGCGGTACTGATAAAAATATCTTTTTTTACTATTTCAACTTGAACCGCTTCCAACATCTCCGCCGCTGTTTTCACAGGAATAAATCTACATTTATCTGGCGGCATTATTACCACGGGGCCGCTGATCAGTGCTACATTAGCACCTAGCTCTATAGCAGCTTGTGCCAAAGCAAAACCCATCTTACCTGAGCTACGATTGGATAGATAACGAACAGGGTCGATACACTCTTGAGTGGGACCTGCGGTAATCAAAATAGTGTGCCCTTTTAAATAGGGTTTTACAAACACACTTGCTAAATCCCTTAGAATTTCTGAAGGTTCTAACATGCGACCTAATCCTATATCACCACACGCTTGGCTGCCTTCAGCAGGGCCTAAAAACAAACAACCTCGGCCTTTAAGAAGATTAATATTGGTTTGTGTCGCCACATTTGCCCACATAACTTGATTCATAGCAGGCGCTAGAATAATTCGCGCAGTGGATGCCAAACAAAGCGTACTCAGCAAATCATCGGCAAAACCATGAGCCAATTTAGCAATAAAATTTGCGCTAGCAGGAGCGACTAAAATACAGTCAGGCCATCGTGCTAACTGAATATGACCCATGGCTGCTTCTGCAGCAGGGTCCATGAGCTGTTCGTAAATCTTATGTTGGGAAACAGCTTGTAGTGATAGAGGAGCTACAAAGGCTTTACCGCCCGACGTTAATACTACTCTAATTTCACCGCCTTCTTCTTTAAGTCTTCGAATTAAATCGGGTGTTTTATAGGCGGCAATACTTCCCGTGATACCTAATAAAATACGGCGTTTTAGTATGTCGTTAACCCTCTTTTAGCGTTAGAAGTATAAACCTACTTGTAGGGTAATCGTATTTCCACTTTTACCGGTACCTGTGATGGGATTAAGTCCTTGACCTACTGCAATATCCGTTGCGTTATAATCAATATCATGACGAAACTCAATACTTTCAATTGTGTCTTTCCAAATGGAGGTACTCGCTGTCGCAACATAACGTTTTTTAGGAATTAACAACGCCAAGGCATCCTTGGATTGGTCATAACCAATCATGAATGCACTCGGCTTATCCCAGGCATTAAACTTGTAAGCAGCTTCGGTATGAAATGCAGTGGGTTTAGCCCCTTGCAAATTATTTTGTGTTCCGAAAGACAGTGTGGACGTTGAAAACGAGCTTGCTGCGGCGACATATTCAGCCGTTAAACTGAAAGGCCCCACACCTAATGTTCCTCGTGCGTCTAAACCCGCCACTGGGTTAAGAATCTCTGTTTGATCGCTGCTAGCAAAACCATTAAAACTATTAGTACCCGAATTTCCGTTATGTTGCATACCAAATGAATCCGCAATATTGTAAATATAACTACCTGCTAATTCTAGGTTCCATTTTGGCTTAGTAAAGGTATAGTCAATGTTCGCACCGTAGTTGTGAAGCCCATTATTGCCAATCGTCGTTTTTGTAGGACCCCTAAATACAAAGGCAGCTAAATTTAAATTATTTTCAGAATTAAGCTGCTTAGAAAAACCAAGTGCAATCGCTCTAGCCTTAGTTCGACCTAACGTTTTGGTAAAGGGGTCACTAATCATTCCCGAAGAATATTGACCAAATGGAACATAAAATTGACCAATAGTTCCATAGAGTGGAAACTTAGCTAAATTACCAAAGGTCAAAAATCCTCGTTCTAAGAATACATTCGAATTATCGATACGACGCGGCGATGTACTCGGAGGACTATTATCATAGACAAAAGCAATAAGGCCTGTTGTCCATTCATTCACTAAAATCTCGGTATCTAACTCTATACCCGTTAAATCAATATCATTCACAGAGCCATTCTGGAAATTACCAAAATGATCACTATGAATAACTTGGGCTTCAATTTTACCGCTCAAATTGACGATCGGCGTAGTAATTGGAGGATAATTATTTTGTTGATGAAGATAATTATAAAGCTGCTTTCGTTGTTGCAACAAATAGAGATCTTCATTCACATAAGGCTGGTTAACTACTAAGTCAGAGGCATTATACTCAGAATTAATTCCGATATAAGGGGAACTAATCACTGGCGTCCCTACAATAAAAACAGGATGATTAGGGTCAGCAACAACGTCAACGCCTGAGAGTTCTGCACTACCCGTTTGGTTTTTTTTCGCTTGTTTTCGCTTGAGAGTCGCTACCTGGCTTTGCAAATGCTGCAACCGTGACTCTAACACCTGAGTACGTTTTGCCAACTTTCTAACGAGTTGGTTATCCGTTGTTGTTTGGTCCGCCGCTAAAGCAACATTTCCCTGTAATCCTAACCAGCAAACCGTTGCTAACAGTGCCGTTAATTTATACTTTTTACTTGACATACCAGAACCTTATTATTGGTGTAAGCAGTGGGTATCTATTTATCAAATAAAAGAAAGAAATGCAAGCTTATTTTAAATTTAGCCATTATTCCTTTTCCTCTCTCGCCACCGGCTCGCCAAAATATTCAACCATTCCACAAAAACTGAAAACGCAATAGCAAAATAGAGATAGCCTCTTGGCACATGGAGACCAAAACCATCGGCCACTAACACCAGCCCTATCAATAGCAGAAAACTCAACCCAAGAATCTTTAGACTAGGATACGTATTAATAAAACGACTCAATGGCCCGCTTGCCCCAATCATAAAAGCAATAGCGATGATAATGGCGAGTGCCATAATAATAAACTCCTGAGCCATTCCTACGGCAGTAATCACACTATCTAAAGAAAAAATAATATCTAGCAACATAATTTGGACAATAACAAGCGAAAACTGCGAAAATTGACGCAGTTTACTGGTTTTTTCATCGAGCTGGCTTACGTTGAGGTGGAGCTCACTTGTCCCCTTTGCTAATAAAAAAACACCGCCTAAAATTAATAGTAAATCCCGTCCTGAAAAAGCATGCCCAACAAGAATAAAAAGAGGCTGGGTAAAACGGGTCATCCAGCTAATAGTAGCTAATAATAATAGGCGTGTTACACAGGCTAAGACTAAACCAAACTGTCGGGCTGAACGCTGCTGAGAGGTGGGCAGCCTATTGGTTACTAAAGAAATAAAAACGAGGTTATCGATACCTAGAACAATTTCCAAGGCCGTTAACGTGAGTAAACTTATCCAAGCTTCTGGGGAAAAAAATAATTCAAACATAGCAACTGTTTAAACAGTCCCTAGTAAAAACGAAGTAGAAGGACGATTAGATTCCTTCATTAGAGCTCACTCCCCCAGATCATCAGCCTTCGGCGTTCGGCGTTCGATCAAGCATATAACAAGTCTCTAATTTACTACATTTTCAAATTCATAGCGAACGATATACAACGATATACTTTGCATGCATTTATAAAGAAAAAAACTTATAAGGGGAATTAATTCGCTAAATCGCTACCCAACTGCTACATATTATTAATATTTTTATGCTTTACCCTAATATTAGACAAATCACCTAAGGTATACAATGCAAGAGCATGCTATTTTTAAGCCAACTATTTTTCTCTTTGCATCCCTTTTTTTCGGCTCCTGGATCAATAGTGCACAGGCGAGCGTCCCTTTACCCGCGCGATTTTCTGCGAATGGCTATGCCAGTGATTCCACGGTGGGTCAGGCAGATTTCATGTTGTCTCTCGAGGGGGATCAAGAACATAATTTATACGTCGATCCGCAGGCAGCTTACGGTAGTGATCAACAATGGTTTGCTGATCTAGGTCTTGGTTATCGTTGGATTAAGAACAATTCAGCTATTCTTGGTTGGTATATGTTTGCGGGACACACGCGCTTAGATCACAACAGTGGATTTTGGATAGCGAATCCCGGTGTAGAAGCGATGGGCTCTCGCTGGGATGCACATATCAATGGGTATATTCCGTTGGCAGGACGCAGTGATGAAGTAGGCAATGTCGAACTTAATATAATCAGCGATCCGGTCTTTCGAGGCCATTCACTCATCGTTGATAGTGTGTTTAACAATGCGCATGAGATCCAACGCATAGGGAATGGTGCAGATGCCAGATTGGCTTATCAACTCTTTCGACACGTTCCCTTGAAAGCGTACGTCGGTGCTTATTTTTTTGATATTCCAGGAACCGATAAATTGCGCGGTGGTGCTGCCGGATTTGAATATTGGTTTGATCGAAATGTTAAGTTTTTTGCCAATTATACCTATGATAATTACCAACAGAGTACCGTGGCCAGTGGCCTGGGTATCAGTTTTGGTGGAGTAAGGAAACAGATGACGGATCCAGCCTTGTCAGAAAGATTGATGGATCCCGTCGAACGTTATCTTGCTAATTTGGGTCATGCCTCTGGTATTCCCAGCCGAACTTTTTTCTTTGGAGAAGGAAACGGTAACAGTTCACAGATAGTACTCGACAACATTGCTTTTTTCAGTCAAACCGGTACGCCTAATACGGGGGGAACTAGCTTAACGTTAAGCAACTGTACGTTTGAAAGCCCCTGTGGTCCTACCGATTTCAGCCAAACCGGCGTCAACACCTTAAATGGCTTATTACCTGATACCACGATATATTTTAATGGCGGAACCTATCCCGCCACTAACGGTGCAAGCGGCCTTACACTTAATAATGGTCAAGGCATCTTTTCAAGGACAACAGATTACAGTGCGCCGGCTTCAGGTTCAGCACGCTCTACATTTAATGGGGGATTTGTTCTAGCAGGTAACAATCAACTAAATAGTATTATTTTAAACAACACCTTAGGCCCGACAGGGACAGCTATTTCTGTTATTAACGGCCAGAATATAGAGATTAGTAACAGCCAAATCGGTAATGCGGGCAATCCATATCCCAATGGAGTAAGTTTAGACAATGCTAATCAAGTGATAGTCGATAATTCAACTATTTTCGTTGAATCAAGCGGTATTGATGCGACTAATTCCTCATTCATTCTTCAATCGAGTATACTCAGCGCAAGTGACACCCTTGGTGTTGATACCGTTGCCATTTTCATAGATACTTCTTCTCATGGAGAGATTAATGATAGTCAAGTCATTGCTACTGGAACTGGAGATAACGTAGGAGTTGAAGCTTTTAATTCTACCGTACTTATCAATAATAGTGACATAAAAGTGGGTGTGAATACGAATTCAAATCTCCAAACTGCTTTAATTACGACTACTCCAACAAGCACAATACAAATGAATGGAGGCAATCTAGCGATATCGGGTAGCAATATTAATAATGATCTTGTTGAAGGTTCAAATATTACACTGAATGCTGTGACATGCACTAACAATGGAACAACTGTCATCTGCCCATAAAGTTAGACTTAGACTAAGTGTGGCTAATAATTGCGATAGCGCTTAACTAACCGCTCGTATCTACCACTCTCCCGCTTGCTTCGTCTTCACGATGCCTTGAGCTCTGTACGCTACAAAAAAATAGGATTTGACAATTAAGTCATTGATAAAAGAAAATATATTGTATTTTCATAGGATAAGAAGTGGTTGGCATAGGTCCTGCCAGCGAATGCACTTTTTTGCTGGCTTACGCCACAAAAAGAAGTTGCATTCACTGTCACCCATGCCGCTTTTTAATTTTTGTAGCGTGCAAAGCGCCTTGAGGAAAACGCCCATTGCTTTCATATATTTTTAATGTTACTCGAAAAAAGCTCGCCGAAGCGAGCTTGAAGATAAGTGATAGTTAATTATTCGATTTAAGCAAATTTAACACTGGCACGTAGTTGGCCAAAGGTAGACTTACCACCAGTAGAACCTGGAAGTACTGGATTACCGTCTTCATTTAAAAAGCTGTTCTCACCTAAACTATAATCTCTGTCTTGTACAACAGCAACGCCCATATCAAACCACTTCGCCATATTCACTAAATAGTCTAGATAAATACGTTTTTTTGGCAATAAAGTGGCCAAATGCGTTGTTTGTTGCCAGCCTAGTGCAATGCGTGATTGATGTGTCATCACAGGGAATGTTAACCCTGCTTCTAAGCCCCAAACATTTGGCTTGCCCAAATCAGCAGCAGCAGGAAGGTCCGGCAGCCCTGTAGCAGACGCCACTACAAAAAAAGGATTGGCTAAGTCGCGTGTCGTACTTATATAATGACCATTGATGTCAAATGGACCAAATACCATATCAGCATTGACATCCCAGGCAGGCGTTTTTTGGTTTGGCAACCCTACTGTCTGACCTGCTAGGCCACCAAAATTTTCAATAAATGAGTTGAGATAGTACGCAGATAGGAAGTTAGAATCAGCAATGTTAGCAATATAGCCGGCATCCACATTGATCTTGCTATTCCATGCCTTCCAAGCAAAACCGAGATCCACGCCTCCGTTTTGAATACGGCGTGTTGAACCCGCATCATTCAGTTTGGGATTGCCCGCAAACGTATACGCCGAACCATAAAAACCATTCGGCGAAATAAATCCTAATTGCGCAGTAGTTTGATTAATCTCTGTAAACAGTTGTGTTGGATTTTCACTTTGTACAAACGCATAGGGATCATACTGACCGAACGGTACGTATTCTTTACCCACACGGAAATAAATCGGTGATGCGTTGAAATTACCGATGGTGGCATAGGCGGTATCGAGCTTCGTTCGATTAACGGGATGATACACAAACAAAGAGTTTGCAATATTATAAGGCCCTGTAGAATCGGGAACTCCGGTCAATGAAGAATAAACCAAGGACATCATCGCCGTAACCCAGTTATTAACCCGTGCATCGACAAATAAGTTTGCATTAATCAGCAACAAATCACTCGCTCTACCAGTCGTGGGGATGATGAGCTCTTCACCGGAAGGAAATTGCTCTGTGTTGCCAAAAGCTGGATTAAAGTTCAAAAAAACAGGGGGCCGATTTGCTATATACGCATCCGCATTGATCCAACCACTGAGGTTAATGCGACACGTCCAACCACAGGGCTGATCAAATCCACCTGGCTGATTTTGATCAAGGATGAGATCCACCTTGTTCATCTGATCTCGCATTACATCCAACTGATACGAGGTATCCATGTAATATGGCTGCGCCGCAAAAACAGATCCGCTAAGCCCAAGTGCTACCAGTGAAGCAACTACCGTCTTGAGTTTCATACTCATCCATCTCCTTAAGAATTGATTCTTTTTTCTCTTTAATTACTTCCATACCTACAAAGGTATTATTATTTTATTTCTTAGTATTATGTTTAATTCAGCACAGGACAAAAATCAGGTGAGGCGGGTCCTGCCACTGGATGCGCTTTTTTTTGCTGGCTTACGCCACAAAAAAGAAGCTAGCATCCGTGTGTCACCCACCTCTTTTTAAATTTTTGTCCTGTGCTGAGTATGTTTAATATTGACTCCTAAAAAAGCCGCCGTAGCGGCTTTGAAGCTAGTTTAACTTTTTTCGATTTAAGCAAATTTAACACTGGCACGTAGTTGACCTACCGTTGATTTTCCACCCGTTGCACCTGGGTGAACTATCACAGTAACAGGGGCCGTTGTACCTGTAGTGGTTGTAATCGCGCCTTCTCCATTGCTGTAATCTCTGTCTTGAAAGACAGCTAAACCTACATCAAACCATTTCGCAACATTCACCATATAGTCTGCGTAGATGCGCTTCTTTGGTAGAAAACTGGCTAAATGGGTTGTTTGCTGCCAGCCCAACGCAACGCGTGATTGATGCGCCATCACAGGAAACGTTAGCCCAGCCTCTAAACCCCACACGGTAGGTTTGCCTAGACTAAATGGCGCGCCTGCAATTGCGTTTGTACCTCCAGAAAATCCGCTTAAAAATAAAGGATTCCCTAAGTTGCGCGTAGTCGCAATATAATGGCCATTCGCATCAAAAGGGCCAAATGTCAAATCAGCATTGACATCCCAAGCCGGCGATTTTTGATTGGGTAGTCCCGGCACATTCGTACCTTCTATCAATTGATTTAAATAATATGAAGAAAGAAAATTAGAATCCGCTATATTCGCTATCCAACCTGCATCTACATTGATCTTGCTATTCCACGCCTTCCAACCAAAACCGAGATCCACGCCTCCGTTTTGGATACGGCGTGTTGAACCCGCATCATTCAGTTTAGGATTGCCCGCAAACGTATAAGCCGAACCATAGAATCCATTCGGCAAAATAAACCCTAACTGCGCAGTAGTTTGATTAATCTCTGTAAACAGTTGTGTTGGATTTTCACTCTGTACAAACGCATAGGGATCATACTGACCGAACGGTACGTATTCTTTACCCACACGGAAATAAATCGGTGACGCGTTGAAATTACCGATGGTGGCATAGGCCGTATCGAGATTCGTCCGATTAAGGGGATGATACACAAACAGAGAATTCGCAATGTTATAAGGTCCTGTAGAACCGGGAACTCCGGTCAATGAAGAATAAACCAAGGACATCATCGCCGTAACCCAATTGTTTACCCGTGCATCAACAAACAAGTTCGCATTATTCAACAACAAATCACTCGCTCTACCGGTCGTGGGAATGAGCAGATGATTCGTTGGAGAAACTGCGTTTAAAGGGTTAAAAATAGGATTAAAGTTCAAAAAAACAGGGGGCCGATTTGCTATATACGCATCCGCATTGATCCAACCACTGAGGTTAATGCGACACGTCCAACCACAGGGCTGATCAAATCCACCTGGCTGATTTTGATCGAGGATGAGATCCACCTTGTTCATCTGATCTCGCATTACATCTAACTGATACGAGGTATCCATATAATATGGCTGCGCTGCAAAAACAGATCCGCTAAGCCCAAGCGCTACCAGTGAAGCAACTATCGTCTTGAGTTTCATACTCATCCATCTCCTTGTATAGGTTATTAACTCAATAATAAACTTAATTTTATGTCTGCAACCCACCGATAAAATTAGAACAGGCTGTAATCATAAAAATAATTCACATATATCTTCCATTTCTTTATTCCTTGTTATTTCTTACCAAGGCTGTTTAATTTCCATTCCTGTCCTTACTAAAAGCGATATCGGCGAAAATTAAACAACCCTGGTCTTGGCACCGCTGTAAATTTTTTAACCTACAGTTTCGCAAACTCTAAACGGGAGATTTGCTTAGCGGCTTACCAGAACCTCTTGTTATAGGTTTATCTTATTTTTTGAATATGTTTTCAGCGTTGGCAGTACAAGATTTTGTTATATTTGCTGAAAATCGATGACTATCAAACACTTAGATAGCTATTGCGTTTTATACCTAACACAGCGACAACTGTCAACGATTTTATTAAAATATGCCCCTCTATCATAATGCTTAAAAAGAAACCTTGCCAATTAAAGGAAAATAGATGACAAATCTATTAAAATCAAGTTTCAGATATTTTTTTCTGCAATTCGCCCGTTTTGTAAAGCTGCTCAATGATATCGCAACCGCCAATCAATTCACCCTTGTAATAAAGCTGCGGAAACGTCGGCCAATTAGAATAACGCGGTAATTCATGCCGAATTTCTGTATTTTCCAATATGTTAACATGGGCAAATTTCGTTCCACAAGCTTTTAGAATCTGGGCTGATCGAGCAGAAAAACCACAGCAGGGTTTATCCGGTGTTCCTTTCATATAGAGGATAAGTGGATATGTCGCGATCTGTTGTTTAATGAGTTCTAGGGTATTGGTATTGCTTATCTCCATAATCTTCCTCTTAACTTTAGGTTATTTTTAGACACTTACCTTAATTAGAAAAATGCTTGCCTTATCATTACCGCGATTTTACACTGATGCAAGCAATTTTAACATTTTCTGGATTTATCCCGCAAACCAACTTTTTACCTACTTGCTAAAAAAGAGGAGACTATTGAAATGAAACATGAGTTACCGCCATTGCCCTATACCTTAGATGCGCTTGCGCCCACACTTTCTAAAGAAACCTTAGAATATCACTATGGAAAACACCATAAAGCGTACGTAGACAAGCTTAATGATCTCATTCCAGATACTGAATTTGCGAATCTATCATTGAAAGAGATTATAAAAAAAGCCCCTGCAGGGCCTATTTTCAACAATGCCGCTCAGGTCTGGAATCACACCTTCTATTGGCATAGTATGACACCGGAAAGTGGAAAAAATAAACCCCAAGGTGCACTAGCTACCGATATAGATAAAGCATTTGGTTCTTATGAAAAATTTAAAGAGGCTTTTAATAAAGCTGCTGTTACCCAATTCGGTTCGGGGTGGGCTTGGTTAATTAAAGATTCGCATGGTTTGGCTATTCAAACGACAAGTAATGCGATGACTCCTTTTCGCGATGGAAAAATCTGCTTAATGACTTGTGATGTCTGGGAGCATGCCTACTATATCGATTATCGTAATGCTAGACTCAAATATTTAGAAAAATTTTGGGACTTAGTGAATTGGGACTTTGCTGCAAAAAACTTCGAAAAATAACGAGAAACGCGATGTCATCTGCTTTGATGTCTATTTACCCTAAACGTTTACCTATTGCTTTTATGAGAGGATCGGGCGTTTGGCTATGGGATACCCAGGGTGAAAAATATTTAGATGCCTTAGCCGGTATTGCGGTCTGTGGTTTAGGTCATTCGCATCCTGCGGTGACAAAAACCCTCTGTGAACAAGCTGGAAAATTGATCCATACGTCTAATACCTATCAAATTCCTGAACAAGAAATACTGGCGACTACATTAGCGCGTTTATCTGGCATGGATCAGGTTTTTTATGCGAATTCAGGTGCGGAATCCAATGAAGCCGCACTGAAAATGTCGCGTCTCTATGCACGTAAAAAAGGAATTTCTGAACCCATTGTTATTGCGATGAATCATGCTTTTCACGGACGAACGATGGCAACACTCAGTGTATCCGGCAGTGAACGCCTACAAATTGGCTTTGAACCCTTGTTAGAACGATTTATTCACATCCCCTTTAACAACATCACAGCCTTAAAAACAGCAATAGAACAACATAGAGAAAATATCATTGCCATCATGCTAGAGCCTGTACAAGGTGACGGGGGTATCCAAGTGGCAACGTCTGAGTTTTTAAAAATGATTCGAGAGGCTTGTGATCAACATGACTGGTTGATGATTCTCGATGAAATTCAAACAGGACTTTGCCGTACCGGTCCCTGGTTTGCTTATCAAGACCATAATCTATTGCCTGACGTCGTAACGATTGCTAAAACCCTAGGTAATGGTTTTCCAATTGGCGCTTATCTCTCTCGTGGCAAAGCTAATGATTTATTCCCCATTGGCAAACATGGCTCGACATTTGCTGGCAGCCCATTAGCCTGTGCTGTCGCAATAACCGTGCTAACCACGCTAGAAAAAGAAAAAATTTCTGCGCATGTAAAAAAAATGGGTAATTATTTAAAGCAGCAATTAAAAAATAATTTCGCTGGGCATCCTCATGTTGTTTCCATACGTGGCCAAGGCTTAATGCTAGGTATTGAACTCGACACAAACTGCCGTGAAATGCCTAGTCTAGGACTCAAGCATCGCCTATTATTTAATGTCGTCGCTAATAATACGATACGGCTTTTACCTGCTTTAATTCTTAAAGAAAAAGAAGCAGATGAAATCTGTCATCGTTTAGTAAACACGGTGAATGATTTCTACTCAACATAACCATCATGACAATTTCTCAAGAAAAAAAATTACAGTTTGCTACACGCACTATTCATGCTGGACAGACACCGGATCCCAGCACGGGGGCAGTGATGACGCCCATCTATGCAACATCGACGTATGTGCAAAAAAGTCCTGGCGAACATCAAGGCTTTGAATATTCAAGAACTCACAATCCCACACGATTTGCTTATGAACGCTGTATCGCTGATCTGGAAAGTGGTCACGCTGGATTCGCTTTTGCGTCTGGTATGGCAGCGATCAATACGATACTTGAATTATTAAAACCAGACGACCACGTCATTGGTATGGATGATTTATACGGCGGTACTGTGCGTTTATTCACTCAAATAAAACAACGCTCAGCAGGTTTGCGCTTTTCTTTTACCGATTTAACCAATTTAAATAACTTAAAAAAACACATTACCTCTAAAACTAAATTATTGTGGATAGAATCACCGACGAATCCCTTATTAAAATTGGTTGACATTCCAGCCGCCGTTGAGATTGCAAAACAACAGGGCATTCTTGTCGTTGTGGATAACACGTTTGCAACGCCCTGGAGTCAACGCCCCCTAGAAATGGGTTGTGACTTGGTTATTCATTCTGCAACAAAGTATCTCAATGGTCATTCTGACATGATAGGTGGTATCGTCGTGGTAGGAGATGATCAAGAACTCATCGAGCAAATGCGTTATCTACAAAATGCCACTGGCGCGATACAAGGACCTTTTGATAGCTTTTTAGCACTGCGTGGATTAAAAACCCTCGCATTACGTATGGAAAAACACTGCACGAATGCTTTACAAATTGCACATTACTTAGAAAATCACCCACGGATCGAAAAAACCTATTATCCAGGCCTCGCTAGCCACCCTCAATATGCATTAACAAAAAAACAAATGGCGCGTGGTGCAGGTGGTATTGTTAGCTTTGTTTTAAAAGGTGATTTAGCGGAAGTTCGCCATTTTCTCTCACGTTGTCGGTTGTTTATCTTGGCAGAAAGTCTGGGTGGAGTAGAAAGTCTTGTCGATCATCCTGCTATTATGACACATGCCTCGGTTCCCATAGAAATGCGAACGTATTTAGGTATTAGTGATGGTTTAATTCGTTTATCGGTTGGAATAGAAGACATAGATGATTTGATCAATGATTTATCCCATGCATTAACGCTATAATCTACTATAAAAGAAAGGCTATTCTGCGCCATCCCGTTTTTTTTAAAAATGCATTAATTTGCCGAGTTTATTGCAGAAGCTTCAGAATCCAGTTTAAAATTTTTAAGCCTAGCTCCTAGAAAACGGCCTTCTTTTGTAAAATTGAACGTTAGAACAGGCCAAGCAATAACAGGACAAGCTAAACAACCATCTGTAATTCGAAAAACTGCTGTAAATCTCTGTGAACCATCCGGATTAGTATGGTATTTGGGTTCACCCCAGTTCACAATAAAAAAAGAAGCTTGCTTGTATTGTTTAGCGATGACTTTGCTAAGACTACGTGGATCGATATTCGTATTCCACAGATTGCCTTTAGAAAGGATATAGTACTCATGTTGACCATCAGCCGTGTAAAGTAAATCAAGGATAGTAAATTCTTTCACTTGCTTGGCAGATAACGTGGTAGGTGAAGCATCAACTATCTTAAGCAACTTCGCAAACTGCCAACATGCTTTGTTTTCATTGACTACTCGCTTCACACAGGATGGGATTGGAAAAATACCCTCTGAAGGACATTGCCGAATGAGGGACTGGCATTTTTGGTAATGACTTATATTAAATCCTTGTGCTAGAAACGGATAATAATTATTCTTAGTATTGATGTCTGCTTTCGCTAATGCGGAAAATAAGAGTAATAAAAAACAAATTTTTTTAAATCGAAGCATTATATAAACCTTTATATTTATGAGAAAAGCAATTGCACTCATCTCCGGCGGCTTGGACTCTATGTTAGCCGCTAGGGTTATCCAAGAACAAGGCATTCATGTCGAAGGCATCAATTTTTACACAGGATTTTGTGTCGAAGGCCACACACATGCCATTCGTAACCGTGATCAAAATAAACCTAAACGCAATAATGCCTTATGGGCAGCAGAACAACTGGGTATTAAATTACATATCATCGATATTATTCAAGAATATAAAGAAATCGTATTAAACCCAAAGCATGGATATGGCGCCCATCTTAACCCTTGCTTAGATTGCAAAATCTTTATGGTCAATAAGGCAAAACAATGGATGGAAACCCATCAATTCGATTTTATTATTACCGGCGAGGTCATCGGTCAGCGCCCGAAATCCCAGCTTAAAAAAACGATGCCTATCGTTGCCAAAGAATCTCAAGCGGATGATCGTTTATTACGTCCATTATGTGCCAAATTGCTAATACCGACCTTGCCTGAACGAGAGGGATGGGTAAATCGTGAAAAGCTCCATGGCTTTTCTGGTCGTAGCCGTACACCGCAATTGGGTTTAGCGAAACAATTTCAGTTTGAAGATTATGCACAACCGGCGGGTGGTTGCTGCTTCTTAACGAATAGCCACTACACGCACAAACTCAAAGACCTTTGGAAGCATCGGGGTAAACGAGACTATGAATTCGATGATATTGTTTTATTAAAAGTGGGCCGGCATATTCGCCCTGTCCCTCATTTCAAACTAATCATTGGTCGTGATGAAGGCGAAAATCATTTTCTTGAAGGCTATCAGACCCAATTCACATCGATTAAGCCGCTTAGCCATCACGGTTCATTAACCTTAATTGATGGCCAAACCTCTGCTGAAGATTTGCATCTGGCTGCGAAAATTGCTGCCCGATTTACGCAGGCAAAAGCCGGCGATGTCGTGACTTTGGAAGTTAATTCACAAAGTGGTAGCGCGTTAACGCTCAATGTGATCCCCTTTACTACAGATCAGATCTGTAAAGAATGGTATATTTCAAAATAATTATTTCTATTTTTAAAGTCATGAATCATCAACTGGATGCACGCCGTCTACTCTGCCCTTTACCCGTCATCCGAGTCCAAGAGCGGATAAAACGGTTAAAAGATGGCGATACCTTAGAAATCGTCTGTACTGACAAAGGTAGTTTGTCTGATATTGCTGCATGGTGCCGAATTCACGGTCATCATTTACTCTCTAGCCATACCCAGCAACGAGAAATCTTTATGACAATACAAGTAGGGTGTGTAGACAAATGGTACTAGGATGAGTGAAAAAGAACAGACACGCTACTATCAAGTACGCGCCATTGGTCTATGGGGTGGACTCAAAAATGTATTCCTTGCCGCATTCAAAATCATCTTTGGAATTACCGGGCATTCTCATGCGCTATTGGCAGACGGCATCCATTCCCTATC
The DNA here is from genome assembly GCA_040384585.1 of Pseudomonadota bacterium. Taxonomy (GTDB): domain Bacteria; phylum Pseudomonadota; class Gammaproteobacteria; order Diplorickettsiales; family Diplorickettsiaceae; genus JAZKJD01. The sequence goes on along the minus strand of JAZKJD010000015.1, from coordinate 105,691 downwards.
GGATCTACTGATTGATAGCATCGTTATTATCGCATCAAAATTTGGTAGTAAAGCTGCTGATGAAGATCATCCTTACGGACACGGGCGTATTGAAACGGCAGCAACCGTATTTTTAGCCTTTCTTTTAGCGCTCGCTGCATTTGGTATCATTATTGATGCCGGTTTTATACTTGTTGCTTTACACGTCAAGCTCACACCTTCTCATTACGTTTTATGGATTGCTATCGCCTCTATTATTCTAAACGAATGGCTTTATTATTGGACCAGACGGATTGCAAAACAAACTAAATCAAAATTATTAATGACCAATGCCTGGCATCATCGTAGCGATTCAGCTTCTTCTTTCGCTGTAGCATTAGGCGTAGCAGGTGCCTGGTTAGGCTTTCCCAAATTAGATGCACTTGCCGCCGTGGTAGTAGGCTTGATGATCCTGAAAATTGCTTGGGATTTTGGCTGGCATAGCATACGCGAATTAGTCGATACTGTCCCTAACATCGAAAAAACGAAAGAAATCAAACAATTTATAAAAAAAATTCCTGGCGTAGAAGCCATTCATCAATTACGCATGCGCTCAATTGCCGGTTCGATTTTTTGTGATGTACATGTGTTAGTGGATCCAACGCTTAGTGTCTCCGAAGGTCATTATATTGGCCAGGAAGTAGAATCCCGTTTAGCTGCAGAATTTCCAGATATTACTGATGTAATCGTTCACATCGATACAGAAGATGATGAAATAACAAATCCTTCGTATAACTTACCCCATCGCTCAGAATTACTACCCATATTAGAGCAAACATGGAAAGGGTTGATCCCCACGACAGCTATTAACACGGCCACCATACATTATCGAAATGATAAAATTATGATTGAATTAAAATTACCCATCACCTTTTTGAACCAAGCTCATCTATTACCAGAATTAAAAGAAATAATGAACTCAGAAAAATTTATTACCGACATTAAACTGTTCTATTATAAAACCGATGAATAAAGCTTTTACTATTGCAACCTGGAACGTTAATTCATTACGCGTTAGACTCCAACACGTTTTAGAATGGCTAAACCTACGTCAACCGGACGTGCTTGCTCTGCAAGAAACTAAAGTGGAAGACAAATATTTTCCTGAAGAAGCACTACGCCGTGCAGGCTATCATATTTTATTCAATGGCCAGAAAACCTATAACGGTGTTGCACTGATTAGTCGCGCGCCCATGCATAATCTTATTACGGTCCTTCCTGATTGCGACGATATTCAACGACGACTTTTAATCGTTAACATTGGCCTTCTACGCATCGTGAACGTTTATGTACCTAACGGTGCTAGTGTAGATTCTGATAAATATACCTACAAATTAAACTGGCTCAACAAATTACAAAAACATTTACGGCAAGAGTTAAATCAGCATCCAAATTTAATCGTACTGGGTGACTTTAATATCGCACCTGAAGATAGGGATGTTTATGATCCAGCCGCCTGGCAAGGCAACGTACTCGTCAGTCCCAAGGAACGTCGAGCGCTGCAAGAAATGCTAGGATTAGGACTACATGATAGTTTCCGCTTGCTCAATCCTGAACCAGGACATTATAGTTGGTGGGATTATCGTGCGGGAGCATTTCGACGCAATCATGGTCTGCGCATCGATCATATACTGAGTAGCACTGCTTTAGCACCTCACTGTGTTAGTTGTGAGATCGATAAGGAAATACGTGGCTGGGGGAAACCATCGGACCATGTGCCTGTCATCGCAAGCTATCAAGGTATACCTATAGGATTTAAAATATGACAGATACGATTAAAGCACGTTTTGGAATTGGAGAAATCGTTCAACATAATTTGTTTGGCTATCGCGGTGTCATTGTCGACGCCGATGCAGGGTTTCAAGGCGATGAAGGTTGGTATAGCAAAAATGCCCCTGGAAATCCGCCCAAAGATGAACCTTGGTATCACATTTTAGTTCATGGTTCAGTCCATCATGCTTATGCGGCAGAAATAAATCTAACAAAAGATGATGCTATTGATCCGATTGAACATCCTGAATTAGATTATTTTTTCGATGATTTTAAAAATGGTTTATATCATCGCCGCCGGTACAGCAATTAAAATAAACATGAAAACTCTTATACTTATCCGACATGCAACCGCTAATAATAAGCAAACTTCACAAACTGATAATGAACGCAATTTAAGTGGAACAGGTCAACTTGAAGCAGAAAATATTGCCCAACAATTGCAACAAAGAAATTGTTTACCTGATTATCTGCTGTGCAGTCCTGCCAAACGAACCCTACAGACCGCAACAATCCTTTGTCAAATTTTTAAATTAAATTCCAGTCTGATCAAAATAGATAATACTATTTATTCCGGTGACGTAAATGATATTTTACGTCGCCTGCGCTGCCCAACGATGGCCAAACAAGTTTTTGTCGTTGGACACAACCCTAATCTAAGCTGGTTAGCACATTATCTTTGCGGCATCTCAAAAACTATTATTCTCCCTCCTGCAGGTGTAATCGGTCTGGAATTTGCTATAAAAAATTGGGATGAACTATCAACATCAGGAAAACTACTTTTCTTTATTGAACCAAAACATGAGTCAAACTGAAAATCTTTTTCAACAAGCAATAGAGGCTCATCAACAAGGAAACTTAGCATGTGCAAAAAAACACTATGAGCAGCTATTAGAATACCAGCCTTTGCACGCACAAGCGATGTACAGACTCAGTATATTGGCTACCACTGCCCAGCAATGGGATAACGCGATGGCTTGGATTCAAAAAGCCTTAAACATCCAACCAAATTCAGCGCGTTTTCATCACCATTTAGCTAAAATCCTTAAAAACAATGGGCAATTCGAATCGGCTCTCTCGCATTACAAAACAGCTTTATACTGGGATCCGCACTCTGCAGAAGTACACAATAATTGTGGGGTCTTATTTTTTAATCAAAAAAAATATTCTGAAGCACATCAACATTATGCACAAGCTATCCATTTGAAACCTGACTATTTAGAAGCCCATTTTAATTTAGGACTACTTTTTGTAGCACAAGCAGAGAAAGAAGCCGCCATCATACAATTTAATCAGGTTTTAGCACTAGATCCTCATTCAACACAAGTTCATTGGCAATTAGCTACTATTCATTGGGAGCGTAACAATTTAGAAAAAGTCCATACACATTATCAAGCACTACGTAAGCTAACTCCTCATTCGTTTGAGTTGCTTAATAATTTGGGTGCACTTGCACTTAAACAACATCAGCCAGAAATTGCTATCGATTATTTCCGGCAAGCACTTACCTTTGAACCCAAACACAAAGATAGCAGAAATAATCTAGCCGCTAGCCTATTACAAAAAAATGAATTTAAAGAGTCTATTTGGCATTATTCCTTATATTTACATTTAGAACCCAATGATAAAGAAGCACTTTATAATCGTGCACAAGGCTTTATGTTTACTGGACAACTTGATAAAGCCATTCAAGATCTGAAAAAAATATTGACGTTGGATGCGACTCATATCGATTCTTACTGTAATCTAGCCGCCATTTACTTAAAATTAGAGGATAAAGACTTAGCGATAAAGACCTATCAGCAGGTTTTAAATCGTCAAGAAGGACATCCTATTGCTTCTTATATGCTAAGCGCGCTGACACAACAATTGATACCACCCACTCCTCCTCTGGAGTATGTTAAAAATTTATTTGATAACTATGCACTGCAATTTGACAAGCATTTAAAGGAAGTTCTGCACTATAAAACACCTGAATTGCTACGTAATCTTATCGCACCTTATTTAAAAGATAAAAAATATAAAGTGCTTGATCTAGGCTGTGGCACAGGACTCAGTGGAATACCCTTTGCTGAAATAGCAGAAAAATTAACGGGTATTGATATTTCCAACAATATGTTAACTCAAGCAAAAACTAAAAATTGCTACGACGAATTCATTGAAAAAGATATTTTAAGTGGACTTAACACACTGAAACAGTGCTACGATTTAATTTTATGTGTCGATACACTCGTTTATTTCGGAGAACTGGAGGAATTATTTTCTAAAATCGTTTCGCGTTTAGAAACCGATGGATTATTTAGTTTTTCGATAGAACTAGCGGATGAGTCAGTTATTTCCTATCATTTACAAACCACTGGCCGCTATCAACATGCTAGTATTTATATAGAAAATCTAGCGAAAAAAAATAATTTAGAATGCCTTAGTCACGTAGTCGTTGAGGGCCGATATCAAAAAAATGAATTTGTAAAAACGGGTTTGTTTGTTTTAAAAAAACACGAAGAATATATAATATAGTATATAGAGTAGGCCATCATCGTACTGAATGACGATACATCCTAGTAGGGTGTGTCGTCATTTAGCGAGGATGAGCCAGAAAGCGTGGTTTTTCGAGTATCGTAACGGAGCATACTTGCGGGTATGTGAGTAACGAAACGCAGAAAATACGACGGTTTATGACCATCCTCGTACCAAATGACGGCACACCCTAATACAACTCAGACAAATAACAATATAATAAAGGGATTATCATGATGAGCGCAACGATGAAGCTAGATACTTTAGCCTGGGCAAAAAAATTAGAACGCGCCGGCATACCTACGCAACACGCAGAAGCTCAAGTTGAGCTACTCGCAAACGTTATTGAAGACAATATTTGTACAAAACAAAACTTTAAAGAATTTGAGGGAAAAATAGAAATAAAGCTCAAAGAACTTGAAATAAAAATTGTAGAATCTAAAAACGATCTTATTAAATGGTTTGTCGGTACTTTTATCGTAGCCATAGGGGTAACTGCAACCATCATTAAAGTATTTTTCTTATAAGGTTTAATTTTTTTTATTGAACTTTCAAAAATCGTTGATAAAAACGCAGTTAAAAATATAGTCCTGAAATATAACTCGCTACTGCCGCAATATCAGCATTACTCATTTTTTTTGCAATCACTGACATCATCTGGCGTTTGTCATCTATACGCTTACCCGCTCGAAATGCCTTTAATTCTTTGACAAGATAAGCCGCATGCTGGCCACTTAAACGAGGAAATCCAGCAAACGGATTACCCAAACCGGCTGGCCCATGACAAGCTAAACAGGCAGGAATCCCTTTTGTAACATCTCCACCGCGATAGAGTCGTTGACCTAATGGAATTAAATCTGGCTGTGCCGCATCAATAGAGCCCGGTAGAATAGCATAATAATTGACTATTTCTTCCATCTCTTTTTCTGACAAAGGAACAAGCATAGCTTTCATTACCGCATTATATCGACCATGCTTTATCCCTGGACGAAAATCCTTTAACGCTTTAAGAAGATAAACAGCGTTTTGGCCCGCTAATTTAGGATATGTTTTATTAACTGACGCATTACCATCACTGCCATGACAAACTGCACAGCGCGATAAGGTAGATTCAATCGATGTCGCTGTTTTAGCAACACTCTGACCAGCAAAAAGAAAAAATAAAAAAATAAACGACCGATAATCCATAATATAGATAAACACAAACAAAATACTGTTTGCCAAAGTAAGCAGTTTAGTTTATATTTTTTCAAGGCTTTGATGAACAATTAAAATAATACTAGGCCATGGAGTTTTTCTTTTTATAAGACGAAGATGAACTTTGAATATACCCCCCTTTCCACCAACCATTTTCTTAACTAGCGCTGCTGAACTTCATCAGTTACCTGAGGATAAAGGATCAGAAGTGGCTTTTATAGGCCGATCTAACTCAGGAAAATCAACAGCTATCAATGCAATTACAGGAATAAAAGGATTAGCGAGAACCAGTAAAACCCCAGGGCGTACACAATTACTCAATTTTTTTCAAATTACACCGCAACAGCGTCTTGTCGATCTCCCCGGCTACGGTTATGCTCATGTTAACGCCCAAAAAAAAGAAGAGTGGGAAAAAGTAATTTCTCAGTATCTCAAAACACGAGCTTCTTTAAAGGGTTTAATAATCACGATGGATAGCCGCCATCCTCTGAAAGAACGTGACCAATTTATGCTGACCTGGGCCTCACATTATCATATCCCAGTTTATATACTTCTCACGAAAACTGACAAGCTCTCTCACCAGCAATCCTTAAAAGTTTTAAAGGAAGCAGAGCAACAGCTTACCCAGCTAAGTAACATTAACGTTGTTCAACTTTTTTCTGCAACAAAGGCGATTGGCTTAAGAACGGCACGCCGAATTATCTTGAATTGGCTACAACACCCTAGCTAAAAATCAAGTGAAGATTTACATTATAAATGTACACAAACTGTCCATATCATAAATTTTTTTGACCTCTAAGGGACAATATGATAAATAAAATGATTGCTAAAAAAATAATCGCGAGATTTTATGTCGTCACAACCCACTGAAATAACAGTTCGCGCCATCCTATTAGCTATTTTGCTTGCTATTATCCTGGCGGCAGCTAATGCTTATTTAGGCTTGAAAGTAGGAATTACTATTTCAGCCTCTATACCAGCTGCCATCCTATCGATGGGTATTTTGCGGTTTTTTAAGAATTCATCGATTCTTGAAAATAATATCGTTCAAACAGGTGCTTCAGCCGGAGAAGCTCTGGTGGGAGGTACCGCCTTTATTCTCCCTGCTTTAATCATCCTGCACTATTGGCAACATTTTGACTATTGGCAAACTGTTATTATTTCCTTAACAGGCGGTATTTTAGGCGTACTCTTTTCTATCCCTTTACGACGCGTTTTACTAGCGGATAAAACGTTACGCTTCCCAGAAGGTGCAGCGATTGGCCAAGTCTTGAAATTAAGCCAAAACTCTAAAGGGAATCTAAAAGAACTCGTACAGGGAGGATCATTAGGCGCTTTTATTGCCTTATTCCAGGGGGGATTTCAGATCATTGCCGATCATGCCCCTGTATGGTTTAAAGCGGGAAATAAATTTATTTATGGATTTACTTTTGGGTTTGAGCCCGCCCTTTTAGCAGCCGGTTATATCGTCGGCATCGGTGTTGCCTTAAGTACCTTACTCGGTGTTGTTATTGGCTGGATAATAGGTATTCCTATTTTTAGCTATCTACATCCCCTCACGACCACGATGGACGCCAACCATTTAGCGGTGACAATTTGGCAGTCTGATATCCGACCCATAGGGGTAGGTACGATGTTGGTCGGTGGTTTATGGACAATGGCATTGCTTATTAAACCCATTATTAAAGGTGTACATTCTTCATTTATCTCTCTAAAAACAATTAGAAAAAGCGGATATGCTGCATTACCCAAACACGAACGTGATATTCCTATTCACTACACACTAGGTTTATTAGTTATTTTATTAATTCCACTAAGCTTAATTTTATTTAAGTTTATTAGCCATCCTGCTCTCAGTTTGGGGATAAACTTACAAATCATTACTTTAATTATTGGTGTTATTTTTATTCTGATAGCCAGCTTCTTTTTTTCCTCATTATGTGGATACTTTGCTGGGCTCATTGGCAGCAGCCAAAGTCCTATTTCAGGCGTTTCTCTATCTGTACTCTTACTTGCTTCACTATTGCTTTTAGGGCTATTTCATTGGGCACCTGGATTCACACAAGATACTAAACACTTGCTAGAGGGAGAAGGTTTAGCCATCATTATTGGAACCTTGGTAAGCAGCAGCTGTGCCATCACCAATGATACGATTCAAGACCTAAAAGCCGGACAAATTGTTGGCGCAACACCGTGGAAACAGCAAGTTATTTTAATACTGGGTGTCGTTGTTTCTGCACTGATTTTAGCACCCACCCTAGAATTACTCTTTAATGCCTATGGAATCGGCGGTATTTCCCCTCCTGGGCGCCATATGGATCCTTCCCAAATGCTTTCTGCTCCGCAAGCAACGTTGATGGCAAGCTTAGTCGCCGGCGCATTTAAACATAATCTGCCATGGGGTTTAATCAGCATTGGCTTTCTCGTGGCTATTGCTTGTATCATTATCGATCGATTCCTTCAGCCCCGCGGCATGCGCCTACCTGTACTGGCGGTGGGTTTAGGAATTTATCTACCTTTAGATACGTCTTCCGCTTTAATCTTTGGCGGACTCGCTTCTTATCTAGTTGAACAAACCTTACGCAAACAACACCCGATACAAACAGAAAAATCTGCTGATAATCCTGCTAGACAACGAGGCCTTACACTCGCCTGTGGTTTAGTGGCAGGTGCTTGTTTAATGGGTGTAGTCTTAGCTATTCCATTTACATTAGCGCAATCTACTGATGTATTACGTCTAATGCCAGCACACTTTACTATAATCGCTAGTATACTCGGAGTACTCTCTACATTAGCGGTTTTAAGTTGGATTTATCGTACCGTTTGCCAACGCTAAACGTTAGGGCGTGTTGACAATTGCGCTAGGATGAGCGAAAAAGAGTTGCTTTTTGAGTATCGTAACGGAGCATACACAGCGTATGTGAGTAACGGAACGCAGAAAAGTGACTCTTTTTCGCCATCATCGCGCAATTGCCAACACGCCCTAGGGTGCCAGCAACTTTTTTGTATGGTGCAGCGCTGCATCTTCAAACACAATGGGTTTGACCGGACCATGTCAAAATTTTATAATCCTTTTTCTCTTAAAAGACCTATTAATACCTTTCCAAATGCTTGGGATTTAGTCGCTTTTATTATTGTTTTGGGCATGCTAGCTGCATTTGTATGGGGAGGCAAACAAATGGCAGCCCCCTATCAACTGGGTCAAATACTTCCACTTTCCTTAGGCCCACATAATCTTCCTAAATATGCTTTGTTTACTATATTGCGTTTATTTACAGCGATGGTCTTTTCCCTGCTATTTACCTTTACCATTGGAACGTTAGCAGCCAAAAATAAACGGGCTGAAAGTATTATTATTCCTTGTATTGATATTTTACAATCCGTACCTGTGCTCGGTCTCTTATCGATTACGGTGGTAGGCTTTATAAAATTATTTCATGGTAGTCGCCTCGGCCCTGAAGCCGCCGCTATTTTTGCTGTATTCACTGCACAGGTTTGGAATATCACCCTCAGCTTTTATCAAAGCTTACGCTCAGTTCCATTAGAGCTGAAAGAAGCCGCTGATATGTTTCACCTTTCTGCTTGGCAGCGTTTTTGGCGCGTAGAAGTTCCCTTTAGCATACCGGGATTACTCTGGAACATGATGTTATCTATGTCAGGCAGCTGGATTTTTTTGATTGCTTCAGAAAGCATTTCTGTCAATAAACAAACAATCGTATTACCCGGTATAGGCTCTTATTTGGGATTAGCGATTAGCCAATCCAGTGTAACTGGCGTTATTTATACTATCCTTACTATGCTGATTGTGATATTACTCTACGATCAACTATTCTTTAGACCTTTACTTAATTGGTCAAAAAAATTTACTTTTGAACAAGTAGGCCAAGATTATGTTACGCGCTCTTGGATAACAACGCTTTTACAGCGATCAAACATCCTAAAATATTGTGGTGATTTTTTTGAGAGATTTAGCGACCTATTCATCAATTTACCGTTTTTACAGCGTTCACAATCTCCAAGAAAAGCTAAAAATGCAAACGTAGATACCGCCTTTACTATAACGTGGTATGTTGTTATCACAACTATCATTTTTGGTTCTTTATGGTTGTTGATTCAATTTATAGTACGCCACATTTCATTGACTGAAATACCACATGTTTTATTTTTAGGATTGGTAACGGCATTGAGAGTGATAGTCGTTACACTGGTGTGTAGCATTATCTGGGTTCCTATCGGCGTTTTGATAGGATTAAATAGACGTGCCGCTAAAATTGTACAGCCTGTGGCACAATTTTTAGCGGCCTTTCCTACTAATGTTTTATTTCCTATCGTTGTTATTCTTATCTTGAAATATCAATTAAACGTTAATATTTGGATAACTCCGCTCATGTTATTAGGAACGCAATGGTATATTTTATTTAATATCATTGCAGGTGCTTCTGCTTTACCCGAAGATCTAAAGCAAGCGACAGCTAATTTTGGTGTTAAAGGTTGGCAATGGTGGCGCCGTTTAATTTTACCGGGAATTTTTCCCTATTGGATAACAGGAACAATAACAGCAGTCGGTAATTGTTGGAACACCAGTATTATTGCTGAAGTCGTTAGCTGGGGTGCTAGCACGCTCACAGCAACCGGATTAGGTGCTTACATCGTGAAACAAACAGGAACAGGTGATTTTCCCCGCGTCGCATTAGGAATAGCGACGATGAGTGTATTTGTATTGCTGATGAATCATTTAATCTGGCGACCATTGTATAACTTGGCCCAAGCCCATTACACATTAGACTAATATACCCTTCGCCTTTCAAGATGTGGTGTTGTTGCACATCGGTACTCACGTGCGCCTAACCACATCTTGAAATCCTTTGGGTATATACTCAAAACAATTGAATTTTCGGTCTGCGTTCCCGCTTAGCTCGCAATCCTCATGGTTCATCTAGGAACGAAGGTTGCTCGTCTTCGCGGCGCCTTGACGAAAATCCAATTGCTTTGAGTATACAATAGGTATAGATTATGCAAAAACAGCCGATTTTTACAGTAAAAAACATTAGTAAATCATTTAAAAAGGCGGAGCAGCAAGAGCTTTTGGTTTTAGAAAATGTAAATTTTGAGCTTTATGAAGGTGAAATCGTTGCGCTATTAGGAAAATCAGGATCAGGAAAATCTACTTTACTACGTATTATTGCTGGTCTCACTGAACCCAGCGGCGGTACGGTCAGTTATCGTAAGCAAGCGGTACGAGGCCCAGTACAAGGGATGGCAATGGTCTTTCAAAACTTTGCCCTTTTACCCTGGTTAACCGTTTTAGAAAATGTTGAACTCGGTCTAGAAGCATTAGGGATTCCACGCGACGAACGCAGAACCCGAGCATTGAAGGCCATTGATATTATAGGGTTAGATGGTTTCGAATCTGCTTTTCCTAAGGAATTATCCGGTGGGATGCGCCAGCGGGTAGGTTTTGCACGTGCATTAGTGGTAAATCCAGACGTTTTATTAATGGATGAACCTTTTTCCGCGCTAGATGTCTTAACGGCCGATAACCTCAAAAGTGACCTTCTTGATCTATGGGAAGCAAAGCAAACAGGGACACGTGGAATCTTATTTGTAACACATAATATTGAAGAAGCGGTATTGCTCGCTAACCGCATCATTGTTTTTGACAGCGACCCCGGTACTATTCGAGCAGAATTAACTGTCGATTTGCTTTATCCACGTTCAGAACAAGAACCTGCATTTCGAAAATTAGTTAATCAAATTTATTCCTTGATAACCCGTCAAATGGATGAGCGTAAAAAACTACTGCATAAAGAACAATTGCCACGTATTACTGACATCGGTTACCGACTTCCCGATGCTGATATTTCTGAACTAAGCGGCTTACTCGAAACCTTAGATCAATCCGAAAATCAAGGACATATCAGCTTACCAGAACTTGCTGAATCCTTACGTTTAGATGTTGATGATCTATTTCCCTTAACAGAAGTATTGGATATTCTAGGCTTTGCCTATGTTAGTAGTGGAGAATTGATATTAACGGACGCTGGTAAATTATTTGCAAATGCCGATATCTTAGAACGCAAAAAAATCTTCGCTGCACATTTGCTTCGTTATGTACCACTGGCTAAACACATCCGCCAAGTGTTAGAAGAACGACGTGCAGCCGGACAACGTGCATCCAAAGATCGATTTCTCAATGAATTAGAGGATTTTTTAAGCGAAAAAGAAGCGGAACGTGTACTACGTACCGTCATTGATTGGGGCCGTTACGCTGAATTATTTGCCTATGCAAATAATACTCGTATGTTAAGCCTAGAAAATCCAAATTAGGTGTATCGTCATTCAGCGAAGATGAGACACCCTAGAACACTGCCAAAAAATCTACACTGACATTATCAAGACTATGAACAGCAAAAAATTCTGCGCCTCAGGCCTCAACGTTATTAAAATTGAGGCAAAAGCGATTAATGGCTTAATGCAACAAATGCAACAGATCGGCCCAAGCTTTGCAAAAGCCTGTGATTTACTCTTTCATTGCGAAGGGCATATCATCGTAATCGGTATCGGTAAATCAGGCCACATAGGCAACAAAATCGCTGCCACTCTCGCTAGCACAGGAAGTCCCGCATTTTTTGTTCATGCGGCTGAAGCGAATCATGGCGATTTAGGAATGATTAATTCCAAAGATGTCGTTTTAGCCCTTTCATACTCAGGGGAAACTGATGAGCTAATCAGCATCCTCCCTACATTGAAATTATTAAAAATTCCTTTTATTCTTCTAACAGGTGGCCCTCATTCTACTTTAGCTCAGCAAGCCACTGTTTCTCTAAATATTGGTATCGAAGAAGAAGCCTGCCCTTTAGGATTAGCTCCCACTTCAAGCAGTACTGCTATGCTGGTAATGGGTGATGCTATTGCGGTTTCACTGCTTAATGCGCGAGGCTTTACTCGCCACGATTTTGCTAAAGTTCACCCAAAAGGCCAATTAGGACGTCGTTTATTACTGAAAGTCGCTGATATTATGCATACTGGCGACACAATTCCTCGCGTAATGGCTGGCACTCCCGTCATTCAAGCACTATTGGAAATATCAAAAAAACGTCTAGGTATGGCCGTTATTACCAATAAAGAACAGCAACTTTTAGGTATTTTCACAGACGGCGATCTACGACGTACCATCGATCAAGGCCTAGATTTACAGTCAACACGGATTGAACAAGCGATGACCGCTAATTGTAAAACCATCGCTGCCGATCAACTTGCAACAGAGGCCTTACGCGTTATGGAAGATAATAAAATCACCACCTTAGTTATTATTAACTCCACAAAAAAACCACTGGGTGTTATTCATATCCATGATATTCTGAGTCAAGGCATTAAATAGCTTCTAAAGCCTATTTCATCTAAAGAAAAGTATGTTTTCAAAAACACTACTCATCAATCTGATTCTCATTATGCTGATTTTATTGGGAACATGGTATACCTGGCAGCAGTTGACTCGCCCCGCCAATCCGTTTGCTACACGACATCAACCCGACGCCTATGCCACCAACGTCATTATTTTTCATACGGACACTGAGGGCAATCTTTATGATCAATTAAAAACCCCTTTATCGGTCCATTACCCTTTAGACGATAGCATTTCTCTTTCTACACCCCTGTTTAATTTGTTTTTAAAAAATAATGAATCGTGGGAACTTTCAGCGAATTATGGCAAACTCAAAGAAAACAATGATCGTTTACAGCTCTGGGATCATGTAAAACTTGAACAGAAAAAAGGGGATCATGCTAGCCCTACATCGACATTAACAACGTCTACCCTAACGATTAACCTTAAAGAAAAAACTGCAGATACCTCTGCGCCTGTCACCATCACCCAGACAAATCAAGAGATCCATGCAATAGGTTTACACGCCGACTTTACTAACAAAACCATTCAACTCTTATCGCAAGTCAAAGGACAACTTAAGCCTACGAAAAAATAAGTGAGGTTACGATGCAGGAATCACGATCAATTTTACTAGGAAAGCAAAAAAATTGGCGTAAAAAATATCTATTCTTAGCACTCACATTATTCATACTCAGCTGCTATTATGAATTTGCCTATGCAAATAGCATTGACATACCCAAAGGATTTCACGTTGTGCTTAGGCGCACGAGGGCGAACGAGCGGAGTGACTACGAAATACATGAGCACGTGAGTCCCGATGTGCAACAACACCACAACGTGAAAGACGAAGGGGATAATTATAAAACGATACATTTTGAAGCAGATACCTTATTATTTAATAATGAAACGAAAATTGGTATTTATCAAGGCCATATCAAATTAACACAAGGGACTCGCGTCCTCACCGCCGACTACGCTACTAGCTACTCTAACCAAGAAGGCGAAATCGTTAAGATTGTTGCCATAGGCCATCCAGCAATTTATCACTCTCTTGTCTTTCACAAGCGCCCAAAGTTAATTGCCACGGGAAACACGATCTATTATTATCCTCTGAAAGATTACTTAGAAGCCGTAGGAGATGCACAAATTATCCAGGGTCAAAACCATTTCCAAGGGCCACACATTAATTATGATTTTAAGAAAAAAACGGTGGGTTCACCTTCCTCTAGAAAAGGACATACTCAAATTCTACTGGCTCCACTGCAGACACTACACTTATGAATAAACTACAAGCCATCAATTTGGCAAAACGTTATCATGGCCGGGTTGTTGTCAAAAATGTTTCCCTAGAAGTAGAACCGGGTGAAGTCGTTGGTTTATTAGGCCCGAACGGGGCAGGAAAAACAACGAGTTTTTATCTTATCGTTGGCTTAATTGAAAGCGCTCAAGGAAAAATTCTACTCGATAATCGTAATATCACCCATCTGCCTATGCACAGCCGTGCAAAAGCCGGCATCGGCTATTTACCACAAGAGCCCTCCATATTTCGCAAACTAAGCGTTGCAGATAATATTCTTGCTATTCTACAATTACGTAAGGATCTCACGAAAAAACAAGGTAAACAACACTTAGAAAACTTACTTCATGAATTCCACATCAGCCATATCCGCGACACCTTAGGAATAAGTCTATCCGGCGGAGAACGGCGACGTGTAGAAATTGCACGCGCCTTAGCCATGGAACCAAAATTCATGTTACTTGACGAACCCTTTGCAGGCATTGATCCCATCTCGGTTGTTGATATTAAACGTATGATCACCCACCTCAGCCATCGTGGTATCGGTGTATTGATTACCGATCATAACGTTCGTGAAACGCTAACGATTTGCAAACGTGCGTATATTGTCAGCGAAGGCGAGACCATCTATGCCGGCTCGCCCAAAGAAGTCTTGAATAATCAACGGGTACGAGAAGTTTACTTGGGCCATGAGTTTGATCTTTAATTTTTACAGCATTTCCATTATTATTAGGCCAGTGGTATGGTGCGGGTCCTGCCAGCGGGCACTCTTCTTTTTTCGCCTTACGTCGAAAAAAGAAGAGCACCTTGCTGTCACCCGCACAAGACTATGGCCCTGATAATGATGAAAATGCTGTAAATATCTATCGCATCTCATAATTATCTCCGATATAAAACTCCACCGGTGTTGTTGTCTCCTTCTCTAGATGATGCTGTCTCTGCTGTTTTAGCAAGCCAAGCTTGAAAAGTAGTCCCTTGTGTAGCCTCATGTTTTCCATGAAAAAATAGACCAGATAACCCAGTTGCGATTTTTAGGCGCTCCACAGAGCCTTCTAGACATTTTCCAGCTTCTTTCTCAAGCAATTCTAGTGATGAGTTTCGAAGTATTTTTTCTATCCTTGCCTCAGAAAGTAAAGTTTCTAATTTAATTCCTAAGACAGTTGCATTTAAAAGTTGATATTTTCCCTCTGCAGTCTTATCGCTTTTGTTAAGTGCTTGCGTAGCACAAGAAACGGTCTGCATATCACTGATTAAAGGTATAAGATGATCATCATCTACTGCGCTGTCGCACTCAACGTCCTCAACGTACTCAAGATCATCATCATTAGATGACCAACTGTCACCTCCTCTTGCGATTAATTTCACAGGGGTAGAAGACAGCTGTGTAGATTTTTCCTTTTGTAACTCCGCATTTATAACAATATAATGCTCGTTACATAAATGATGTACTGCGGCAGCAGCTATTTTTCCCGACTCATTCTCCATACTGCTAGCTTTCAACAACTCATCTAATCCATCATTTTTAATCGAAGTAACGGCAAGGCACGCCGAATCCATAACAAAAGCTTCGCCTGCACCAACTAGCACCTTATAATCTTTTAGCCTATAAAAAAACTCACCATCAGGATTTGTTTGATGCTCTAAAACCATGACAAAAGAATAAGTTTCTTTATCAGATTTTTCATAAGTGATTACTGCCCTCTTTTCTTCTGTAATTGAATCCGCAGGAGAAAGAAGAGATGCAGCTAACAAGCAACTTTTCTGCAAGCTGGAAAAAAATAAGTTGTCAGGACCTATAATCTGCATTTTCATTCTAGCGAAAACAGAAGAAATCAACCCCTTTAGTGAAGTACCCGCAGGGATAGGGTCGCCAATCTTATCCTCTTTTTTGTAAAACCCTCCCACGGGGGAATCCATAAATTTATTCCATGTTCTACGATCGGCTTCTACTTCCACTATTGCAGTAGGTATTTCATACTTTTCAAATTGCTCTTGACCTTTAGACGTATTAGGCTGTTCTAGTGGGACATCGCTAGCAGAAAGATTCTTAAGACACTTTTTGGTAAGTGCACGAACTCGAACTCCACCTGATTTTTTCTTAAGGAAATCAGGTATTGCAACTGAAAATTTAGATTCCAAGTTAGAGAGTATATTTCCTATATCGATAGACTGACAATCCTCAGCAATATTTTGTTTTTTTTTCTTCTGAAAAAGAAGAAGTCTATCTGACAGATCTCCACCACTATTCTTTCCATTTCCATTATAACTTACAGGGGATGCTGCCCTTGGACCTCCTTGTATAGGATTTTCCGTCCTTATCGCTCCCGGTACAGGTCTTTCTGTATATGACAGTAGATTATAATCCGGATTAAACGCTGGCTGCTGAGGAGTTGATGGATCTACAGCGAAGTAAGGCGGCGGCGGCGCCTCCGAAGGACTTTGCTTATCCAGCATTTCTGGCTGGTGGTGCACATCAGTCACTGTTGTTGCTTCACTTCTTCCCTGTTGAGAACATTGTGGTAATTCCTTTGCTGATAAAGCGCTAAGTTTTCTACTAAATACAGTGTCATTCGATACCAAAGCAGTGTCAAAAAAAATAGAAATCTCTTCTTTCGTTTTTTTCATTTCTTCCACCAACGGTGGTACACTTAAATCTTCGAAAGAGGAAAAAATGGATTGACACAAGCTTTTTAGTTGGTTTTCGTATTCCGATTTCTTGTTTTTTATAATTGGGTCCAATAACACCTTACTAACTTTACCGATTATTTTATTAGCAAGGTCGATATACAACTTTTCTCTTATTGCTTTCTTATTAGCATCAGCGGATCCTTTTTTGTTATCTATATCAGCAGATGTGGCAGCGTGATAATTATTTAAAGCTGTAAAAACTCCAGTAAATGGTACTGACTTATGCTGAATTGCTTTAACTGCACCGATAAGGTTATTAGCATTTTTTATAGCTGTGCAAGTCCCTAGAAGAGGATTCAATTTCCCTTTATGTTGTTCAATGGATGTGTATAATTCCTTAATAAATTCTTTAGGAAACACATTCATATTTTTTTCTCCCCTTTTTTCTGTTACAGATTGACGCAGAATGTTCGCGTTAAAATTGAAAAAACTTTGTAAAATGTAGAATAAACCTCAAGTAAAGACGCTGTCAACGTTCCGTTTTGGTACTATTGAAAAAACAATTAATTTTTATTTTAGGCGGTAGTAAAGCATTTTTCGTCATTGCAGCGCATAGCGCGCGGCAATCCCGTGAAACGCTTAATTTTTTCTGGATGGTCACGGCCTCACTGACGTTTCGGCCTCGCCATGACGGTCTATTTTTAATTTTTGTACTGCGTAAAGAGCACCTCCCTGTTTTAGAAGTTCAAGCTAGGATATACTCTGACGATGGAAAACTGATAAAATTCAAGTATGAAAAGAGGTCCTTATGCAAATTACTATTACAAATGATGGGATAGAAGTCACGGATGCATTGAAACAATACATAGTTGATAAATGTAAGCGATTAGAACGTATTACCACGAAAACAACCGAAATCCATGTAACCCTGAGCCTAGAAAACTTAGAACAAGTTGCCAAAGCCTTAGTGCATGCCCATGGCACAGAATTTTATGCGCGTGCGGAATCTGAAGATTTATATGCGACGATTGATGATTTAATCGACAAAATTGAATTACAAATCAACAAGCATAAACAAAAAGAAAAAGAAAAACGACGAGATAAATCGGAAAAGTATGGTGAAGATTCCGAAGAATAGACTTCTAAACTTTAACTATCGAGACTATTGTGCAATTAAATCCCTTAACCGCGATATCCCCTGTCGATGGACGTTATTTCGATAAAACAACGGAATTACGTCCAATATTTAGTGAATATGGTTTATTTCGCTTTAGAGTATTAGTCGAGATACGCTGGTTACAAACACTGGCAAACTACGCTGATATCAAAGAAATTGGACCTTTCTCAGAAAAAACACAGCAACAACTCAATACACTTATCAAAGATTTTAATGATAATGATGCAAAACAGATTAAAGCCTTAGAAGCCACGACTAACCATGACATCAAAGCTGTTGAGTATTTTTTAAAAGAAAAAATAAAAGGAACTCTAGAACTACAAGATAGCAGAGAATTCATTCATTTCGCTTGCACATCTGAAGATATTAACAATCTAGCCTATGCCTTGATGCTCAAAGAAGCCCGCGAAAATTGTTTAGTTCCTTTTATTCAAAAACTTTTAACGCAGTTAAAAATCTTAGCTAAGCGCTATGCCAAACAAGCCATGATGGCTAGAACCCATGGACAAGCCGCCATACCCACCACCATGGGTAAAGAACTAGCCAATTTTGTATTCCGTTTAACGACCCAACTTGAACAGTTTTCTAATATTTTACTTCGTGGTAAATGTAATGGTGCGATTGGTAACTACAACGCGCATCGTGTCGCTTATCCAGATATCGCATGGCCTGAAATTTCAAAACAATTTGTTGAAAGTCTTGGATTAACTTGGAATCCTTTAACTACACAAATCGAACCCCATGATTATATCGCCGAATATTGTGATGCGCTAAAGCGCATTAATACGATCTTAATCGATCTATCTGCCGATATGTGGGGATATATTTCACTGGGTTATTTTACACAAAAATCCAAAGCAGAAGAAACGGGCTCTTCGACGATGCCGCATAAAATAAATCCCATCGATTTTGAAAACGCAGAAGGCAATCTCAGTTTAGCCAATAGCTTGTATCAGCATTTTTCTAATACCTTACCTATCTCACGTTGGCAAAGAGATTTAAGAGACTCTACTCTGCTGCGTAATTTGGGCGTTGCTTTTTCCCATAGTCTAATTGCTTATAAAAATCTATTGGCCGGTCTGGAAAAAGTCGCTATCGATGAAGCAAGATTAGCAGAGGATCTCAATCAACATTGGGAAATACTCGCCGAAGCCATTCAAACCGTTTTGAGAAGATATGGCGCCAAAATGCCCTATGAACAACTAAAAGCATTAACGCGTGGAAAAAAATTGAATCAAGAAACTTTACACCAGTTTATTTGCGGACTTCCTCTTCCAGAAGAAGCAAGGCAACGATTATTTGATTTAACCCCTGCGAATTATTTAGGTTATGCGATTGAACTTGCACAAACAATTTAAGAGGGCGTCTTCAAATGCACGATGATGGCCAAAAAAAGGCTGTCCCATGTCTTGATCGAATACTGAATGGAATCATGAAATGATTCTGCACAGTTATTTTGATTAATTCTACAACTACTTACACAATCTAGTTTACAGATCCTGTGAATGATGACAATCATCACATTAGGGGCAACACCTAAAAATTTTAATGCGTCTGACCCTAAACTTTTTCCTGTTCAAGTTTTTTAGAAAGGCTTAATATCTCTTGGATGGTCTCCCGATCTAAACCTTTAGATCGCATACTTCTTTCAACAGATTTCACGCCCTTCTCGAAGCCTTGGTGTAGACCCGTTTGTAGGCCCTTTTGTAGGCCCTGCTCTTCAAGTTTTTGAGCAACACTCATAATATCTTCCCCGTATGTCGGAATATTCTTTAGCATCACTAGTAACTGCTTAACGTCACGAGTATCTGCATCTCTAAAGGTATAATACAACAAAGTTTGACATTGTTCACTGGACAAATACCCCTTTTTAAGTTCCTCTACGATGTTTTCTGCCCAATCTTGAATATCCTGATTTAGGGCCGAATATTTTTGGGAAAAATCCAAAATAGCTATATCTTCATGAGTGCGTATTTCATCGTCAGACATAGACGCTATATCAACAATGGAGTAAGGTCTTGAATAGATCATCTTAGCAAGTTCTTTTTGCTTTCCAAAACAATCGAAAAGATTTCCTGTATAAGGATAAGGAGTCACTTTTCCCCGATAGTATAGAATCGGCACAACGACAGGTAAGTCAGGATAACCCTTGTCTAAATGCTGCTTCATTACCCCATATACGTAACCAAAAATTTGAAAGGAAGTCATGCGTCTAGGGGTTGTTTGATGCTCTATCAACGGATAAACATAAGCTCGCTCACCATCAATCTGTACAGAATACAAAATATCAGAAAAGTACTGGCGTAAATTTTTTTCTACAAAAGAACCCGATTCAAGCTTTAACGTAGAAAAATCACAGAGTGACTGTATATCTTCTGGCAAATAAACCTTAAAGAAAGTTTTTGCCCTTTTAATGTTAGAAAGATAACTTCGAAACAAAGAATCGTGCGGCCTATGAATTTGGAGTGCCACTTCTTTTTATCCTTCTTAGTAAAAAAACTGGAAAACTCGTCTTTCCAGCTTCAATCTTAAAAAGCTGAAATAAAAATCCTAATCCGTAATTTTTTTATTTTTTGTGGTCTTAGTTTTGCTGCTTATTTTTATTTTTTCATGACTATAATCTATTACGATTCTATCACCTGCGATAAATTTTCCTTCAATCAAACTGCGTGCAATCGGATTTTCTAACTCTTGCTGAATAGTCCGTTTCAAAGGTCGTGCACCGTAAACGGGATCATAGCCCACTGCAGCAATATGATCGATGGCAGATTCACTCACTTCTAACGATAAATCACGCTCGCGTAGACGTTGTCGTAAGCGTTCCAATTGAATCGCTGCAATCACACGAATCTGCTTTTGGGATAGCGCATGAAAAACAACCACTTCATCAACCCGATTAATAAATTCTGGACGAAAGTGTTTTGAAATAACTTCCATAATTGTTATCTTTAAAGTGGCATAATCTGCTTTTGAAGCCAATTCTTGTATCAATTGCGAGCCAAGATTAGAGGTCATCACCACCACGGTGTTACGGAAATCCACAGTACGACCATGGCCATCCGTTAAACGACCATCTTCTAATACCTGAAGTAAAATATTAAAGACATCGGCATGCGCCTTTTCAATCTCGTCTAACAATACCACAGAATAAGGCTTACGACGCACGGCTTCTGTTAAATAACCACCTTCTTCATAACCCACATAGCCGGGAGGTGCACCAATTAAACGTGCAACAGAATGTTTTTCCATAAATTCAGACATGTCCAAACGCACCATGGCTTCCTCAGAATCAAATAAAAACCCGGCTAGCGCTTTGCAAACTTCTGTCTTACCCACTCCAGTAGGACCTGAAAAAATAAATGAACCAATCGGTCGATTCGGATCAGACAATCCAGCACGGGAACGACGGATAGCATTCGCCACGACAGCGATCGCTTCGTCTTGGCCAACAACACGTTCATGTAAAGCCTCTTCCATATGCAGTAACTTTTCACGTTCGCCTTCCAACATTTTAGCAACGGGAATCCCTGTCCAGGATGAAACAATTTCGGCAATCTCTTTTTCAGAGACTTTATTTCGTACTAAATGTGTTTCTTTCTTTTCCATCTTATGTACCGCTTGCAACTGCTTTTCTAAGGCAGGAATCTGGCCATATTGCAACTCTGACATTTTAGTTAAGTCTCCAGAGCGACGCGCCTTTTCTAATTCAAATTGCGCCTTCTCAAGATCACTTTTTACCTTCTGTTCACCTTGCAGCGTTGCCTTTTCAGCCTTCCAAATTTCATTTAAATCCGCATATTTTTTTTCTAAGCCATTCATCTCTTTTTGTAAATTCTGCAATCGTTTTTTAGAGGCATCATCAGTTTCTTTTTTTAGCGCTTCGCGTTCAATTTTTAATTGTATTAACCGTCTATCCAAACGATCTAATTCTTCTGGTTTAGAATCAATTTCTATTCGAATACGACTCGCGGCTTCATCGATAAGATCAATGGCTTTATCAGGCAAATTTCTATCTGAAATATAACGATGCGATAGCGTGGCTGCCGCCAAAATAGCCGAATCCATAATTTCCACACCATGATGAATTTCATAACGTTGCTTAAGGCCTCGCAATATAGCAACCGTATCTTCAACACTAGGCTCGTCGACCAAAATCTTTTGAAAACGACGCTCTAATGCTGCATCTTTTTCAATTGTGCTGCGATATTCATTTAAAGTGGTTGCACCAATACAATGTAATTGGCCTCTCGCTAAAGCAGGTTTTAACATATTTCCGGCATCCATTGCGCCTTCCGCTTTCCCAGCACCCACCATGGTATGTAGTTCATCAATAAATAAAATAATTTGTCCTTCTTGTTTTTCGAGATCATGAAGGACTGCTTTTAGACGTTCTTCAAATTCACCGCGATACTTTGCACCAGCAATTAATGCGCCCATATCCAACGCCAGCAAGCGTTTGTTTTTTAAACCTTCAGGGACTTCATGGTTGATAATACGTTGCGCAAGTCCTTCAACAACGGCTGTCTTTCCCACACCTGGCTCCCCAATAAGCACTGGATTATTTTTAGTTCGACGTTGTAGCACTTGTATCGTTCTACGAATCACGTCATCTCGTCCTATCACCGGATCAAGCTTGCCTTGTGCTGCCTGTACCGTTAAATCGATGGTATATTTCTCTAGCGCACCGCGTCTCCCCTCAGCTTCAGGGTCGCTTACCCCTTCCCCGCCTCGAATCTCCTTAATTGATGCCTCAATAGCTGCTTTTACTGCACCCGCTTTTCGTAATAAATCGCCCAGTACGCTTTTATCGGCTACAGCGGCGAGTACAAATAATTCGCTAGAGAGATATTCGTCTTTGCGCTGCTGTGCTAGTTTATCTGTCACATTCAGTAAACGAGTCAAGTCATTAGAGGGATAGATTTCACCTGGTTTGGCTGCTTGAACGGTAGGCAAACGATCAATCGTTTCATCTAGATCCTTGGCTAACTGCGTTAAATTAACGTTTGATTTGCTTAACAAAGGCCTTATCGTCCCATTTTCTTGTGATAGCAACGCCTTCATTAGATGAATCGGTTCAATAAAAGCATTGTCCCGTCCTATAGCCAGTGACTGCGATTCTGCTAAGGCGGCTTGAAACTGACTCGTTAATTTATTTAGACTCATAAATTCTCTCGCTATCGGCCGTTTGTTATCCATTTCTAATTGATAGAGCTGCCCTTATTTCTAATAGTTTAGTCTAATTAAGAAAAATCAAGAGTTTTGTAAAATAATAGGGTGTATTGACAATTGCGCTAGGATGAGCGAAACAGTTAGACTGATGGCATTTTTATTTCACACATTTATTAAATCTTGATAGAGGCTATGTATGATAGAAGAACTATCTAGCGACCCACAATGGGAACGCAAGACACTAGAAAAGTTACTATTCAATACGCTAAAAGAACAGAAAGCTAAACGACGCTGGAGCATTTTCTTTAAACTGCTATTTTTTGCTATTCTCGTTAGTTTTTTAATAATTTTATGGCCAAACTCAGCCAAGCTACCGAATACAAGTAAAGCAAAATCCCATATTGGTCTCGTCGATATCCGCGGAATTATCGCCGATAGCGCCCCGGCCGATGCAGATAATATCATTGAAGGCTTGCAAAACGCCTTTGAAGATAAAAACACGCAGGCGGTGATTTTACGAATCAATAGCCCTGGGGGAAGTCCAGTGCAAGCTTCGCAAGTCTATCAAGAGATCCGTTATCTGCGCGTTAAACATCCCACTATTAAACTTTATACGGTATGTGACGATCTCTGCGCGTCTGCTGCTTACTACATCGCTTCTGCTAGTGATGATATCTATGCCAGTCCTGCTAGCTTAGTCGGCTCAATTGGTGTGTTAATGGATGGTTTCGGCTTTGTCGATACCATGAAAAAAGTGGGTGTTGAACGTCGTTTATTGACTGCTGGCGATCATAAAGGATTTTTAGATCCCTTTTCACCAGAAAAACCGGATGAAAAACAAATTGCCTTGCGTATGACGGAGGATATTCATCAGCAATTTATTAATGCAGTGAAACAAGGTCGCGGCGAACGGCTAAAAGAGAATTCAGAACTTTTCTCTGGTTTGGCATGGACTGGAGAAAAAGCCTTACCGTTAGGACTTATTGATGGTTTTGGCGATTTAACCTCTCTTTCCCGCGATCTTATTAAGAATAACAATATCGTGGATTACACGGTAAAACCTGGCCTATTCCAACAACTTACTGATCGTCTAGGTGCTTCATTTGCGGAACATATTAGTGAAAGTTTAGGCATTACACTAAAAGGATTTCAGTAATATACCCATTATACTTGAAGTTGCGAATTCGCAACTTCAAGTATTTTCTTCTCGCGATGGGGATTTTCAAGGGGAGAATCGCGATTCTCCCCTTGAATGACGGGCGTAAGCTTTGCTTTCGCCCGTCATGTAATCGGGTATACCCATTATACTTGAAAATGCGATCTCGCATTTTCAAGTATAATGGGTATAGCTCAAAAGAATATTTCGCTCTCTACAAGAAGTTAATTATGCGAATAATAAGCCATGATCACGGATTTAGTTTATTTGAATTACTCATTGTACTAACTATTATTAGCATTTTAGCAGCGATTGCTTATCCGATTTATACACATACCGTCATCAAAACCCGCCGCACTGAAGCCAAAATTGCTCTACTGAATCTTGCAAGCCAACTGGAAATCTATTATTTAGAAAATAATAATAGCTATGCAGATGCAAGCCTCGCCAAACTAGGATTCAATGAAAAAACAGATAAAAATTTCTATCAATTATCTATTACTAGCACAAGCAATCACTATAACCTTGCAGCAACAGCAACTTTTTCCGATACAGAATGTTATCGTTTCATGCTTAATGAATTAGGTGAAAAAACCAGCGCTGGAGATTTACAACCGTGCTGGTAACTTTTCTTCCCGCTTCCTGAAAAATAAAAGCAGGCGCCTCTATTCTGCACAGTACAAAAATTTAAAAGGAGGTGGGTGACACCGATAGAAATACAAAACGCTCGCCAATCACAGTTTTCTCAACGCCTATTTGAGTACTATTGTCGACTCTATTTACGTTATCAACAACCCATTATTGTGTTGGCCATTCTGACAGATGATAGCCCTAATTGGAAACCTGAGAGTTATCAATCCATTGTTTGGGATCAGACGGTTATTCAGTTTAATTTTTGTACAAATAAGCTACTGGATTATCGGGGCAAAGAACTGATTTTGAAAGAAAGTAACAATCCTTTTGCCTGGGTGGTATTAGTACAATTGGCCGCAATAAAGACTCGGCACGATTCCCTTCACCGTTTCCAGCAAAAATTTACCCTAGCCCACTATCTCTATAAACATAATTTTAATCGCGAAATGGTGGTGGCATTATTCACTTTTATGGACTGGGTTCTCACGCTGCCTGAGGGTCTAGAAATACGTTATAATCAAGAAATTCAGCAATTTGAAGAGGAACACGGTATGACTTATATTACAAGTTTTGAACGGATCGGAATTCAGAAAGGGATCCAACAAGGAATACAACAAGGGATCCAACAGGGAGAATACACTTTTCTGTCAGAGCTTTTAGAGTATAAATTTAAAAGGATACCTATAAAATATCGTAAAAAAATGGAGCAAGCCGAACCTGATATGCTGCTTGGATGGGGAAAAAGAGCGTTAGAAGCAAAAAATTTGGTAGAAGTTTTTGAGGAATAACTCTTCAGCTATTAGGTGGAAGTCTATTTCGGCATGTCTTGGAAAAATAAGAAATAAAGAAATCCAAAACATGCATGCTATATACCAAATGTATCCCTTGAGCAAGGAATCGAATCGTCGTTTTCTGCAGGAGGAGAAATTAAATGACACAACAAATCATGCATTTTTTTACCTTCTTTCCCCGATTTTTTTATTTTCTCTAATACCTCTAATACCGTTAATACCTCATTTTTTTTCGCATCATTCTTTGCAAGATCTTTAAATTTTGTAACTAACAAAAGTAATTTACTTAACTCTTCTTTCTTATTATTTCCTTCAGGCCAAGAATTATATTTTTTATCTGTTGTTTTAAAAACAACATAGATTTGAGAAACAAGATACCCTGGAGCAAGTGAACATGCCATCGTATTCCATGCTATATCTTTATCTTTAGACCCCATCAATAATTCTTTGGGTATAGGTACCTTCTCTATGTCAAATCTCTTGTAAGTAACCTTTATTTTTCCTCTGATTTCTCTTGTGTCTGCCAATAAATTCCAAATTATTTTTTTCTTTTCTTGAGAAGCACTATTTTTCTTGCATTCTCCTACTGAAAGGCCGGCCAAATCAATTCGTCTAGCTTTAAAGTCCTCATTTCCAACCTTTTTAAATATCTCTTCAATAAAATGATCTATTTCTATAGGATTAAAATTAAATTTTTTTTTCTTCCTTATCTGTCTATTTTTAAAATATCTAAAAATAAAATTTGGCAAAACTTCCCCCGAAAAAAGTATTATTATTAGCCCAGCTAATTATAAAGTTTTTTATAAAAAAATCTATTAAACTGTGAAATTTTTTAAAACTGCTTGGAACAACAAAAATTCGATGTAGTCACTGTTGAAATTGCGAGTTTGCACATCAAACGCAGTGACTATATACCTCAATAAATCCGGTTTTGCACAGGCCCAGTAGATAATTTTTGCCCAGGCATTGTTTTTAACACTCTATAGAAACTTGATTTACTAATATTGCCAGGTTTGTTTTTTAGATTTTCAGACCATCGGCTAGCCAATAAATGTGAAGACACCGAATTAGCAGCACCTTTTTCAAATAAATCACACTGATTTTTAATCAGTCCCTTAGCCTCTTTTATTGAAGTACAACGACCCAAGGCCTGTATCAACGCTTTAGCCCTTTCATTATGTCTCGCTAACAAGCGGTTAAAAATACCTTTGTTAAGGTATTCTTTCCTAATATGTTTTTTGCATTCACTAATAAATCTGTCAACCTGATAGCGACTATCTACTTTCTCAGCATGAAATGATTGAGTGACTACTGAATTTATCGAGCATTTTTCTAGCGAATTTTCAGTGATCTTTTTAACAATCTCGCTATGATTGTTCTCATAAGCCTCCAATAAAGCCGTACGATCTTTTTTATTTTTAATAAATACAGACGCTTGTCGCCTCAATAAATAACTAACAAGCGTACTATATCCTCTTCTTGCTGCGTGATGTAGAACTGTGTCTCCGCCCTCATCCTGACTATCAATATCCAGTCCTTTATTCAATAAATACCGAGTTAAGTCAACATTTCCAAATTCAGCAGCCTGAAACAAGGCGTCCTTTTGTGAGTTTTGTGTATCTATAGTAGACTCGTCCATCTCAATCTCCTTATACCCATTGCACTTGAAGCGATGAGTTCACAACTTCAAGTGCAATGAGTATATTTTAACAGTTTTTTCAAGACAGCTAACAATAATTCTCTAGAAATGGGTTTATAAAAAAAATCGTAAACACCCTGAGCTATTGCTTCGCATCTTTCCTCTTTACTCGCTTCACCTGTAAATAAAATTAACGGGATATCATCCAATGACATTTGCTGCATTTTAGCTAATAATTCTAGACCATGAAGTTTAGGCATAATTCTATCGGCTAAAACAACAAAAATTTTTTCATGACGCTGCTGTAAATAATTCCAAGCTTGACGGCCATCATGAGCTATTACGTAAACAAATCCCGCTTCATCTAAATATTGGGTCATTACCCGCACAAAAACGACATCGTCATCCGCCAATAATATTTGTTTTATATTTTTATTTTTCTTTTTCTTGTAAGTTTTCTGCATGACGACTCTTTGGAATAAATCGACAAATAAACAAACCTATTTCAAATAATAAGCATAAGGGAAATGCTAATAAGATTTGTGATACTACATCGGGCGGCGTCAAAAGCATAGCCACGATGAAGGATAATACTATAAAATAAGGTCGCCAATTTACTAAGGTTTTTAAGGCTAAAAATCCCGAAACAACAGCGACAATAATCAAAAGAGGGGCTTCGAAAATCAAACCGAATCCAAATAGTAGTTGTAGCGCTAGTTCTAGGTAATCGCTTACGTCTGGTAAAATATGGATATAATCAGGTGATGTTCTAATAAAAAAACCAATTAAAAATGGCAAGATAAATCGATAAGCAAATACGACACCGCTGTAAAATAAACCACTACTTAACGTTAAAACTAGCCATAATAACCGTTGCTCCTTTAAATACAAAGCAGGGGAAGTAAATAACCAAAACTGGTAAAGTATAAAAGGCATAATAATAAAAATAGTCAAAATCATCGAAAATTTTATCGGAATAAACAAAGGCGCCGTTAGTGTAGTGGATATTAATTGACTACCTGACGGTAGTTGATTCAACAAAGGCTGAGAAAAATGCTGATATAAACATGCTGAAAAAGGTAATAATAGACATAAAATACCTACAAATAGGGCTATGCAGTAGAGTAAACGCGATCTTAACTCTAACAAAAAAGGAAACAAAGAATGGTTAAATTCAATAGGCTGTTTATTTTTCCCTATAGATTTCATCTGCTTTTTTCGCTCGCTTGTTATTTCCTATAAACATGAGCTAAGACATTTAGGTTCTTCTCTAAAGTCCCCTTGTCGCCATTTGCTGCGTTAAAAACAGCCCAAAAATCTTTGCACGCTACAAAAATTAAAAAGCGGCATGGGTGACAGTGAATGCGACTTCTTTTTGTGGCGTAAGCCAGCAAAAAAGCGCATTCGCTGGCAGGACCTATGCCAACCACTTCTTATCCTATGAAAATCCAATATATTTTCTTTTATCAATGAGTTAATTGTTAAGTCCTGTTTTTTTGTAGCGTACTGAGCTCAAAAATACTCATTTACTTCGTGTAAACTCCGTTTTTTTCGCTGTTTTCGCCTTGCGGATGGCGACAATCATCACTTTAGAAACAGAACCTAGCGCGTTTATGTAGAATCATTTTTAAGATTTTCAGATTTAGTCTCTTTTTCTGAAGTGTCTTCTTGAGAATGTAATGCCTTATTGAAATTCTTTAATGCAACTCCCAAGTCTTCTGCCATCACCCGTAAACGTTTCGTACCAAATAATAGTACCGCGATTAAAAAAATAATGAGCAACGATCCGATACTTATTCCATGGAAACCCATAAACAACTCCCTATTAAAATAACCTGTCCCGAGGCCATCCTCACTAAATGACGACACACCCTAATCAAATCTTTTTACGTTAACTAAGCTAGCTAATAATAGCCCTAATCCAATTAAACCCAATATCAATAAATTTCTAGCAGATAATAAATTAGGAAACCCACTCCCTGTTAAACTCAACAACGCCCAAACAACACAAGCGCTTCCAACGCCTAAAGTCATAAAGCAAAAAATTTTTTTCCGTCTATAGCTTTTTTTGTGCTTACTATACTTAGCTGAATAAACATGTAACCTCCTTTTTTTCTGACGAAAATCCAGTAAGGTTTGATAGACTAAATCAGGAATTTCGGGTAGTTTTTCCGCCCAATAAGGCGCATATTCACGAACTTTCCTTAAAAAAGCACGAGGGCCTAATTGTTTTTTCAACCAACGTTCTAAAAAGGGTTTGGCAGTATTCCATAAATCTAAATCGGGATATAATTGGCGCCCTAGCCCTTCAATATTAAAAAGTGTTTTTTGCAATAAAATCAATTGTGGTTGTACTTCCATATTAAAGCGCCTAGCCGTTTGGAATAAGCGTAATAGTAATTGGCCAAAGGAAATTTCTTTTAGAGGTCGTTCAAAAATGGGCTCGCACACGGTGCGTATCGCCGCTTCAAATTCATTAATCCGTGTATTGACTGCTACCCAACCGGACTCTACATGTAATTGCGCGACGCGTCGATAATCTCGCTTAAAAAACGCCATTAAATTTTCTGCAAGATAACGTTGATCCTCGGGACTTAAACTCCCCATAATTCCAAAGTCTACACCGAGATATTGTGGATTATCTTTTTTTTCCGGTGAAACAAAAATATTACCAGGGTGCATATCCGCATGAAAAAAACAATCACGAAATACTTGCGTAAAAAAAATCTCAACACCACGCTTTGCCAATTTTTTTAAATTAATTCCTTGCTTTTTTAACTCGGGAATATTTGAGATAGAAATACCATAAATTCGTTCCATTACTAATATATGAGGATGTGTATACTGCCAATAAACTTCAGGAATATAAAGTAAATCGGAATTAAAAAAATTACGCCGTAGCTGAGAAGCACTCGCCGCCTCTCGTAATAAATCTAATTCATCATTTAAGCAAGCCTCAAACTCTGCAACAACTTCCCGGGGTCTAAATCGTCTAGCACCTGACCAATAACGTGTCGCTAAATCAGCAATAGCATATAATAAATCGACATCTTTAATAATGCGTTTATTAATACCTGGACGCAATATCTTCGCTACTGCTTCTTGACCCGTCAATAACTTGACGGCATGAACCTGTGCAACCGAAGCAGAAGCTAATGGCGTAGTATCAAACTCGGCAAATATTTCAGCCAGCGGCAACTTAAAAGCCGCTTCAACAATGGTCTTTGCCTGATCCCCAGAGAACGGCGGAACACGATCTTGTAGCTTTGCTAATTCGTCAGCTATCTCTTCGGGAATAAAATCTCGCCGGGTTGACAATGCCTGACCAAATTTTACGAATATCGGACCTAAGGCCTCTAATGCCAGGCGAATTCGTTCTCCTGCAGTCCTTTTTTTATTACTGATTCGATAAGGATTAAAATAGATAAAGAAGCGTAAAGGACGAAATAAATGCAAAGAGAATACTAATTCATCAAGTCCATAACGGAATAAAGTAAAACTGATCTGGATCAAACGTAGTAAACGGGTTATTGCTTTCATTGCTTTCCCCTTTGCAAACGTTCTATTCGCGCTTGTAATCGCGCTACATCGTCTCGTAAATCATCAACGTCTGAAAAAAAGATCTGTAATTCCTCTTCTGGCACCAAACAATCTATCTCTGCTTGTACATAATCCGTAATATTTTGACTAAGGTTTACTACACTTTGTCTAGCCCATTGGCTCATTAATTTTAAAAACTGCATCAATGGGTAAGCTATCGTATCACCCACTACCCGTGATAATTGTTCTTCCCAATCAATTTCTATATTTGCAAAAAAATCCTTAAACTGCTTAGCAAATTCCATATCTCCAGAAACTTGAATGGGAATTGCTGTTAATGCGCTATTCTTTTTTATAAAGCCTAATCGTACAAAGTCAAAGATTGATCCCCGCATGACTAAATCAATTAATCCATTATAATCCTTTGTCAAATAAATAGCGTCCGATTCAAATAACCAAAAATGAGTCAAGGAATTCAATTCTACTTTGATGACCTTTCCCGATAATTGGTTTAAATAGTTTGCAGCTTCCGGATCGAGTTGTAAAAAACGATTAAGAATGATTTCTTGAATAGCTAGCAGTGTGGGCATCAAAATTTCCATGCTCTATGTAATGCAACAATACCACCACTCAGATTATAATAGTCACACTGATCAAATCCTGCTTCCAAAATAAGCGATCTTAAGCTTTCTTGATCAGGATGGCGTCGAATAGATTCCACTAAATATTGATAGCTGGCCGCGTCATTGGCAATCCACCGACCTAATTTAGGAAGAAAGTCAAAAGAATAGCGGTCATATAAAGTTCGTAAAGGACCTAGTACCGGCTTAGAAAATTCTAATACTAATAATCGACCCCCCGGCTTAAGGACACGATACATAGACTGCAGCGCAGCCTTTTTGTGTGTGACATTCCGCAAACCAAAAGCAATACTTAAACAATCAAAATAATCGTCAGGGAACGGTAAGGCTTCTGCATTCGCCTGTAGCACCTGACTATTGTCTATAAGCCCAGCATCGATAAGACGATCACGACCTATTCGTAGCATCGCTGCATTAATATCCAGCAGTGTTACCCTTCCCTTTTCACCGACGCGTTTGCTAAATGCCTTTGTTAAATCACCCGTACCTCCTGCCACATCCAACACGTTATCGCCCAAGCCCACTTGACTTAATGCAATGGTAAATTTTTTCCATAAGCGATGCATACCCCATGACATAAGATCATTCATGAGATCATAGTTCGCAGCAACGGAATGAAAAACAGCATCTACCTGCGCTGTTTTTTCGGCGTATGGAATGGTTTTATAACCAAAATCGGTTGTTACATCCTCAGGGAAAGCAGAATTTTGCATAAAAATGAGCCGCTAGTGTCGCCACGATTGAAATCTAAATTTGTTAATTCAACTACGCATCCTTATGCAATGGGCCTGTCTATACCCAAAGGATTTCACGTTGTGGTTAGGCACACGAGGGCGAGCGAGCAGAGTGTATACGGAATACACGAGCACGCGAAGCCCCGATGTGTAACAACACCACAACGTGAAAGGCGAAGGGTATATCTTAACCATCTGATTTAGCTTGGGCAAGGGCTTACCGTGCTAGTAGATAGGTCCATCTGCCCTGTCTGACCAGACAATGGAGCCTGTTCGCTAGTGAGATTAAAAAAATTGAAGGTATTGAAGGTTCTGATGGGGGTGGATATTGATATCCTAAAAATTCTCCTTATAAAATCAATTAATTTCTGTAAAAAGCTCCTTTCGTCTAAAAGTTTTTTAAAAGAGGGATCTGGGCAATCCAGCGTAGACTGTAAAAGAATCAGCTGCAACACCCGTAATTCATTTTGCTTAGTCATCTGTATTTTAAATTGCGTTTTACCATAGATAAAACGTTCATATTCTTTTTCTACTCCCGACAAATCTTTATCTACCTGTAAAACTGGATCTGGATTAGAAATAAGTCTATCAAGAGCAATAGAAAATTTCTCTTCAATATAAAAATCATTATTTTCTAAATAAAAATCTGTAGTACATGTTACCCTAGAGCCGCGTATTAAGTAGCCATGCTTCTGCAATTGAGACAATACAGGAATTGTGCTTATCTGCTGGATACCATCTAGATGCAAGTAACGTCTTAGAAATTCCCGATAGTGTATTCTGTGTTCTTCATGTAAATTTGCTTTAGAAATATCATCGAAGACGACATCAAAAATTAATTTGTTATCTTTCCCTACTCTTATTTTATCAATAGCTACTCCATTAAAACAAATTTTAGCATTTGCTGACTCCCTCAAGGAACGTTCTTCGCTAGCAATCCATGGATGCTCATTTATTGAATCTCTGAGTTTCCTATGATTTTGTATAATCGCCATAATGTTTATCTCCTTATATAGTACATTCTATAGCAGATGATAACATTTAATGTTTACGAGAAGACTCACGAATAATTAAGGAAGAAGTGCGACGGCGAAGAACCGTCAGGGCATGTTGACTTTTAACATCTGTCCATAATTCAATAGCCTGCATGGGTGTTAGTTCGTTGAGGGGGTCGCTTAACCCGCGAATTGCATGTAAAATCTCCATGAGACTAATAAAGCCACAACTTAAGGCGTGATAAAGTGAAGCCGATTGCGTTTTAGATAAACTTGCCAGCTGCACATAAGCTGTTTGACCCAATTCAATAAAATATTTAATTTTAACCTGTCTTTTTTCAGCTTGTTCTGGAAAAAACCCAGCGAATAGCAAGCATTTATCGCCAACTTCACGCAAACAGTCACGCTGTTTACCTGGACTTTTTTCTAAACTGGATAAAAACTCAGTTGCTAATAGGCTGTTAGCAATATCTGGCCTTTGATTAAAACGACCTAATAAAAAAACGAGATAACTTTCCAGCTCTATATCTAAGGTCAAATGGCTAGTCGATTCAGCATCCTTGACCAAAGCCTGCCATTGTGCCACTGTCGTCGATTGTAGTAAAAGCGAGCTCATAGACAATCCCCGTAAATAAGACCCTCTTAACAAGTGTAGAACACGCTAGCGGAAATGGCTGGCTTTGCGTTATGATGCACTCTTTTTGAACACCGTATAAAGCTATCTTCATTAGTCATGATTAAAAACATACGCAACATCGCCATCATCGCCCACGTCGACCATGGAAAAACCACCTTGGTGGATAAACTGTTACAACAGTCGGGGACACTTTCTAGCCGCGCTGCGCCAGTTGAACGCGTCATGGATAGTAACGACCTAGAACGTGAGCGTGGCATTACCATTCTTTCTAAGAACACCTCTATCGAATGGCAGGGCTACCGTATCAATATTGTTGACACTCCAGGCCATGCGGATTTTGGTGGCGAAGTCGAGCGTATTTTATCAATGGTGGATTCGGTACTTTTATTAGTCGATGCAGTGGACGGACCTATGCCACAAACCCGTTTTGTCACACAAAAGGCTTTTGCTAAAGGCTTAAAACCCATTGTAGTCGTTAATAAAATCGATAGGGACAGCGCCCGTCCCAACTGGGTCATCAATCAAGTGTTCGATCTCTTTGATCGTTTAGGAGCGACCGAAGAACAACTGGACTTCCCTATTGTTTATGCCTCTGCTTTACAAGGCTATGCCACGCTAGATCTCAATAAACCTAGTACGGATCTCACCCCCCTCTTTGAAACTATTGTTAATAAAGTGGCTCCACCAGATTGCGATCCCAAAGGTCCTTTCCAAATGCAAATCAGCACCTTAGATTATTCTAGTTATGTGGGAACGATTGGTATTGGCCGCATTCAAAGAGGTATTGCTAAAACCAACATGCCGGTCACATTAATAAACAGCGAAGGCAAAACACGTCCCGCCCGACTATTACAAGTACTGGGCTATCGTGGTCTAGAACGTATTGAAGTTGAACAAGCGGAAGCAGGTGATATTGTCGCCGTCACTGGAATAGATAAACCAAACATCTCTGATACCTTATGTGATCCTAATCAAGTAGAGGCCCTGCCACCACTAACGGTGGATGAACCCACGATGAGCATGACCTTTCAGGTCAATAACTCCCCTTTTGCCGGCCAAGACGGAAAGTTTGTTACCAGCCGTCAGATACGGGAGCGCCTTGATAAAGAACTACTGCATAACGTTGCCTTAAGAGTTGAGAATACAGAGGATCCTAACCGTTTTCGCGTATCGGGCCGTGGTGAATTGCATTTATCGATTTTAATCGAAACCATGCGTAGGGAAGGCTATGAGCTAGGGGTTTCGCGGCCTGAAGTCATTTTAAAAGAAATTGATGGCGAGTTAAAAGAGCCCTATGAAACCTTAACGGTTGATGTTGAAGAACAACACCAAGGCAGCATCATGGAAAAACTAGGAAGTCGCCGTGGCGATTTACTGGACATGGTTTCTGATGGCAAGGGTCGTGTTCGTCTTGATTATAAAATTCCTACCCGTGCTTTAATTGGCTTTCGTACAGAATTTTTAACCGCAACCTCTGGCCTCGGGTTAATGCACCACGTCTTTGACCACTATGGTCCTGCCAAAAAAGGTGCGCTCGCAAAACGAGCTAATGGTGTCATGATTTCCAATCAAGTGGGTAAATCTACCGGGTTTTCTTTATTTAATTTACAAGAACGTGGCAAGTTATTAATAGGTCCACAAACCGATGTTTATGAAGGAATGATTGTAGGTATTCATGCTAGAGATAATGATTTAGTCGTTAATATTGTTAAAGGAAAACAATTAACGAATATTCGTGCAGCTGGCTCTGATGAAAATATTATCTTAACACCCCCCATCTTGTTCTCCTTAGAACAAGCGTTAGAATTTCTTAGTGACGATGAGTTACTCGAAGTCACGCCTCATCACTTACGTCTGCGCAAAAAATATTTGAAAGAGCATGAGCGTAAACGCGCAGGACGCGGGGATTAATGCCTATCTTTTATGACTTTATGAACAGAGCCTAATAAAATCCCTTTTTTCAAATAAATTCTACTAATAGTGCTATACTTCCCTCTTTAAATAGAGGGATAACTATGTTTAAATTTATAAAATATAGTATGTGCGCTATTGGTTTTTTAGTGAGTACTTCCGCTCTCGCCGATATCACTATTCCTATGACTCTCACCGCTAACCAAGGTTTAGGGAAACCCATTGGCAGCATTACGGCTACACAAACTCCCAATGGTGTATTACTAACACCCAATTTACATGGCTTACCACCAGGTCCACACGGTTTCCATATACACCAAAATCCTTCTTGCCTAGCTAACGGCATGGCCGCAGGTGATCATTTGGACCCACAACATACCAATCATCATCTCGGACCTTATGGAAAGGGTCATTTAGGCGATCTGCCTGTATTACAAGTTGATAAAAATGGTAATGCCACCACCCCAATCGTTGCGCCGCGCTTGCAAGTAGAAGCGTTAAAAAATCACTCGCTAATCATTCATGCTGGCGGTGATAATTATTCCGATAGCCCAAAACCACTCGGTGGTGGTAACGGCCGGATTGCCTGTGGTGTGATAAAATAACAGCAGCTTATATGCGTTCTGAAATTTATTTTTCATCTGCAAAACAAGCAGTCAATCGCTCAGCACAGGAAAAAAAATTGTTGGCGCGGGCCCTGCCAACGAATGCACTTTTTTTCCTGGCTTACGCCACAAAAAGAAGTCGCATTCGCTGTCATCCGGCTGTTCTTTAATTTTTGTCCTGTGCTGAGAGTCAATCGTATTAAACAACATGATTTCATCATATTGTAAGGAGTAGAGATGATCTGGATCATCAGTTTAAATAGTAGTCTAGGCCATATTTACTCTTATGAACCCAAGCAGCATACATTAACGCTATTAGAAAGTCTGGAAAATCCTAACGCCCAGCTAAAAGACAGTGACTTAGTTTCAGATAGACCCGGTCACTACCAAACCATGCACTCTGCGAAAGGGGCCTATGAACCCGCTAGCAGCCCTCACGAGGTAGAACTCGATCACTTCACAAAAAACCTGGCTGATTTATTAAAAAAAGGACTTGATAATCATCAGTATAAACAACTTATTTTATGTGCACCTCCTCACATCGGCGGAGTTTTACTAAATAATCTTGATAAACAGGTCCAGGAATCCTTATTAGTTAATATTAAAAAAAATTTTGTTGAATCTGCGCCCAATATATTGATTGAATATTTGAAAGAAAACTGGTGGGATATTATCCGTTCAAATAAGCTATAATGGCGTATTCATAAAAATAAGGAACACGACTATGACCCATTGTAATGATAGTGATCTTATTATTGATCAAACCCACCCATCACCTAACTGTAGCCAACGCATCTTTTTCTTAGTGCTGCACTATACAGCGCTTGATTTTGAAAAGTCGTTAAAGGTCTTAACGGATCCAAAAAAACAAGTGAGTGCACATTATTTGGTTCCAGAAACAGAAATGGATAAAGAACGAAAAATTTTCCAATTAGTGCAGGAAGAACAACGCGCCCAGCATGCTGGAGTGAGTACTTGGCAAAAAAGAACCAACCTCAATGATACCTCTATCGGAATAGAAATCGTGAATTTGGGCTACAAAGATGAAGCGGGTAAACGCATCTGGTATCCATTCACAGATTATCAAATCCAAAGTGTTATTGAACTAACAAAAATCATTGTTGAACGCTACCAAATTCTTCCAACGCATGTTGTCGGCCATAGTGATATCGCGCCGAATAGGAAGGTTGATCCAGGTCCTTTATTTCCTTGGAAAAAGCTTTACGAAAACGGGATCGGTGCTTGGTTTGATGAAAAAAAACTCAAGATCAGAAAAAATACCATCGATATTAAAAAGCTACAAATCAATCTACAAACCTATGGTTATGGTATTGACGTCACGGGCCAGTTAGACGCACAAACTCGTATTGTTTTACAAGCGTTTCAAATGCATTTTCGACCTAACAATTATTCAGGTAACGCAGATGCAGAAACAGTTGCCATCCTTGAGAATTTACTTGAAAAATATTTTCCAAGTAAAGAGTAGCTGATCTAGTTTTAGTTTTCACTTGCTATATTCCAACTTACTAAAGATAATAAAATAAAAACATGTAAAAAAATATTTATTTTTTTATTAATAATAACTCTATTGATAACCGAAGAAAGAGTAGCTATGACAGAAATGTATAGAGAACCAAATCAAAAATTGTTACAGGGTAAGCATTTTTCGGTCATTGTTGACAGAGGAGAGCTCAAAAAGGCAGTCCGTGACTCTTCAGGAAACTATCTTTTTTCGGAGGTGGGTGCAGGAGTGAAGCCGCTAGTCCTCATTGGTACCATGCAGGAAATCGTCAAATTTTTATATGAAAAAAGAAAGCTAGAAATCCACAACACTATAAAGAGTTTACCATTTATATATATGAGTGCATCCTATTATCACCCAAAAGAAAGATTTGAGGGTATCTTCCCTATACACCAAGCAATCGATCAGTTTACTAAAGCGTTATTGGATTTTGCCCCTATCCCTGATAATGTTGAAACTGTAACAGATATCCTGGGTAACGCAGAAACTTTGCAATCAGCCTTACGTGATATTTTTTCTAGTTCAAAGAAAAAGCAATTCCCTGAATCTAAATTAATTTACTTAAAAATTTCTTACTTTAAAGATGAAGGAGCGGTTGAAGTGGGAGAAAAAGTAGTACCACTTGCTTCTATACTCTATAAACTTTTAGGAGTAAAAGAGACGAGAGTATAAAACTTAGCTAACTCCTTGTAGAGTTTATAAGTTGAGAATGTTATTATGATTTGTAAAAACAAAAAGGGTACTTCATATGAATATTTTTGATTTATTAGAGATTAACCCCACAACTGATTTAAAAAAAGTTGAAAGCGCTCGTCGAAAGAAATCTGCTAAGCTAGATCCCGATAAAGTAGAAGGAGAGGCTAATAAAAAAATAGCAACGAAGGAATTTCAAGAATTTCATCAAGAATATGAAAAGGAATATAAATTAATCGATTCTGAAGAAAAATTAAAAAAATACTTAATATCTAATCAGCTCCTTACAAAAGAAGCTTCCACCAGCTTACTCATTAAAGAAATGAACAACCCAGACCTGACATACTGTGAACTGACGCGCTTTCATTTTTTAGATATTCAGAAAGTGAAATTTTTAATAGAGAAAGGTAGCGCTGACATTAATGCTAAAGATAAATATGATCATACGCTCTTATACCATATGATGAAGAGTAAGACAGCTACGAATCCTAAAGATTATGAAAATATGGCAACATACTTAGTCAAGTCTGGTTGTACTATTGAGGATGAGGATAATACACTGCATCTAGCAACCGAAATAAATTACCCTTCGACTGTAGAGGCACTAATACAGATCCGAGAAGTGGATCCCTGGGCCAAATCTCTCCTTAGCTGGAGCTGGAGGAAGGAAGCGCTCCCCATAGAATATTTGAAGTTGGACCTTACAGGAAAAGACAAAAAATATCTGAAAACAGCTAAAATACTCGTCGAAGCTATGTTATCAACGAAGCCAGACGCAGACATACCTACCGTTGTACAAAACAACAAAACACTTCATAATCTTTGGGAAGATGGGATAAGAAAAAAAATAGCAGGTAAAAAGGATTCTTCATCTATGTTTTCATCTATGTTTTCATCTATGTTTTCATCTATTTCTAAGAAGAAAACCTCTGTAGTCCCCGAAAATGAACCTCATGCAAAGGAAACACAAGAAAATTCTTTTGCTATTGCTATGTAACCCTTAGTGTCTAGTTATTCCTATGGATTCTCTGCAACAGGGATGTTGCTTTATTATCAGTGAAAGATCACCTAGGTGCTATAATCAAATGAATCAACTATCCGGAAGAAAATTAGGATCAAGACATTCGTCAAGCTTAAAAGGACACTGTTTTGGAAAAGTCGATTCATCTAGAGCCGTTTCTATTTCTACCATAACAACGGCTTGCTCATAGGCTGCACTTAATTTAAGGCTTATTTCATGTTTTAAGCTAGGACTTTCTTCAAGTAGTTGTCTAATTTGAATTCGTTGTTCCTTGATGGTAAGTGTCCAACTTTTGCTTTGCCTAGTTGGCTGATATTGCCATTTTAATAAGTGCGCCATCAATAATGCTAAGCGGTTAATTAACTCTCGTTTATCACTTTTCCCCATACTTTCGAGCTCCTCGGCAACGTGTTCTATATCGACTTCATGAAATCGACCTGCTCGAATCAGTGCTGCATTATGAAATGCCCAACGGTAAAAATCTTTATCATATTCATACGATGCTTTTATGTCCATCACTTACCTCGCTTTCTGAATTCCTCTGCACGGTACAAAAAATGTGAGCGGTGGGTCCTGCCACTGGATGCGCTTTTTTTGCTGGCTTACGCCACAAAAAGGAAGCTAGCATCCGTGTCACCCACCTCTTTTTTAATTTTTGTACGTGCAAAATCTGAATAACATTTTTCAAGTATAGTCTTTAAGATATAGATTCGGACAACACTGCGTCAAGCTCTAGTTTTTTTCTTGCTAGGACGTTTCCAAGCAGCAATCGTTCGTGTTTCTATACGGTTGAGGGTTAACCTTCCAGGAGGAACATCTTTACTTAATATAGATCCAGCCCCTATGGTTGCTTTTTTACCGACTTGAATAGGTGCTATTAATGCGGTATTGGAACCAACAAATACATTATCTTCTATGACTGTCTGATGTTTGCTAATCCCATCATAATTGCAGGTAATGGTGCCCGCACCTATGTTAACGTTTTTTCCAATCGTGGCATCGCCAATATAACTAAGGTGATTTATCTTTGTTTCTGATTGAATCTGACTATTTTTAATTTCAACAAAATTTCCAATATGAACGTTATTTTTTAGTTTTGATCCCGGTCGAATTCGTGCGAAAGGGCCGATAATACAATTATCGCCAATGACAGCATTTTCAATCATGCAGTAGCCTTTAATTTCTACTCTAGCACCGATTTTGACATTTTTAAGTGTAGTATTTGGTCCTATGAAACAATTAGCACCGATCGTATTTTCACCCTCTAAGATAACATTAATATCGATAATGACATCTTTATCGACTGTCAATTTTCCCCGCAGATCAAAACGATTGGGATCGCGTAAGGTCACTCCTTTTAGCATCAGCTTTTCTGCTAATCGTTGTTGGTAATAACGCTCAAGTTTGGCAAGCTGTACCCTATCATTAACGCCTTGCATTTCACCCTCAATAGTAGATGAAACCGTTATCACATTTACCTTTGCTTCAACTGCCATTGCAATAATATCTGTTAAATAGTATTCGCCTTGCGCATTCATTTTTTTAAGCTTAGGAAGCCAATGTTTCAGTAATTTTACCGGTACATAAAAAATACCACTATTTACTTCTTGTATTTTTTTTTGTTTTACGCTGGCTTCTTTTTCTTCAACGATTTGAACGACTTTTCCTTGTTTATCACGTAAAATACGACCCAGTCCGAAAGGATACTGTGTCATCACCGTAATTAAACCGATTTCATCCGATTTAGTTTGCTGAATCAATTTTTTTAAGGTAACAACACTAACAAGTGGCGTATCCCCCAGCAAAATAAGCACTTGATTATCATTATTTTTAATCCGTGGTATCGCTTGTGCTACCGCATGGCCGGTTCCTAAAAGCGCCTTTTGTCGGACCCATGTCACAGCTAAATGTGCTAAACAGTGAGGAACTTGCCCTCCGCCATTTCCATAAACAGCATAAATAGTGTGCGGATTTAATTGACTAACCGTTTCTACAACATACTGTAACAACGGTTTTCCAGCAAGTTCATGTAATACTTTAGGTAAATTAGAATGCATGCGCTTGCCATGGCCAGCCGCTAAAACAATGATATCCAGGTGACTTTTTTGGAAACTAGGTGATTTGCTCGATTTCATGCCGACAAGGGGACTTTAAAGATAAAACCTAACAAACGCGCTGGTAGATCTCTTGCAAAACCAACTCTTTCCATCGCTTAACGTTTTCCTGTCGCTTTTTTCTTTAACTTAGCAATGGCTTGTAATTGTGCAACCGCTTGGGCTAGCTCTGCTGTTGCCTTTGCATAATCGATATCCGCTTGTCTATCGCTTAAGACATGCTCCGCTCGTTGTTTCGCTTCTAATGCAGCCATTTCATCTAAATCAACTGCCCTAACAGCGGTATCCGCTAAAAGCGTAATTAGGTTTGGTTGGACTTCCAATATCCCGCCTGAAATATACAGAATTTCATCTTCTCTATCAGGCTTCACCAGCCGTATGGGTCCGGGCTTTAACGCAGTCAGTAATTGGGTATGGCCTGGATAAACTCCTAACTCACCTAACAAACCCGTAACAACCACGTGGGCAGCTTGGCCTGAGAAAATCTCAGTTTCAGCGCTGACTATTTCAACTTGCATGGTCTTCATCATAGCACCCTATAAGACTTTAGCCCTAGCCGCTACTTCGTCAATGCCACCCACCATATAAAATGCTTGTTCTGGTAAATCATCATATTTTCCATGTAAAATGGCTTTAAATCCCCGAATAGTTTCTTTAAGGCTAACATATTTTCCTGGTGACCCGGTGAAGACTTCAGCGACAAAAAAAGGTTGAGATAAAAATCGCTGTATCTTGCGTGCACGCATGACGGTAAGTTTATCCTGCTCTGATAATTCATCCATCCCTAAGATGGCAATAATATCCTTCAACTCTTTATAACGCTGCAAGGTTTTTTGTACCGCACGCGCTACCTCATAGTGTTCTTGACCTATGATTAAGGGATCAAGCTGACGGCTGTTCGAATCCAGTGGATCAATAGCGGGATAAATTCCTAATTCAGCAATTTGACGCGACAACACCACGGTAGCATCTAAGTGTGCGAAGGTAGTGGCTGGTGAAGGATCTGTCAAGTCATCCGCAGGAACATACACTGCTTGAATAGACGTAATAGAACCGGTTTTCGTCGAGGTAATTCGTTCTTGTAAAGCACCCATTTCGGCAGCCAAGGTAGGTTGATAGCCTACTGCAGAAGGCATACGGCCTAATAAAGCAGACACCTCAACACCAGCAAGAGTATAACGATAAATATTATCGATAAACAATAAAACATCACGACCCTCATCACGAAAGTTTTCCGCCACCGTTAAACCGGTAAGCGCAACGCGTAGACGATTGCCAGGGGGCTCATTCATTTGACCGTAAACCAAAGAGACTTTATCTAAGACATTCGATTCTTTCATCTCATGGTAAAAGTCATTACCTTCTCGCGTACGCTCACCAACACCGGCAAATACAGAATATCCACTGTGTTCAATGGCGATATTACGAATCAGCTCCATCATATTTACGGTCTTACCAACACCGGCACCACCAAACAAACCCACTTTGCCGCCCTTGGCAAAAGGGCAAAGTAAATCAATAACCTTGATACCGGTTTCTAATAATTGTTCGTTTACTGCTTGTTCAGAAAAACTGGGCGCTTTACGATGAATCGGTAAGCAATTTTCTTCATTCAGTGGGCCCGCCTCATCAATTGGCCGGCCTAAAACATCCATAATCCGCCCTAACGTTTGCTTACCAACGGGCACACGGATAGGCGCTCCGCTATTGCTCACCTTTAGACCGCGTTTTAAACCATCACTGCTACCCATGGCAATCGTGCGTACGACGCCATCTCCCAATTGCTGTTGGACCTCAAGGACTAAGTCACTATCATCTACCGTCAATGCATCATACACCTTGGGTACATGCCCACGTT
Organism: Pseudomonadota bacterium; assembly: GCA_040384585.1. Taxonomy (GTDB): domain Bacteria; phylum Pseudomonadota; class Gammaproteobacteria; order Diplorickettsiales; family Diplorickettsiaceae; genus JAZKJD01. Next base: position 62,041 of record JAZKJD010000015.1, on the reverse strand, counting down.
GAAACTGCACATCAATAACGGCACCAATAATTTCAACAATATTTCCACTGGGATTGCTTGCTTGCATAACGCTTCTCTTGCTCATAAATAAATCTAAACGGCCTCGCTTCCGGCAACAATCTCAGCTAATTCTTTGGTAATAGCCGCTTGACGGGCCTTATTATAAGCTAACTGTAGATCGCTAATAAACTCACCTGCATTTTCCGTCGCATTCTTCATCGCTACCATCCTTGCTGCCTGTTCGCAAGCTGTATTTTCTACCACACTTTGATAGACTTGCGATTCAATATAACGCGTTAATAGTAATTCTAATAAGGGTTTTGAATCAGGCTCATAAAGATAATCCCAATGATAATTTAATTTGGATTTTTCAGGGGGCACAATTGGCAATAAGGTTAACGCCTGCGGCTTTTGTGTCATGGTATTAACAAATTCATTATAAATGATCGTTACACTATCTAACTGGCCTTGCTTATAATCATCGAGTAAAACCTTAATGACACCAATTAAATCTTGTAATTCTGGCACATCACCCAAATGATCGGCGTGTGCAACGACATTGCCACCGACCCGTTTAAAAAATGCCTCACCTTTTCCGCCAATAACAGCGAGATCAATAGCAATATCCTTAGCCCGACAACTCTGAAATTGCTGCAACACCATTTTTAATAAATTAGAATTTAAACCGCCACATAATCCTTTATCCGTTGTAATAATAACAAATCCAGCACGTTTGATTTCCCGAACTTGTAAATAGGGATGCTGATATTCTGTGTGGCTGCTGGCAATATGACTGATGACATCTAACATTTTGTGGGCATAGGGTCGAGAAAGTGTCATACGCTCCTGTGCTCTGCGCATCTTACTAGCCGCTACCATCTCCATCGCACGCGTAATCTTTTGCGTGCCCTTGATACTGGAAATTTTACCGCGAATTTCTTGTGCAAAACTCATTCGCTATCACCAAGTTTGTGTTGTTTTAAATGAGGTAATGACCTGGCTCAAATCATGAGCAATACTTTCGTTGTAATCACCTTTTTCATTTATGTTAGCTAAACAATCGGCTTGCTCTGCGCGCATATAAGCCAATAACCCTTCTGCGAAGGAAACAACCTTAAGCAACTCAATGTCATCTAAATAACCTTGATCCGCAGCGAATAAAAGTACAGCCATTTCACCCACGCTAAGAGGCATATATTGTTTCTGTTTTAATACTTCCGTCACACGCTGGCCACGCTCAAGCTGGTTACGCGTCGCCTCATCGAGATCGGACATAAATTGCGAAAAAGCAGCGAGTTCGCGATATTGAGCTAGGCTTAAGCGAATACCACCGCCTAACTTTTTAATTATTTTAGTCTGTGCCGCAGAACCCACCCGTGAAACCGATAAACCGGCATTAATAGCCGGACGAATACCTGAATTAAATAAATCGGTTTCTAAAAAGATTTGACCATCCGTTATAGAAATAACGTTAGTCGGAACAAACGCAGAAACGTCACCCGCTTGGGTTTCAATGATAGGCAATGCCGTTAACGACCCTGTTTTGCCTTTAACACGTCCTTGTGTAAGCTTTTCAACAAATTCAGCATTCACGCGCGCAGCTCGTTCAAGTAAACGCGAATGTAAATAAAAAATATCGCCTGGATACGCTTCTCGGCCAGGCGGACGACGCAATAATAAAGAAATCTGACGATAAGCCCATGCTTGCTTGGTCAAATCATCATAAATGATTAGCGCATCTTCACCTCGATCGCGAAAGTATTCGCCCATGGCACATCCAGCGTAAGGCGCAATAAATTGCATGGCGGCAGAATCTGCCGCACTCGCCGAAACAATGATGGTATGTTTTAATGCATCATGCTCTTCTAATTTTCTGACGACGGCGGCAGTAGACGATGTCTTTTGTCCTATCGCCACATAGATACATTTCACACCGGTATCTTTTTGATTGATGATGGCATCGATTGCCAACGCCGTTTTACCTGTTTGCCTGTCCCCAATAATCAACTCACGTTGACCTCGACCAATCGGCAGCATGCTATCGATGGCGAGAATACCGGTCTGCAAGGGTTGCGAAACGCCCTGGCGCCAAATAACACCCGGTGCAATTTGCTCAATGGCTGCCCTCATTTTGGTTTTAATAGGGCCTCGTCCATCGATAGCTTGACCTAAGGCATTCACTACGCGTCCTAATAATGCCTGGCCTACCGGGACTTCCAAAATACGGCCAGTACATTTCACGGTTTGGCCTTCACTCAATGCTTCATAGTCACCTAAAACAACCGCGCCAACCGAATCACGCTCTAAATTTAACGCTAAACCATAACATTGACCCGGAAACTCTATCATTTCGCCAAGCATGACATCATTTAAACCATAGATGCGTACAATCCCGTCACGAATACTGACGATACTACCCTCTGTGCGTATCTCAGCAGATACATCAAATTTCTGTATACGCTCTTTGATTAATTCACTAATTTCTGATGTGGTTAATTGCTGCATTGCTTGCCTCTTATTTAATTCACTAAGGTCGTACGTAAACGTTCCAGCTTGCCGCGCACGGAAGCATCGATAACGAAATCTCCAATCCGAACAACCAAGCCACCCAATAAATCATCATCAACGTGATAGTCTAGCGTCACTTGCTGTTGCAAACGTCTTTCTAAGGCTAGCGCTAATGTTTGTCCTTCTACCTTACTTAAAGGCACGGCAGAGACAGCTTGTACTGTGATCTGATTCGCTTGCTCTGCTTTATATCTATCAAATAAGCATTTGATCTCGGGAAGGATCAACAAGCGCTGGTGCAAGGCAATGAGTTTTAAAAAATTTTCTCCAGCGAGAAACATCTGCGGCTTGCAAGCAATAAGCAGGCACTCATAGGCTACCATCCTATCGAATCGTGGATCCCTTAATAAAACCTGCATTGACTTTTCTTTTACAATCAAAGCAGCCCAATTTAATAAGACGGACCAAGCATCCAACTTTTTTTCTACCAGAGCATAATCAAATGCTGCTTTGGCATAAGGTCTTGCAATAGACGTTGAGCTTGCATCTGCCATCAAATTTCTTCCAGCGACTGTTTAAGCAATGCGTGTTGCGCATTGCTATCGATAGAACGCGCCAAAATTTTTTCTGTGGTCGTAATGACTAAATTAGCCACTTCAGCGCGCAGTTTTTGCTGCGCCGTTTGCCATTCTTGCTGAATATCCGCTCTTGCTATGGATAATAAACGTTCGTTTTCTTTGCGTATTTGTTGCTTTGATTCTTCTGCCATTTGATTAGCGCGCTTATTAGCTTGCTCAATAATCTCTGCCGCTTGTTGTTTTGCTTGCTGCAAATGCGCATTGACTTTTTGCTGCGCTAATTCCAAGGAATGTTGGCCCCGTTCTGCAGCCGCTAAACCTTCAGCAATATGTTGTTCCCGCTCTTTCATTGCCTTTAAAAGTGGCGGCCACACAAATTTCATGGTGAACCAGATAAAAACGGCAAAGGTAATTAACTGGCCCAATAAGGTAATATTAATTTCCACGACAATCTCTCAAATAATTCAAGTCTAGCCAGTCACTGGTTTAGAAACCAGGTTCAAAACTTCAGCCAAAAATGGGTTCTTAGCAAAGATTAAATACAGCCCCATTACGATAGAAATGGCTGCAAAAGCATCGACTAATCCTGCCATTAAAAACATCCGTAACATCAACATCGGGGTTAATTCAGGCTGTCTAGCGACTCCTTCCAAAAATTTTCCACCCAAAATACCAAATCCAATCGCCGTCCCCAACGCCGCTAATCCTATCAATAAAGCAGCGGCAACCGCTGTTAAGCCTTGAACATTCGCTACGACTTGTGCAACTTCCACCATTTTTTATACCTCTGTTATTAATAAATAATTAAGACCTCATTTCAAGCCCATGGCTACCCTCAGCACAGGACAAAAAATAGGTGAAGCGGGACCTGCCACTGGATGCGCTTTTTTTGCTGGCTTACGCCACAAAAAAGAAGCTAGCATCCGTGTCACCCACCTCTTTTTAAATTTTTGTCCTGTGCTGAGCATGGCTACGCTTGAAAAGTGGATCTAATGCTCTTTGGCATGCGTTTCATGCGCCATACTTAAATACACTATCGTCAGCATCATGAAGATAAAGGCTTGGATAAGTATGATCAAAATATGAAAAATTGACCAAATCCCACCAAAAGTCCATTGCATCCACCATGGCAATAAAGCGACTAAAATAAAGATTAATTCGCCTGCAAATAAATTTCCGAATAGCCGCAGCGATAAAGAAATAGGACGCACGAACTCTTCTAATAAGCGAAAAATAATATTAATAGGAAAAAGATAAGGACCAAATGGCGTAATCAGCATTTCCTTACCGAGTCCTTTAAAGCCTTTAATTTTGAGGTTATAGTAAATGATTAGGAGGAAGACCGCAATTGACATTCCAAACGTGGTATTCGGATCGGCTGTGGGCACAGAACGAAAATGACTAACGCCAAACAATGACAGTGCTGTTGGTAAAAAATCAACAGGGATAAGGTCCATAAAATTCATTAAGAATACCCAAACAAAAATGGTTAACGCCAATGGTGCAATCAATTGGCTGGTGCCTTGAAATGATTCGCGCACGGTTTTATCAACAAATTCAATGAGGATTTCAACGAAGTTTTGTACCTTACCAGGAACACCGGATTTAGCGGTATTGGCTACCCAACAAAATAACAATAAAAACCCTATCCCTAATATTAAGGATAAAAAAAAGGTATCTAGATTTAAATTCCAAAATCCTTTCCCTGAAAAACTTAAGGTCTTCAGATTAAAAGTGAGATGTTCAAGATGATGTTGAACATAATCGGCTGAGGTTTGTTGAGTGCTCATATCAAGCTTCCTTGTTCTTCATTATTAAGCGTACCCAAAAGATCAGTTGAGGAACGAAATAGCCTATTACAAGCCCAGGAAAATTAACTGCGGGTACCAGCTTGATCATCATTACAAAAAAAAATCCACTTAACAATAATTTTCTTATCTCAGCCTGATAAAAAATTCTCAATAAAGAAGCTGGCGGAACTTTTGTTAAATGACGGAATAGCTTATTGGCAAAATAACAGTTCGGTAGCATCCATAGGAATATACCGAACACAAACGAGCAGCTCAGCTGCCAACGATGCAAAGCGCCGCCCAAAAAAAGGCCAATAGTCGCTGCCATTAAACTGGCAATCCCTATCTGTCGCATCATCATAAGAGGACATTGAACTTTGCTGACGACCATCTACCCCACCACTAAATTGGCGGATAGTATAATAAACACACGCTTTTTATGCAATGCTTGTAGCCTTGAGTAAGATCTCTTTGCACGCTACAAAAATTAAAAAGCGGCATGGGGACAGTGAATGCAACTTCTTTTTGTGGCGTAAGCCAGCAAAAAAAGTGCATTCGCTGGCAGGACCTATGCCAACCACTTCTTATCCTATGAAAATACAATATATTTTCTTTTATCAATGACTTAATTGTTAAATCCTATTTTTTTGTAGCGTACAGAGGTAAGATCTTAGCTTCGGCTAGGCTTGTAGGAATCTCCCGGTTTTTATCAACTCTAAAAAATTCGCATGTATTTGATCCGGTTCTATCCTTATGAGATAGAGTATTAGCAGCATCTGTATCTACAGCAATGAAAGAGAATGATTTCGACCTATTCAGTTTAAAGCCAGGGGGCAATGGGGCTTTTACACTAGTCTTCGGTGCGATGCTTTTAAGTCTCTCAATAGACTCTTCATCCGCTCGCTCTCTTATTTCTTGATTCTTATTGCCTTCGGTGCGACAAGCAGCCCAAGAAATAATAAAGCAGGGTGCAATGGAAATACAAGAAATAGTAAAGCAATGTGCAATGGTAATAAAAGAAGTTGACAAACTCTTTGTCACCACTAATGCTGCACTACCCACGGCATTGACAATTACTCCTAAAAATCTTAGGGGTCCTAACACCCCTACACGAAAAAAATTCCTTATTTCTATTCTTGGACTGACAGCAAACCTTGCAAAAGCATCGCAAAGTGCGTTAACAGTCAAAATAGTAAACGGAATTTGACCTGCAAATGATGCACAAACTATCACTAGGGAAATAATAGTGCCGAATGAAGGAACTAAAACTGGTAAGGCCAAAAGAGATAAAAAAAACAAACCAAACACTGCAAAAGATATAATTATCGCCTTAACAGCATAGGCTGTCCATTCAGAAAAAGATAAAAACTTTATTGTTTTGCTAAATGATTTAAAGGAAGGAAAAGGTTTTTGCAAAGCACTAACAAAGGCTTTAAACATTGCAAGGGTTAACACAACACAAGCGGTAACGGCCAAAATACACAGTAAGATAAGAGGAAGCGGAGGCCACAAAACGGCCAAAAAAGAAACAATACCCATTATTGCCGGCCCGTGCGAAAGGATAATCGCGGCGCCAGCAATACCCACCGCTAGCGAAACGAGCGCGGCGACAAACAGGAAAAATTTATTAACGCGCGATAATTGAACACGCTCGCCCTTTTCATCAATAAATTCCGTAATTCCTCCAATTTTCGCAACAGAAAGAAGAAAAGAAGACATATCCTTAGAAAAAAAGACAAAATTGGATATAAATCCCGCAAGAAAAACAAAAAAGCCTACTAAGCCAGCGGCAATGACGCCAAAAGGTACAAGAACCAATGAGAAAATACAGACTCCCGTCGCCAAACCAAAAGCTAATCCTGAAAAAAATCCAACGGAGACACCTATGCCTCGCAAACACTTATCCGCCGGTGTTTTAAAAGTGCTAATCGCCTTGGCTGCTTTTTCGTATTTTTCCTTAATATCTTCAGGCAGTATGCTATTAGGTTCAATTGTCTCTAGCAGATGAATGCAATTAGAGAGCATAACCATTAATCGGCTCGTATTTACTTTTTCATTTGCGCCCGTAGTGTCTACGGCCTCCAGTTGCCACTTGATAATAGTTAAAATTTCTGATCTAAGATCTTTTTCTTCAGCAAGATCAATAAGTCCCTTAGCTAGCTCAATAATCTCGAAGTAAAGCGCTACGCGGACTGATCTCCGAATTGGTTTGGATATATTTTTTTTGTATTTATTGGCATGACGCTCTTTTTTATCTTCCCGATATAATCTAGGATCTTCCCAAACCTCAAGAAATATGCGAAGGTTCCGCAATTTCTCCCATAATTCTTTTACTAATCCATTTATTTCAGTGCTATATGGTTTGGAAGCAATGTGAACATCAATTAGCTTTTGGATATATTCCCTAAATGCTTTTCTATCAATTCTATCAATTCCATTATTTTTAGAAAAATCTTCTTGTAGAAAACGTCCTAGTGAATATAAACATATTATATACTCATTAAAATTCTCTGCACGTAATATTTCATCCTGTATCTTTAAGAGATTTTTTCCTTCTAATGGCTTTACCTCTTTCATAGCACCCTCTTAATATTAATATTTTTACGTCCGAGGATATAGAGGATATATCCGATTAAATCCTTCTCACCCTCACTGATCTTATTAGATAAAAATTAAAATAATCTTAAATAGATATTTAAATTTTTACCTCTACTATGCACAGAAAAAGCGTATATAATAGGGTTAAAAAGAGTAACCCTATGCCTACTACAAAAACTATTCCTCATACATTGCATTTATCATGAAAGAAATAGCTAAGGGTAATCCCTGGAGTAGTAGTGATATACTAAGAATCTCCATTTTACTGATAGCGCCTGGTTTTTATTTTGATATTAATGTAACCTCTGTACGCTACAAAAATTAGAAAGCGGCAGGGGTGATAGCGAATGCGGCTTCTTTTTGTGGCGAAAGCCAGCAAAATAAAGTGCATTCGTTGGCAGGACCCGTGCCAACAACTTCTTAGCTTATAAAAATACAACCTATTTTCTTTTATCAATGATTTATTTGTTAAATTCTGTTTTTTTGTAGCGTGCAAAGATCCACAAGGCGAAAGCAGCGAAAAAAACGAAGCTTATAGAAGATAAATGAGTATTTTGATCTGTTTTTAACGCAGTAGATGGCAACAAGGGGACTTTAGGAACAGAACTTAACTGGACTTGCGCGGAAGTTGTAGTGTAAGCTTTATTTACATTATAATTGTCTGTGTTTTAATTCAAAAAATGTGAAGGAGCAATCACTATGGCCATTCATGAACTTGAAGGAATAATCTCACGACTCACAGCACCAGGAAAAGGAATATTAGCAGCTGATGAAAGTCAAACGACTATCGGAAAGCGTTTCGCTGCTTTACAGATAGAATCAACCATAGAAAGCCGTCGTAGCTATCGTGAGCTGTTCTTTACGACTCCCGGAATAGAAGCCTTCATTAACGGGGTAATTTTACATGAAGAAACCTTAGCTCAGCGAAACAAAGAAGGCCTACTTTTCCCCGAGATCCTGGAAGAACAAGGTATTCTTCCTGGAATTAAAGTAGATAAAGGGCTTATCCCGCTCAATACGGAAGAAAAAATAACACAAGGGATCGATGGTTTGGCCGATAGACTCGCCATATATAAAAATTTAGGTGCTTATTTTGCAAAATGGCGAGCTGTTTTTACTATTTCTGATACACTCCCTTCTTCTCTAGCACAGGTAAGCAATGCACATGCCCTCGCACGTTATGCATCCATTTGTCAAGATAATGGAATTGTCCCTATTGTAGAGCCCGAGCTATTGATAGAGGGTGATCATAGTCTTACGCGTTGCGCACAAACCACGGAAGCAACTTTACATACCGTATTTGAAGAATTATATAAACATCAGATCCTATTGAAATGCATGATACTCAAACCAAGTATGGTTATTACGGGTACGCATTTCTCACCTCAAGCTAGCGTCAATGAGGTTGCCGAAGCAACACTGGAAGTATTACGACGAACTGTCCCTGCAGATGTTCCTAGCATTAATTTTCTTTCTGGAGGCCAAACTCCTGAACTGGCAACGGCACATTTAAATGCGATGAATATGCAGAATCCACAGCCTTGGCTCTTAAGTTTCTCTTATGCCCGCGCACTACAAGAGCCTGCATTAAAAATCTGGAATGGCAAAGCGCATAATATTAAAGCAGCGCAACGTGCATTTTATAAACGTGCTAAATTAAATGCGCTGGCTTGTAAAGGAGAGTATCGAGCTAGCATGGAAACCGAGGATATGGAAGCTGAGCCTGTTTGTGTAAATTAGTAATAACTTCAAAAGCTATTGAATATAAAAAGCGCTATTGTTATTTTATGTCTAGGCTTTAGCACTTATCTCCATGCAGAATTTTTTGATCCCTCAGCAGAAGCCACCGAAGCTCGCATTACACCGATTGGGAAAGTTCGAATAGCCTTAAAAAGTACTCCTCAACTTCCTTTCCCTTCTACTCGCAAAACGCAAATTCATCTGGGTAAAACACTATTTGAAACTCACTGCATTTTGTGTCATGGCAGTGGAATAGCTGGAGCACCTCGCTTTGGAAATGAAGCGGATTGGAAACCCCGAATCAAAAAAGAATTATCCCTTTTATTAAAACATGTAAAAAATGGTTACCGCGCCATGCCACCAAAAGGGACTTGTTTAGAATGCTCGTCTGCTGATTTAGAAGCAGCAATACACTATATGGTCAAAAATGCCGCTAATAATTAGGGTGTGTCGTCATCTGGCACGATGCTAAATGACGACACGCCCTAGTTAGCCGTCTCTAAATTTCAAACCCTTTTTAAACGGTTATTCTTTCGCGATTTTGATCAACAATTCTTTTACTAATACCTCTTACCTTAGCTAAATCATCAATTGATTTAAAAGGGCCATTTTTCTCTCTAAAAGCAATGATCGCTTGTGCACGCTTTTGACCAATTCCTTTCAATTCAAGCGCCAATGTTTCAGCATCTGCCATATTTATATTAACATTTGCCTGAATTCCTTTCTGAAGTAAATTAGATGAGTTAGCGTTTGCTTTAGCACCTTGCACTATTTGAGGACCATGATGGGCTTTCATAGGGTAGCTAACGGCTAACGCGGGTGTCGCTAAAACGGTAACTAACAATGTGGTAAGCAAAGAAGAATAAATATCCATAACAAAGACTCCTTTATAAATTTTTTTCTGTGGAGTTTTTAGTTTACGGACAAACAATAAATGAAACAATGAATTAAATGGTAATACTTTTATGTATTAAAGAAAGATAATCTTGCACTCCTTCTACAATAGATCGAAAAGCTTCTCGATATCCTACAGAACGTAATTGAGAAAGATCAGCTTGGGTAAAGCTCTGGTAACAACCTTGTAATGACACTGGAAAAGGAATGTAACGAATCTCTCCTAGTCCATGAAAATTAATAACTGCCTTCGCCAAGGCATTGAAACTTGCACTATGGCCCGTCCCCGCATTATAAATTCCACTTTTTTTTGATTTCAAAAACCATAGATTAATGGCTATGGCGTCATCCACATAGATAAAATCTCGTTGCTGTTCGCCATCCTTGTAGCCGTCGCTTCCCTGAAATAAGTTAATAATCCCAGTTTCTCTTAACTGCTGATCGGCATGGAATACGACACTAGCCATTTTTCCCTTATGATCTTCTTTAGGCCCATAAACATTAAAGTAACGCAATCCTACGATTTGGCTCTTAGAAACTTTTAAGATATTACGTACATATTGGTCAAATAAATACTTGGAATAGGCATAAATATTCACTGGTTTTTCGTATTGCAGTGCTTCTTTAAATACACTTTCTGAACCGTAAACGGAAGCGCTAGAGGCATAGATAAACGGAATCTTCCAAAACAAGCAATAATGTAATAGAACCTTTGAATATTCATAATTATTTTTCATCATGTACTGTCCATTCCATTCAGTTGTTGTAGAACAGGCACCTTGATGAAAAATAGCCTTTAATTTAGGAAAAGTTTTATTCTGTTTTATTTGTTCTAAGAAATCATGCTGATCTAAATAATCAGCAATAATGCAATCACTTAGATTTTTAAATTTAATTCCATCGGTGAGATCGTCCACGACAAGAATAGGGGTATCAGCGTAATGTGCATTTAATTGTTTAACGAGGTTGCTACCAATAAAACCAGCACCTCCCGTAACAATAATCATGTGCCACTCTCTGTAATAGTGGAAATAATAGCGCTGGTAGAACAACCTGCGACTACATCAATCAACTTAACTTGACCGCCATAGGCTTTGACTATTTTTGCTTCAGGCAGATCTTTTAGCTGGTAATCGCCCCCCTTGACCCAGATGTCTGGTAAAATTTCGTTGATAAGACGCTCTGGCGTCGTATCACTAAAAAGAACTATCCAATCCACTGCACTCAATCCAGCTAATACCATCATCCGTTTTTCTAAATTATTAATCGGACGTCCTGAACCTTTTAACCGTGCAACGGAAGCATCGTCATTGACAGCAACAATTAAGCGATCACCTAAGCGTTTAGCTTGTTCTAAAAAAGTGACATGGCCGGCGTGTAAAATATCAAAACAACCACTGGTCATTACGATTTGTTCCCCCTGTGCCTTTGCATCTTCAACAACAACCTTAAGTTCTGATTCTGATAAAACACCGCGATGAAAGGAAAATTGTCGTATTTGAATAGCACGCCTTAATTCTGCTGGACTCACCGTAGCGGCTCCTAATTTTCCCACCACAATACTGGCTGCAATATTAGCCAGTTGCGCTGCTTGAACCCAGTCTTTTTTAGTCGCTATGTAAGTTAAAGCCAAGCAAGCGATTGCGGTATCGCCAGCGCCAGTCACATCATAGACTTGTTGAGCAAATGCTGGTAAATAAACTCCAGGTTGGTTCTGCCTCATTAATGTCATCCCTTGTTCACCACGGGTGACTAATAACGCTTGTAAATCGTGAGTTTTTAAAAGTTCCACGCCTTTTTGTAAAAACGCTTCTTCATCCTCACAAGGCCCTACAACCGCCTCAAACTCACGGCGATTAGGCGTTAATACCGTAGCGCCTCGATAATGAGTAAAATCATTATGTTTAGGATCAACAAAAACGGGTTTGCCTGCTCGTCGCGCACTTTGGATTAAATCCTGTGCATGTGTTAAACAACCTTTGGCATAATCCGATAAAATAACAAGGTCTGCATGCGCTAAGCGTTGATCAAATAATCTGGTTAGTTGTGTATAATCAATTGGGTAGTTCGGTTCTTCAAAATCGAGTCGTATCAACTGCTGATGCAAACTCAGTACGCGCAGCTTTGTTACTGTAGGCAATTGAGGCATACGCTGTAAATAACAAGTGACACCTGCTTTGCTCAATTTTTTCTCAAGACTGTCCCCCGCTTGATCCTCACCACAAAAACTAAGCAAATCCACCTGTGCTCCCAAGGCAGCAATATTTAAGGCAACATTACCTGCTCCGCCAGGACGTTCTTCAATGGTTTGTACATGAACAATAGGGACTGGCGCTTCAGGAGAAATTCTAGAGGTAACGCCTGACCAATAGCGATCCAGCATAACATCGCCAACCACTAAAGCACGGATAGAATTGAATACAGGAACTTGGATTTTCATTGATATACTATAGGTAGAGATTACAGCCTAGTTTATGCGATAATGCGACACAGAGTCCATCCTATGCACCTTAAAAGGTATTCTCCATGACAACCGATGCAAGAAAAAAAGCCCTGAGTATCGCATTAAGTCAGATTAAGAAACAGCACGGAGAAGGTGCTGTCATGCGCTTGGGAGACTCCAGCCAAGTTCCTGTAGAAGCCATATCGACTGGATCGTTGGGCTTGGATATTGCTTTAGGAATTGGCGGATTACCACGCGGACGTATTATCGAAATCTATGGACCTGAATCTTCCGGTAAAACCACGCTAAGCCTACAAACCATTGCCGAATGCCAAAAAAATGGCGGTATTGCGGCGTTTGTTGATGCTGAACATGCACTTGATCCCATCTATGCCGGTAAGCTTGGCGTTAATCTCGATGACCTCTTGGTTTCACAACCCGACACGGGTGAACAAGCCTTAGAAATAGTCGATATGTTAGTCCGCTCGAATGCGGTTGATATTATTGTCATCGATTCCGTCGCCGCGCTGACTCCACGTGCTGAAATTGAAGGAGAAATGGGTGACTCGCATATGGGCTTGCAAGCGCGTTTAATGTCACAAGCATTACGTAAGTTGGCTGGGAACATTAAGCGTTCAAATACATTGGTTATCTTTATTAACCAAATCCGTATGAAAATTGGCGTTGTGTTTGGTAACCCAGAAACTACAACCGGCGGTAATGCCCTCAAATTTTATGCTTCCGTACGTCTTGATATACGTCGTACTGGCTCAATCAAAAAAGGCGATGAAGTCATTGGGAATGAAACACGTGTCAAAGTTGTTAAAAATAAAATAGCCCCTCCCTTTAGACAAGTGGAGTTTGAGATTCTTTATAACCAAGGTATCTGTCGCCTTGGTGAGATCATCGATTTAGGCGTAAACAACGGATTAATCGATAAAGCTGGCGCGTGGTATAGCTTCCAAGGCGATCGTATCGGCCAGGGTAAAGAAAACGCAAAACAATTCTTGAAAGAGCGTCCTGAAGTTTATCAAGTCTTAGAAACGCAGTTGCGCGAACGTTTACTCAGTAAACCCGTGCAAAAGACTGAAAGTTCTGAGCTTGAAACAGAAACTGTCGGCTAATTCTTTCTCACAATGAATGACAATAAAAAGATATATCCTGTCGCGTTACATTGTTTAGCAAGGCGTGACTACACAACTTTAATGCTACAAAAAAAATTATTACAAAAAGGCTTCTCAGTTGACTCCGTTCAAGTTGCTTTACAGCGCTTAATCCAGGAAGGATTAGTAAATGATGAACGTTTTTGTGAAGCTTTCATTGCCAGACGTATAAGGCAATGTTATGGCCCTGTACGCATTGCAGCTGAACTAAATCAACAAGGCGTCAACAAAGAAACAGTTTCTTCTCAGCTTCAGCAAAACGAAGCCGTTTGGTTGGACTGTATTAAAAAAATTCAGCAAAAAAAATTTTCTTTATCGCCTAACAATGTGCAAGAAAAGCTACGTCAAACTAACTATTTGCAATACCGTGGATTTAGACTCGATCAGATCAAGGAAATTCAAAAAATTAAATAAAATTTCTATTTTTGGAATAAATTACCATGAATCTACCCAAAGAACTTCCAGTAAAGCTTAATCTACCCATGTCTACGCTACTATTATTGATTTCTTTTGCTTCAGTCAATGCCGTATTATTTACCCCTGCACTGCCCAGTATCGCACACTATTTTTCTGTCAGTGACAATGCAGTGCAGCACACCATTACCTGGTTTTTAATCGGTTATGGAATAGGTCAACTACTCTATGGACCTCTAGCGGATCGTTTTGGTAGGAAACCTTCCTTGTATGCTGGAATCAGCATACAAATCGTCAGCAGCTTTTTATGTATATTGGCGGGGATGGCGCACAGTTTGTTTTTACTTGTGCTAGCTCGCTTTTTTTTAGCCATTGGATCAGGGGTAGGATTAACAATGGCATTTACGCTTGTCAATGAATCTTTTTCGCCTAAAGTGGCAAATCAAAAAATATCCTATCTCCTGTTAGCCTTTGCTATTACGCCTGGATTAAGCATCGCACTCGGCGGGATTCTAAGCAGCCATTATGGATGGATGAGCTGTTTTTATGTAGGTGCTGCTTATGGAGTCGTACTACTTTTTTTAACGTCTAACTTGACTGAAACACACACAACACTCAATCTTAAAGCATTAAATTTCAAACATCTTATAACGACCTATCTTCGCCAGTTTCGCAATCCTGCTTTAACTCTCGGCGGCTTGTTAATGGGAGGGGCAACTTGTTTTATCTATATTTTTGCAACCCTAGCCCCTTTTCTTGCAATAAATTTATTGGGCATGAGCAGTAGCGAATATGGTATCGCAAATATTTTACCGAGCATGGGTTCGCTCATTGGTGCAGTATTTTCAGCAGAATTTGCAAAGAAATATTCCTACAAGTCCGGAATTCGATTAGGTATCCTTATCACTGGACTTTCGGTAATTTTTATGATTCTCATGACATGGTTTATTCCTAAATCTCCACTTTTGACATTGTTTTCCCCTATGCTTCTGGTTTACGTGGGCTTATCGTTAATTTATGCGAATGCCTCAACCTTCGCGATGAGTAACACCTCAGACAAAGCCCACGGCTCAGCTGTCATGAATTTTATTAATATAGGCGTTGTCATCATCGCTGTATTAAGCTTGAGCTTATTTTCAGGCACTCAACGTTTATTGCTTATTGTCTACACGCTGATAGTTGCCGGAATGGTTATTGTCTATAGATTCGCTAATGTAAAAAGTCATAAGAAAGTTTCATGAAACCTACAAAAAGCATGGAAAATTTGAATCATAATAATATACCCGCCGCATTACCTCAGTTTTCCCAGATAAATCCGGCAACAATCGTTTCTGAACTAGCGAAAATACTTAAAAAGAATAGATCAAAGCTTCCAAAACTAGTAACCGAGATAACTCCCCTTGATTGGAGTTTAATTGAGCATCTTGATGATTTAAATCATTGCATTCAGCGATTTTGGTCGCCCATTAATCATTTACATGCAGTTAAACAAACACCAGAGCTACGAGCAGTTTATAATAAATGCCTACCTATGCTCAGCGCCTATAGTACAGAGCTAGCTCAAAATAATTCGCTCTACCAGGCCATTAAGGTCTTGGCAAATAGTGACTACCACTTTGATTATGCGCAAGAAAAATGTCTACATAATGAATTACGCGATTTTCACTTAGGTGGCGTTGATCTACCTGAAGAAAAACAAAAAAGATATCGAAATATTCAATTACAACTCGCCCAATTATCGAATCAATTTGAAGAAAATTTATTGGATGCAACGGCAGATTGGTCTAAATTAATTAGCGACAAAACCAAATTACTTGGTCTACCAGATTATGTCATTGCTAGCACAGAAAAAGCAGCTCAAGATAAAGGACTTTCTGGTTATTTACTTACCTTAGACTATCCTTCGTACTTTCCGGTACTAACGCACGCAGATAATCGTTTATTACGCGAAACATTATATAAAGCCTATATCACCCGCGCCTCTGAATTCAATAATTCTGCATTTGATAATAGTCCCATTTTATTAGAAATACTCAATTTACGGTATGAATTAAGCCAATTACTCGGGTTCACTAATTATGCACAAAAAAGCTTAGCATCCAATAAAATGGCTAAAAGCCCCGAAGAAGTGATAGGGTTTTTAGAAGAATTACTTTCTACTACACAATCTAAAGCACGAAAGGAATGGAAAGTATTATCTGAATTTGCTTATTCCTGCGATCAAATTGACAATTTACAGCCCTGGGACATCGTATATTACCAAGAAAAACTGCGGGAAAAAACCTTTGGTATTAGCGAAGATGCTTTGCGATGCTATTTTCCAGTTGAAAAAGTATTAACGGGTCTTTTTTGTCTGATTCATCGCTTATTTGGTATCCATGTACAAGAAATTAAAAACATTGATACTTGGGACCCTGAGGTGCGCTTTTTCGCTATTACCGATGAACAACAGCAATTGCGCGGTCAATTTTATTTAGATCTTTATACAAGACCTGAAAAACGTGAAGGGGCTTGGATGGATGATTATCAATCGCGCCGGCGTTTACACGATGGAACTATCCAAACACCGATTGCTTTTTTAACCTGTAATTTCTCTCCCCCCTTAGATTCTGCACAGACTACTTTATTAACACATGAAGAGGTTTTAACCTTATTCCATGAGTTCGGCCATGGTTTGCAACATATGCTCACACTTATTGATTATGAAGGTGTTTCTGGGATTAATGGCGTTGCTTGGGATGCGGTAGAATTGCCTAGTCAATTTTTAGAGTATTTTACTTGGGAGAAGTCTGTTTTAGATTTGATTAGCAGCCACTATCAAACTGGCGAAACCCTACCCAATACATTAATCGAAAAAATGCGCGCCGCTAGAAACTTTCAAGCAGGACTACAATTACTTAGACAACTAGAGCTTGCCTTATTTGACTTTCGTCTACACGCTGAGTTTGATCCTGCAAAGGGATATTCACAAGTTCAAGAATTACTCGATCAAATACGCAAGCAGATCAATGTCACCCCTATTGCTGCTTTTAATCGATTTCAACATGGATTTTCGCATATCTTTGCCGGCGGTTATGCAGCAGGATATTACAGCTATCTTTGGGCAGAAGTCTTGTCCTGCGATGCATTTTATAAATTTTTAGAGGACGGGATCTTTAACGAAGCAACAGGTCAAGCATTTTTACAAACCATTTTAGAACAAGGTGGCGCCATTGATGCAGTAGAATTGTTTAAAACGTTTCGTGGCCGCGCACCGAAAATTCAACCCTTTTTAGAAAATTTAGAAATTAAGAACTAAATTGATGTTCAAGCAATGATTCCCAAACGTTTTGCCAAACCTGAGTTTAATCTATTTTCCGGATCCCAGCGCTGTTTTACTGCTAACCACTCTCGATAGCGCGGATACATGCTGTGAAATGCCTCTGGTTTTAAACGTGCATCTTTCGCTAAATAAACACGCCCACCTGCCGCAATAACCAGTGCATCTAATTTATCTAAGCAACTCAATAATTCTTGATTATAGAGTGGCAGATCGAGTGCCAAGGTAAAGCCTGGTAAAGCAAAAGACAAAGGTGCCAGATTTTCCTTACCAAAACGTTTTAAAACAGCGAGATAAATAGGATGTTTTTGTGTATTTAAGGTTTCTAATATTTCTTTAGTAAGCAAACAAGCCGATTCAGTCGGCACCACACATTGATATTGCAAAAATCCACGCTTACCGTATAAGCGTGGCCAGTGAGTAATGCGATCTAGTGGATAAAAATAATCCCTATATGCCAATAGAAAGGGATGTTTCTTTTTCGCTAGTCGCCGGTAATAGTGTTTATTAAAGGTTTTAATAAGGGTTGGATGAAGTAGACCATTAGGTAAATAAAAAGGCAGTTTATAGGATTTATACATTGGCGATACAAAAGGTTCATAGCGCTGCTGTTCTGATAAGTCGATTAAATCTGCATGACGTGCACGCATAATAATGCTACGACCTGACGGAAAATTTAAGACGTCTAGCCAAGCCACTTCATATTCATCCACTGAATTCGCTTGGGAAAGTGAATCGAAAGTTTCTTGCAAACTATCGTTTGTTTGATACTGCACAAACATATAGGCACTTTCTATCGTCTTAAGTTTTAATGTCACTGCGCCAATAATCCCTGTTAAACCCATGCCCCCTATCGTTGCCCAAAATAATTCCGGTAGAATCTCCGGCGAACAACGTATCCGTTCACCTTGAACGCTTATTAACTCTAATGCCAATATATGTTGGCCAATAGAACCAACACGATGGTGATTTTTCCCATGAACATCCGCCGCAACACAACCGCCTAAGGTCACATTACTCGTCCCTGGCGTCACAGGTAAAAACCAAGCACGTGGAACGATGACATCGAGAATTTTTGCTAAACTAATACCGGCTTCGACACAAATAATGCCTTGTTGTTCATCAAAATCCAGAAAGCGATCTAAACGCTCTGTTAGAATAAGCTGTCCGTTTTTGTTTAAAGCGGCGTCACTATAGCTACCCCCTAAACCACGCACAATACAATCCGAGCCTATAGCTGTTACTAATTCAGCATAACTTTCAGGACGTGATAGAAGTCCGGGACGTTGAATAGGATAGCGATTAAAACTAGTTTGATATTTTTGATAGTGGTTCATATCTTGAAATTATTAGAAAAATCTAGAAGCTGGAAACTGCCTTTAACACGTATAACACGTAGATTCGAACAGCGAGGGGTGACAAAGGGGGCTTACTTTTTTATGTCTGTAAGACATTACAAAAAGAAAGTTCCCCTTTGGCAGGACCACTAGCGATAGACAGCTTTATGATAAATGCTATAGTAACAGTATGTGCTAAGCTAGGTAATATACCTATTGTCCTTGAAGTTGCGAATAGCAACTTCAAGGACTTTCTTTTCGCGATGGGGATTTTCAAGGGGAGAATCGCGATTTCTCCCCTTGAATAACGGGCGGAAGCTTGCTTTCGCCCGTCATGTAATCGGGTATACCGCTCGCGACAAGTTTGAAAATTTCGCATCTTCAAGTACGAGCGGTAATAGGTCAAATAATAAACGAAGCAACATGAAGTCTCATCTCTGCAACTGGCATTAAGGTTCTCAGTTTTAAAACTGCCAACGCATCGCTTAAATGTTCTCTTATCGCTTTGGCATTATCCATTGCTAAAATTTGTTTTAATAAGGTTTTAGCCTGCTGAAAACTAATATGGCGGATTACCGATTTTATCCGCGGAATTGCATAAGAATTCATACTTAATGCATCAAAACCCATTGCAAGTAGTAAAGGAGTAGCAAGCGGATCACTGGCCATTTCTCCACAAATACTGATCGGCTTTTGAGCCTGATGTGCTGCTTCTACCACCTGAACCAATGCCTGCAAAACAGCAGGCTGGAAGGGATCATAAAGATTTGCTACGCGTGGATTATTGCGATCCACCGCTAACATATATTGTGTTAAATCGTTACTACCCACTGATAAAAACTCTACACGCTCTGCCAAGGCATGCGCCTGATAAATTGCTGATGGAACTTCTATCATAATGCCTATTGGAGGCTTGAAAGCGTTAGGGTCTTCGCCGAGTACTTTTTCATAGGCTTGATCAATCAAACGTAAAGCATGATCTGCCTCGGAAACACAGCTAATCATGGGTAACATAATACGTAGATTATTCAGCTCTCGATTAGCACGTAACATGGCGCGAATTTGTATCAAAAAAATCTCGGGATGATCAAGAGTCACCCGTATTCCGCGCCAACCTAAAAAGGGATTATCTTCTTTAATAGGAAAATAAGGTAAGGCTTTATCGCCTCCTATATCGAGGGTTCGCATAATGACGGGTCGCGGAGAAAATGCTGTTAATAATTGGCGATAAAGACCATATTGTTCATCCTCTGCAGGAAAACAATCTCGAATTAAAAAAGGAATTTCGGTACGATATAAACCAATACCTTCAGCACCCGCTGTCAAAGAAAGATTAGCATCTGCCATTAAACCGGTATTTACCCAAAGCGCAACGTTATAACCATCTACAGTATCGGCAGGAAGATCCCTTAGTTCCTCTAAACTATCCGATAATTCACGCTGTTGTTCAATTAATTCAATAAAATTTTGCCTAACACGCTCCGAAGGAGCTACAATAAGTCTCCCTTGATTACCATCTACAATCAAAGTTTGAGCCTCGAGTTGATTGACTGGTAAATTTTCAACCCCCGTAACGGCTGGAATTCCTAATGAACGCGCAAGTATTGATAAATGCGAATGGCTAGAACCTTTTACAGAAATAATACCGACTAACAGTCCTTCAGGAACCTCTGCCAATGCAGAAGGAGACACTTCCTCACCGACTAAAATAGTCTTCTCAGGGTAAGGAAACGGCGTAAACTGTCCATTCTGTAAATGCATTAATATACGACGTCCAAGATCTCGTAAATCAGCCGCTCTTTCACGTAAATAATCATCATCCACTTTTTCAAATTGATGCACATGAGAAGCTATCACTATTTGTAATGCCGCTTGTGCCCATTGCTTTGACTCTTGTATTACCTTAATAACCTCTTTTTCCAAATTTGCTTTGTCCAAAATTGCTAAATATACGTCAAATAATGCTTGTTCCTCTTCCGGCAATATAGACAACATATGTTTCTTTAAGCGCTGTATATCATTTCGCGCCAATTTAAAAGCTTTTTTTAACTGCATTATTTCTGCTAATAGATTATCCGTTTTTTTATGCGGAACCGCTTCCAAATCAGCAAAGGGATAAGCAACAACAACTTGACCAATCGCTATACCTGGCGCACTAGCAATGCCCTGAAAGTTAATATCCTGCTGAACCTGTTTTTTATTTCCCTTAAATAAAAAAGAAATTTCCCCTGTGGCTTCTGCATGGGCTAATACACCCCCTAACTGCGCTGCCATAGTGACTAAAAAAGCTTCCTCAGCTTCATCAAAACAACGCTGCTCTTCTTGTTGCACAATGAGCACGCCTAATAGGGAACGATTATGAATAATAGGTACACCTAAAAATGCGTTATAGCGTTCTTCTCCTATTCCTGCGACATAAAAAAAGTCCGTATGTTCCTGAGCATTCTCAATATTAAGCAATTCGCCACTTCGGCCCACTAAACCCACTAAACCTTGATCAAAGGTTAAACGAACTTTTCTAACCGATTGAGGATTAAGGCCATCCGTTGCTAGCAAAACATAATTTCTTAAATTATCAAGTAAAAAAACAGTACAGGATTGCGTATGTAACGCTTCCCGAACACGATTCACTAATATCTGTAACGCTTGCTCAAAGCTCTCCGCGCTACTGACATCTTGAACAATACGACGAAGCACCTTCAACATAGGTAAACACCTAACAATTTATGATTTGAATCTGAAAAAGAGGGAGATATACCCATTGTCCTTGAAGTTACGAATAGCAACTTTTTAAATTTTTGTACTGTGCAGAGCGCTCGTACCAGAAATGCGAATCTTTAAAAAAATGACGACACACCCTACTCTACTTTCTCTATCAACGTTGGGCTGTTAGCTGCTTTCGTTACCCTTTTTAGCTGAACAGTACCAAAAGGCAAGTAGGTTGCTAGCTCTTCTAATGCGCGGCGATAAACATGCCGCTTAAAGGTAATAACTTGTCTAATAGGGTACCAATAAGGCGCCCACCGCCAACGATCAAATTCAGGGGAGCGAGTAACGTCAAAACGAATTTTTTCAGAATTTCCTGTTAAACACAACAAAAACCATTTTTGTTTTTGCCCAATACATAAAGGATGAACGTGCGCACGCCGTAAGTGGGGTGGTAGCCAATAATATAACCAATTTTTAGTACCTCCTAGTAATTCCACATCGGAGCCTTCAAGCCCTAGCTCTTCATGAAGCTCCCTAAATAATGCTTGTTCGGGCGTTTCATCTAATTGCAGTCCGCCTTGAGGAAATTGCCACGCATGCTGGCCTATACGTCGTGCCCAAAGCACCTGGCCATTATCATTAGCCACAATGATTCCTACGCCAATACGAAAGCCTTCTGCATCAATCACACTATTCTCTCCACATAAATTAGGCTTACATTGTTTCATAAAAATAATAGGGGGTAAACTGCGATAAAATCCATTTTTCATTTTTTTGCTAGCTTGCGTTTATAAATTGAGAATTTATTCAACCAACCGTGAGTATGACTTGGAATCTACCAATAACTTAGCGGATAGAGTCATATCCATTGATGATTCCATCTTTAGAAAAAATAATCTGCCAAAGCTGAATATCACGTGCTCTAAAAGCGCCTGCAGATGCCAATAAATAATATTTCCACATTCGATAAAAAGTTTGATTGTAATATTTTTGCAATGAATTCCAGTTCCTCGCAAAATTAGCATACCAGGCCATTAACGTCTGGTCATAATAGCTACCAAAATTATGCCAATCTTCCATTACAAAAAAATGTTCGCAGGCTTTACCAATCTGCTGAATAGAAGGTAAAACCCCGTTAGGAAAGATATATTTATGGATCCAAGGATTTGGATGATGCTGTGATACATTGCTACCTATCGTATGTAATAAAAATAATCCGCCTTTTTTCAAGCATCGGTGAGCCAGCCTCATGTAGCTATGATAATTTTTAGGACCCACATGCTCAAACATACCAATAGAACAAATACGATCAAACGATCCTTGGACAGCTCGATAATCCAATAAACAAATTTCTACAGGAAATCCTCGGCAGAAGTCTTTTGCATATTGATATTGTTCCTTTGATACAGTAACGCCCAGTACAGATACCCCATAGTTTTCTGCTGCATAACGACAAAAACCACCCCAACCACAGCCAATATCTAAAACATGCATCCCTGGCTTTAACTGTAATTTTTCGCAGATCAAAGCAAGCTTAGCTTGTTGCGCTTCATCTAAATTTGAACACCCTTTCCAATAGGCACAACTGTAAGTTAAACTCTTATCTAGCATCGCTTGGTATAGCGCATTTCCTTTATCATAATGCTGCCTACCCACTTCGAAAGCACGAGATTTAGCCTGAAGATTCCATCCGCTCATGAAAATTTCTCTAAGCTTAGTTTTCAAAATATAATATAAAAAGTGTTTATCTTTTTTAATTTTCTCAGCTAAGTTCGCTCTTAAAAGATAATAAAAAAACTGATCAAGATGTTCGCAATCCCACCATTTTTCTACATAAGTCTCACCAAGTCCTAAAATTGGATCTTTTAAAATGCGTACATAAAATTTTTCATTATGCACTTGAATATCCGCTGGGCTCTTACCATTAAGCTCTATTCCAGCGCTAAACAACAACTCTTGAACCCACTTTTTAGCATGCTGCAAATTCATCAAAATAACCCCTATCACAAAAAATTCACTTAAAAAAAGATTCAATACCTTACAACAAATAACAAGTTACGTTATAGTTCATTTATACCCAATACTTGAAGATGCGAAATCGCAGGTTCAAGTGCATCCTTGTACAATGGGGATTTCAAAGGGATCACCGTGAGACTCCCCTTTAATGGCCGGTTATACTGCTTACTATGAGTTATGAAAGTTTCGCATTTTCAAACTCATGGTAAGCAGTATATACACAATAATTCAGGTGTCCAAATATTGAACTATGTCTACTCATCTTTTGGTTAAAAACTTACTTTCTAGCAAGATTTACGATCACCCAGCACCTCATTTAGAATTAATCGAGACCCATGTTTCCTGGGTTATCTTAACTGGAAAATATGCCTATAAAATTAAAAAACCTGTTAATTTTGAATTTTTAGATTTTTCCACATTAGAAAAGCGCAAGTATTACTGTGAAGAAGAACTACGATTAGGGAAACAATTTGCCCCAGAAATTTATCTTTCTGTCATACCTATTACTGGAACTTGCGAACATCCACAAATTAACGGCACAGGCCCTATTTTAGAATATGCCATTAAGATGAAAGAATTTCCACAGGAAAATTTATTGAGTGTATTATTAAAGAAAGGTCGCTTAACAGAAACTATTGTTGCACAACTTGGTGAATTAATAGCAGAATTTCATGAAAAAACACCTATTGCACCGAAAGCGTCACCTTTTGGACTAGCAAAAAAAGTTCATGCACCGACTAAACAAAATTTTGAACAAATAGCCCCCCTACTCTCTAATATCGCTGATATTAATCAGTTAAAACATTTAGAAACCTGGACTGATCAGCAATACGAGCAACATAAAGCTTTATTAACCGAAAGAAAAAAACAAGGCTTTATTCGCGATTGCCACGGTGATCTGCATTTAGCAAATATCATTCTTTACAAAAATAAGCCCATGCTTTTTGATCGTTTAGAATTCAATGAAGACTTAAGGTGGACTGATGTCATTGCAGATCTCGCTTTTTTAGTGATGGACTTAACAGAAAAAAAACAAATACACCTAGCTAATTTATTGCTTAATACCTATCTACACTACACAGGAGATTATCAAGGGCTCGCTTTATTGCCTTATTATCTCGTTTATCGTGCCATGGTAAGAGCAAAAATAGCTTTATTTCGATTAAAACAAGAAATAAACAATAAAGAAAAAAAAGAAATACAACATGACTATTATAACTTTATTAAGCTCGCAGAATTCTATACCCACCCACCTAAACCAAGTTTAATCATCATGCATGGATTTGCCGGCTCTGGAAAATCAACCATTGCAAGAAATATCGTTAAATATTGTGGCACTATTCAAATCAGTTCCGATATTATACGCAAACAACTATTTCATATACCACTCTATATGAGCTCTAATTCTGGCTTAAATAGCGGAATTTACACGGCTCAAGCAACAAAAGAAACCTACAAGACGCTTGCCACGCTAGCAGAATTAATTATTAAAGCAGGTTTTACAGCACTTATCGATGCTACCTTTCTTAAACATTCACAACGAACTTCATTTTATGAACTTTCAACCCAGTTACAAGTGCCTTTTTATATCTTACACTGCCAAGAAAACGACTCTGAAATAGAACGGCGCATTAAAAATCGCTTAAATTATGCAACTAACATCTCTGAAGCCGACTTAACTATTTTAAGCGACCAAAAAAATAATAATGACCCGCTAACAAATTT
Organism: Pseudomonadota bacterium; assembly: GCA_040384585.1. Lineage (GTDB taxonomy): Bacteria > Pseudomonadota > Gammaproteobacteria > Diplorickettsiales > Diplorickettsiaceae > JAZKJD01. The sequence continues at coordinate 36,807 of JAZKJD010000015.1, read as the reverse complement.
AGAAAAAAACTATACTCTCGTTATAAATGCTAAACAAACCTCGCTAAAAAATATTTTACAAAAAATTTGCCCTCACTCTGATTTTGAGATGCTATCGTAAACGGTTTAAGTTAAACTGATACACGCTATCCGCGTGGAGATTTTCAATGAGGAGTACTTTATGTTTGACATGAATTTTATTAATAATATGGCTAAACGGCTCAGTGATAGCCTTCCGCCAGATTTAAAAAAATTTAAGCATGATCTAGAAAAAAATTTTCGTGTTGTTTTACAAAACGTATTTGCAAAACTTGATCTGGTAACACGGGAAGAATTTAATGTCCAAAAAGGCGTTTTAACAAAAACACGTGCTAAAATAAGTCTTTTAGAGAAACACGTAACACAATTAGAAAAACATTTACCTAAGGCAAAAGCAAAAAAAAGGAGTTAATAATTTTCCACGTCGTATTTGCCACGACACAAAAACGATATCAACAAAAACAATAGCGAGAAGGAATTGCTATGTCATTAGCCATCGTGCAAACACGTGCAAGTTTAGGGATCAATGCCCCTCTCGTTACAGTGGAAGCCCATATTTCTAATGGTTTGCCTAGTCTGTCTATGGTTGGCTTACCTGAAACAGCAGTCAAAGAAAGCCGTGATCGAGTGCGCAGCGCACTTCTGAATTCGAATTTTGATTTCCCAATTCGGCGAATTACTATTAATCTTGCCCCTGCTGATCTACCTAAACAAGGGAGCCGTTTTGACCTGGCAATTGCATTAGGAATTCTAGCAGCTTCTAAACAAATCCCAAGCAGTGTACTGGGCGACTATGAGTTTATAGGAGAATTAGCCTTATCAGGTGAACTACGCCCTGTTTCCGGCATATTACCCTTTGCTTTAGAAGCCCATAAAGCTAAACATAAAATCATATTACCTGCCGAAAACGCGTTAGAAGCCAGTTTAAGCCGAAATACAATTGTATTTCCAGCTAAAAATATTTTACAAATCTGTTCTCATTTGCATGGCAAAGAACAACTTCTTCCTTATGTATTTGATGTTACACCACCTGAAACTAAAATTTTAGTGGATCTAGCTGAAGTTTATGGACAGCCTCATGCGAAACGTGCTCTGGAAATTGCCGCTAGCGGAAAACATAGCTTGCTGCTAATAGGACCTCCTGGCACCGGAAAAACCATGCTTGCTACTCGTTTAAACAGCATACTTCCCGCATTAAATGATGAAGAAGCCTTAGAACTTGCTGCTGTACGTTCCATTGCAGGAAAAGTATTAGAATTACATAACTGGAAATTACCTCCTTTCCGATCGCCGCATCATACAGCCTCTAGTATTGCATTAGTTGGTGGTGGTAGCCCACCTCGACCCGGTGAAATTTCTTTAGCTCACCAAGGCATTTTATTTCTCGATGAACTACCTGAATTTAACCGACAAGTTTTAGAGTCTTTACGCGAACCACTGGAATCAGGAACCATTACCATCTCACGCGCAGCACGCCAAGCTGAATTCCCTGCCAAGTTTCAACTCATTGCGGCCATGAATCCCTGTCCCTGTGGTTATTTTGGTAGTGTAACTAAACATTGTGAATGTTCTTCTGAGCGTATTCGACGTTATCACAAAAGGCTATCAGGACCTTTTTTAGATCGCATTGATATGCAGGTTGAAGTTGCTTTATCCTCTAAAAATTCATTTTTAGAAAAAACACAAACAGAAAATAGTAAAACCATTCGTAGCCGTGTGCAAAAAGCACGGGATAAACAACTTTATTGCCGTGGCACTCTAAACAACAGTTTATCAGGGAAAACACTAGAAAATGTATGTAAAATTTCTAATAAAGATCAGAAATTATTAGAAGCTGCTTTTGAAAAATTTCAACTTTCATCGCGTGCTTATCATCGCATTTTAAGAGTGGCACGAACTATTGCGGACATAGCTGAGTGTGAAAAAATAGAAACTTTACATCTGATGGAGGCCTTAAGTTATAGACATTGCGAATACTTTAAAACATCAACGTAAGATAGAAAACTCTAAATTTATTTTTGAAAGAAAGTCCTTGAAGATACGAACTTTTCGAATTCACATCTAGGCAATAAACACGTATCTTTATTACAATTTCACTTCTGACACAAAATTTCTTCCTAGAAAAAAAACAGAAAAAAATATACAATAAGTTGTTTTCATATGGATTTATTATATATGGATATTTTATCTACCTACACCGTTGATGATTGGAATAATAGATTTAAAGAGAGGGAACAAAAATCTGCTTTGATTGATTTGGAATCCGGAAAAATTATTTTTTTCCCACAATTAAGCTTTAGATTATACCCAGAAGAACAATCTTTATTTATCCCATACTGCGTAGATAAAAAAACTAAAAATATCAGTTTCAATGCTAATATGAATAGTTTAAGAGGACTACAAGGCGATAAAAAACATAAAATGCAGTTAAAATCAATGTTGGCTCGCTTCTCACAACAAGCAAAAACTTTTATGATATCTCTATTCCCTCACTATGAAAATACGCTCATTACGGGACGTACTAGCTATCGGCCAGTACAAATTAAGAATCGAAAAAGCTCTGCACGCAAAGATGATAGTCGATTACACATTGATGCCTTTCCTGCTAATCCAAACCAAGGAAAACGTATCTTACGCTTATTCTGTAATATTAATCCTTATGGACAAAATCGAGTTTGGCGTATTGGCGAAACTTTTGTCGATGTAGCAAATCGCTTTTTACCAAAGATTTCAAAACCAATGCCTGGTAGCGCTAAATTTTTATATTGGGCAGGAATCACCAAAAGTATGCGTACCCATTATGACCATATCATGCTGCAAATCCATAATCGGATGAAACTCAACATTGATTATCAAAAACAGGTAAAGTATACGGAAATCTGCTTCCCTTCTGGAAGTAGCTGGATTGTTTCTACTGATGCGGTTTCCCACGCTGCCATATCAGGTCAATATATACTTGAACAAACATTTTTATTACCCGTAACTACTATGCAAAATCCCGAAACAGCACCATTACATATCTTAGAAAATCTATTAGGTAACCCTTTAATTTAAATTAAAAACCTATTGTACTTGAAGTCACGAGTTCACAACTTCAAGTATTTTCTTTTCGCAATGGGGATTTTCAAGGGAAGAATCGCGATCTAACGGCTCCCCTTGGATGACGACGCGTAAGTTTTGCTTTCGCCATCATATAATCGGATATACTCCAAGGATTTCAAGAGGTGGTTAGGCGCACGTGGACGAACGAGCGAAGTGGCTACGAAATACATGATCATATGAGTTACTATGTGCAACAACACCGCATCTTGAAAGGCGGATGGTATAAATATTATTGCTGAATATGCCTCTTTTTAAATCTACACTAAAATTGCTTGCTGATGGCCAAATTCATTCACAAAAAGAAATTAGTCATTTTTTAGGTATACCATTCAGTATCGTTCCTGAAACACTACAACGACTTTTTGATACAAGCATTGATTTAGAACTCGATAAAAAAGGCTATCGCATTCCAGGAGGACTTGAATTACTCAACGAAAAACTGATTTTTAATGAACTAGGCAATGCCAATCAATTACTTAATCATTTAGAAATCCTAAGCTCTATCGATTCCACAAATAACTATCTCTTAGAAAAAACAGCAGATTCCAAAAAATATGTTGTATTTGCTGAACAGCAGACTAGCGGGCGAGGCCAATTTAATCGACCGTGGATATCAAATATTGGAAAAAATATTGCCTTATCCATCTTATGGTATTTACCTAATGATCCTAACAAATTAATGGGTTTGAGTCTTGTTATGGGATTAGCAATTGTACAAACACTTGAGGAATATGGGTTAAATGGAATTAAACTTAAATGGCCCAATGATGTTGTTTATCAAGGGAAAAAATTGGCTGGCATTTTAATCGAAACACGAATGTCTAAGTCGCTTTCTACTGTTGTCATCGGTATAGGGTTAAATCTTTATAAGCCAAGCAACAATCCCAACGCCATTGATCAAGCTGTTACGGATATTTACTCAATTCAAAAGCTTCCTATACAACGAAATCGGTTCGCAGGCCTTTTATTAAAAAACTCATTGATAACACTCTCTAAATTTCAAGTTACAGGCTTTTCACCATTTTTAGAAGAATGGAAAAAGCTAGATAGCCTAAGAGATAAATCCATCTACATACAAACATCAAAGGTAGATACACTGGAAGGAGTTGCTCGAGGAATTAACGCTTATAGCCAACTTCGTGTTGAAATCAAGGGAAAAATATATTGTTTCCATAGCGGAGAAATTCGTATCAACCTAAAGCCTGGTACTGAAAATTGCTAATCACTCTCAAATTGACTACAATCCGGTGCTTTCTTGTTCGCTGCTGGAATAGCTCAGTTGGTAGAGCAACTGATTTGTAATCAGTAGGTCCCGGGTTCGACTCCTGGTTCCAGCACCAATAAAATCAGGGTCTTTCCCACTTAAAGTGGACAAATTAAGCACATAAAACTTTAACTCTTAAACGGTAATTTTCAAGGTTACGAAAACACTTTGTGGTACCTCTCTTGCCAAAGTAAGGTATTCTATACATAATTTCAATGATATTATGCTATGTGTGGTGGTGGTTTTTACATACTAAGAGGTATATTAAGATGAAAGCACTGATATTTAATGGCCCTGGCGATAAACAATGGGCTGAAAAAGAAACCCCCAAAATCATTAAGCCAACTGATGTCATTGTTCGAATCACTCATACTACGATTTGTGGAACCGATTTACATATACTAAAAGGAGATGTTCCGGAAGTAAAAAAGGGAAGAACACTAGGGCATGAGGGAATTGGTATAGTCGAAGAGGTGGGAGAGAGTGTAAGAAACTTTAAACTAGGCGATCATGTACTTATTTCATGTATAACTTCATGCGGAGCGTGTGTAAATTGTAAGCGTCAACTCTATTCCCATTGTACTGACGGTGGTTGGATTCTTGGACACTTAATCGATGGAACGCAAGCAGAATATACACGTATTCCTCACGCCGATAACAGCTTATACCCGATACCAAAAAATTCCGATGAAGAAGCGCTAGTTATGTTAAGCGACATTTTTCCAACCGGTTTTGAAATCGGCGTATTGTCTGGGAAAGTCAGCCCAGGTGATACGGTTGCGATCGTTGGTGCAGGCCCAGTGGGTATAGCTGCATTAATGACGGCCCAACTCTATTCACCCGCACACATCATCATGGTTGATAACGATGCTAACCGTCTTGAAGTTGCAAAAACGTTGGGCGCAAGTGATACCATCAATGGAAAATCTGAAAACCCTATCAAACGTCTACTAGAAATGACAGATCACATCGGTGTTGATGTCGCTATTGAGGCCGTTGGCATTCCAGCAACTTTCGACATATGTCAACAAGTCATTGCCCCCGGCGGTCGCATCGCCAACATTGGCGTGCATGGAAAAAGTGTTGAATTACACATTGAAAAACTATGGATTCATAATATCACAATTTCGACTGGCCTAGTGAACACAAATACAATTTCAGTACTATTAAAAATAATTCATTCAGGAAAAATAAAACTTAACCAGTTAATCACACATCGATTTAATCTTAACGATATCATAAAAGCATATGACGTCTTTGAAAATGCCGCCAAAGAGCGGGCTTTGAAGGTCATTCTCTTAGCTTAATGACGGCACACCCTATTTCTCTCTGTACGCTACAAAAAAATAGGACATAACAATTAAATCATTGATAAAAGAAAATATATTGTATTTTCATAGGATAAGAGGTGGCTGGCATAGGTATAGGTCCTGCCAGCAAAAAAGTGCATCCAGTGGCAGGGGCCCGCCTCACCTATTTTTTGTCCTGTGCTGAGCTCTAATTCTCACTTATTTAATATTGCAATTTAATTTTTTTAGCATAAATTTATAACATTGATTAAATAATTATTGCAATAATTATTTAAAAAAGCTTTCACAAAATAATTCGAAGTGGGTTGAGTCTTGAGTAAATGTAGCACTATTATAATTTATATCTTGTAGATAAATTTTTACAATCATTATAGTAATAGAGATATTATTACGGTATTATGGTTTTATGTTTACTAAGATTTACTGAGTAAAGTGTAAAAATTTAAAAAAATATGCGTGTTACTTTAAAACAACTCGAAGTTTTTGTCGAAACTGCTAAGTCTGGAAACGTCAGCTATGCAGCAAAGAAAATGTATCTTTCTCAATCTGCCTGTAGTATGGCACTTGCTACACTTGAAGAACAACTAGAAGGTTCGATATTTGATAGACATGGTAAACAATTATTTTTAAATGAAAGAGGGCGGTCTTTATTACCAAAAGCAATTACCATCATATCGCAGATTAAAGAACTTAAAGATATGATGAGCGAAAATAAAAAAGACAACTTGTCAGGACAGTTGATTATCGGTGCAAGCAAAACAATTGGTAACTATTTATTACCTCAACTTATTTCTGAATTTTCTTATCTTTACCAAAATATCCAAATAAAATTGGAAATTGCTAATACTGACGCTATTTTAACTAAATTGCTTGCTTTTAATATTGATATAGCACTAATAGAGGCGAATTGCTATTTTGATAAAATTAATACCTACCTATGGAAAAAGGATGAATTAGTTATTGTAGCTTCTCCGAAATATCCCTTAAGCAAAAAAAGAAGGCTTACTCTATCAGACATCATTAATGCACGCTGGTTACTTCGAGAAGCTTCTTCCCAAACTCGCGTAAAACTCGAGGAAGCTATGGGAGGGAAAATACAACCTTTTTTAGAATTAGACGATACAGAGGCTATTAAACAGGCTACCCAAGCAGGATTGGGAATCAGTTGCCTTTCTAGAATCATAGTCGAAGACTCTCTGAAAAATAATAAATTAATAGAATTGAAAACCCCTTTTTTAAATCTCAGACGCGAATTTCACATTTTAATTCATAAGGAAAAATATCAATCTACAATTATATCGGAATTCTTAAAAAAATGTGACTAAAGAATTAGGGTGTGTTAACAATTGTGCTAGGATGAGGGAAAAAGAGTTGCTTTTTGAGTATCGTAACGGAGCATACACAGCGTATGTGAGTAACGAAACGCAGAAAAGCGGCTCTTTTTCGCCATCATCGTGCAATTGTCAACACACTCTAGTTTTCTTCTTTAGGTTCTATCTCTAACCTGATGACTACGCATAGACTTTTCTTTCACTTGTCATCTGATCGGCTATACTGCTAGTTAGCTTTTAAAAAATTCGCATTTTCTATAACGAGCAGTATAAAATTTTTCTATGAAATCACTTTTAATTTTAGGTGCGACTTCTTCTATAGCCAAGGCTTGCGCTGAAATTTTTGCCTCTCGAGGCTATCGGCTTTTTCTTGCTAGCCGCGATTTATTCGAATTAGCACGTCTGGCAAAGGATCTGCATATACGTTTTAAAACACAAATTGATTATTCTTTTTTTGATGTCGCAGTACTTGAATCTCATGCTTCTTTTTTCAAAAAAGTACTTGACACAATGGGTAGTATTGATGGGATATTAATGGCAATAGGGCTACTTGATAAGAAATATTCCCCCGCTGAGATTATCGTAACTAATTTTACAGGCCCTGCTTCGATATTAGCACTTTGTGCTGATTATTTATCTTCGCAAAAAAAAGGTTTTATCGTTGGACTTAGCTCTGTAGCAGGTGATAGGGGGCGTCAATCCAATTACATCTACGGTGCAAGTAAATCTGCACTGACAGTCTATTTACAAGGCTTACGCAGTTACTTGCATCCCCATCACGTTCATGTATTAACGATTAAACTAGGATTAATTGATACAAAAATGACATTTGGAGCCAGCTATCCACTGTTTTTGGCTGCCAATCCACAAAAAACAGGTTTAAAAATTATAAATGCTTTAGATAAGAGGAAAGAAAGCGTATATATTCCTAAAAGCTGGCGAATAATTATGCTAATTATCCGCTTAATTCCAGAAAAAATTTTTAAGCATCTAAAAGTATAAACAACAATGTTATCGAATACCAAATAACGAAAAACGTAACCTAGCCCATAAATATTAAAAAATAGTACTCAACTCACTCACTGAACGCCAAAGTTTTTTATCAAGCAGTCTCAGTTAGGATATCAACTTCTTTTGATACAGTCTGGTAATCTGCCATTTGATCAAAATTTAAATATCGATATAAATCGCCAGCCATTGTATTAATGAACTGTATTTTCTCCTTATATTGCTCTGTGCTAGGTAGATAGCCTAAAGTCGCTGTTATCGCAGATAGTTCAGCAGAAGCTAAAAAAACATTAGCCTCTTTTCCCATGCGATTAGGGAAGTTTCGGGTTGAGGTTGAAACAACGGTTGCACCATTCTGTACCCTTGCTTGATTACCCATACACAAAGAACATCCGGGCATCTCTGTACGCGCACCTACTTCGCCATAAATTGCATAATAACCTTCTTGCATCAACTGATGCGCATCCATTTTCGTGGGCGGTGCTATCCATAATATACTCGGTAAATGGCTGTTAATGTTTTTTAATAAACTCCCTGCCGCACGATAGTGACCTATGTTAGTCATACATGAACCTATAAACACCTCATCGACTTTGGTATTAGCAACTTCAGATAAAGGTTTAATATTATCGGGATCATTAGGACATGCTAATAAAGGTTCTTTGATTTGATTAAGATCAACTTCAATAATCTCTGCGTATTCTGCATCTAAATCAGGTGCTAATAAAACTGGCTTAACTAAGTAATTTTCCATCGCATCGATACGTCTTTGCAAACTACGCGCATCTTGATAACCATTCGCTATCATCCATTTCAGTAAAGAAATATTAGAATTTAAATATTCGATAACCGGCTCTTTATTTAACCGCACCGTGCATCCATTTGCCGAACGCTCTGCCGATGCATCCGCAAATTCAAAAGCCTGTTCAATTTTAAGATCAGCTAAACCTTCAATCTCCAATATGCGTCCTGAAAATATATTTTTTTTACTTTTACTATCAAGAGTTAATAATCCACGCTGTAGGGCAACATAGGGGATTGCATTCACTAAATCTCGTAAGGTAATCCCTGGCTGTATGCTGCCGGTAAATCTTACTAATACCGATTCTGGCATCGTTAGCGGCATCACCCCCATCGCTGCTGCGAAAGCAACAACACCTGAACCACCAGGAAAACTAATGCCAATTGGAAAACGGGTATGTGAATCGCCGCCTGTACCGACGGTATCGGGTAAAAGCATTCGATTAAGCCAAGAATGGATAATTCCATCGCCCGGCCGTAACACAATACCACCACGGGAAGCAAAAAAGTCCGGCAAACTATGTTGCGTCTCAATATCGACAGCTTTTGGGTAAGCGGCAGTGTGGCAAAAACTTTGCATGACTAAGTCTGCTGAAAAACCTAAACAAGCCAGTTCTTTAAGTTCATCACGTGTCATAGGCCCCGTGGTATCTTGCGAACCCACTGCAGATACTTTAGGTTCACAATAGGTGCCAGGGCGGATACCTGATAACCCGCAAGCTTTACCTACCATTTTTTGCGCTAAAGTAAACCCCTTAGCACTTTCTTGGGTAATTTCTGGTCGATGAAAAGCCTGAGAAAAAGGATAGCCCATCGCTTCACACACTTTGTCCGTCAACGATCGACCAATAATTAAAGGAATTCGACCCCCTGAGCATACCGCATCAATAAGCGACAAATTAGATTCAAATTGCGCTATTTCTTGATCTTCTTCATCCGTTATACGACCTTCATAAGGGTAAATGTGAATAATATCCCCTGTATTTAATCTGCTTACGTCCACTTCTATGGGAAAGGCGCCGGAATCTTCAGCCGTGGTACGAAAAATCGGAGCAATTTTTCCACCTAAAATGATACCCCCTCGGCGTTTATTAGGCACAAACGGAATTGACTCACCAATATGCCATAATAAAGAATTAATAGCCGATTTACGAGATGAACCCGTCCCTACCACATCGCCTACAAATGCAACGGAGTAACCCTTAGTCTTCAAATTGGCAATCGTTTTTAAGGCATCCGGTAGTCGATTACGAAACATAACTAAGCTGTGTAAAGGAATATCGGGTCGACTCCAAGCATCAGTCGCAGGCGAAAGGTCATCCGTATTAATCTCACCTGATACTTTAAATACCGATGCTGTTATTTTATGGGGAACTTCAGATTTAGAAGTAAACCACTCTGCATTTGCCCATGAGGCTATAACCTGTTTGGCAAATGGGTTATGCGTTTTCGCTTTTGCAATTACGTCGTGGAAAGCATCAAACATCAGTAAGGTATGCGAAAGCTGTTTAGCTGCTGTATCAGCCAAACTGACATGATCGAGTAACTCAATGAGAATAGGAACGTTGTAACCCCCCAACATAGTACCCAGCAATTCAACAGCCTGCTTAGGATCGATAAAAGGGGATTTCGCTTCGCCTTTAGCCAAAGCAGCAAGAAAAGCCGCTTTAACGTAAGCAGCTGGGTCGACTCCAGGAGCTATGCGCTGGCTCAATAATTCAACTAAAAAAGGGCCTTGATTGGCCTCAGCCAGCGATGGATTTTTAAGGGGTTCAAGCAATTCTACTACCTGCTTAGCACTCAAAGGCAATGGGTCTATACCCTCGTTTGCACGTAGCTGCGCATGTTGCCCATAGACCTTTAAAAATTGAGTTGCAGAAGACACGATAAACTCCTCTTCTTATTATTCTTATAAATAGTGCTATTATACTCTTTTGAAATACGATAGGTAAGCTGCATTCGAGTAAATCTACTCTGTACGCTACAGAAAGGCAGGACTTAACAATTGAGTCATTGATAATAGAGAATATAGTGGATTTTCATGGGATAAGAATAAGAAGTGGTTGGCATAGGTCCTGCCAGCGAATGCACTTTTTTTGCTGGCTTACGCCACAAAAAGAAGTCGCATTCACTGTCACCCATGCCACTTTTTAATTTTTGTAGCGTATAAAAGGTAAATCTATCTAAATGAAATTAGGGTAGAAAATGTGTAATATAAATTATTCTAGATAATCCAGTATTTTAACGGAGCTAACAATGAAACTGTTCTATAAACCCGGCGCTTGTTCGTTGTCCCCTCACATCGTCTTGCGTGAAACAGGGCTAGATTTTACCTTGGAAAAGGTCGATTTAACGCAAAAGAAGACAGAATTAGGAACAGACTATCTGACAATCAATCCGAAAGGACAGGTGCCTGCACTGTTCTTGGATGATGGTAGCTTGCTGACCGAAGGAATGGCTATAGTGCTATATCTGGCTGATCGGGTGCCGAACAGTGGCCTGATTCCACCTGTCGGTAACTTGTCACGCTATCATACTATTGAGTGGCTTAGCTACATCTCGGCTGAGTTGCATAAAAGCTTCGGCCCGTTGTTCAACCCGAAAACTCCAGATGAATACAAGTCGATTGTGAGAGAAAATCTTGAGAAACAATTCAATTATCTAGATGCAGTTCTAAAAAAGAACCAGTACCTCCAAGGAAATTTTTTCAGTGTAGCTGATGCTTCTCTTTTCCCCATTTTGCGTTGGGCAATTGCCATGCAGTTTGATATTTGCAAGCATAAACATTTAAAGGCTTATTTCGATCGCGTTACGACGCGTCCGTCTGTGGATGCTGCGCTAGTCGCAGAAAGTCTTAAATAAGCCAACCTTTCTAGGACGTTGTTGTGTGTGAAAAATTGATATCCCTAAAAGAGTAGTTAAAACGCCTAAAACTAGTTTAAAAGTAATTAATTCGTTCAATATCATTGCATTAAAAACTAAACTAAATATGGGAATTAATAAAAGAAATGAAGAGAGTTTTGTAACATTAAAGTGTCTTATGAGATATGACCATAAAATAAAAACACAAGTAGAAGTAACAGCAAGTAATCCGGAAAACAAAATATTGATATCTAATATTTCTCTTGCGCTTATTTTTTGTTCTATGAAAAAAGATACAATAAATAAAGTAGCGCCACTAAAAATAAGTCCCATGAATTTAATTTTATTAAATTTAATGTAGTTTTCTTCAATTGTATAGTTGAAATTGAATAAAAAAAAGAAGAAAGTGTTAAGGATAATATAGATAAAAAACTAAATTTTAATATTTTATAATCATTAATTAAGACTAAATATATCCCTATAATGGCTATCAAAAATCCGAATAAGTAGCGAAATTTGAATTTTTCATTCAGAAAAAAAACCGATAAAATCATTGTAAATGGTACATCAATTTGGGTTACTAATGCGGCTATACTTGAAGAAGTAATTTTAATTCCTATAGAAAAAAATAGAAAATTTAATGTAAACAGATTTATTGAAATTTTGAAAATTGCTTTACATTCTTCTTTAGAGGGTAATTTAGCAAACCCAACTAAAATAAGTCCTCCAAGCATACATCTGTACCCCATCGAAAAGATTGGGGGAAAATAATTAACCATAAGTTTTGATAGCGGATAGTTGATGCTAGCTAATAAGATGGTAAAGAAAACTATGAATATAGGAAAGATATTTAATTTCAATGTTAAAATTGCTTATAGAATTAATTTATTCCCGCCATCAGATTTAAAGTAAGTTGGGCCGCAACTTTTGAAGTCATGTCATTGGTATCTAGCGGGGGACTTACTTCAGTAATATCAAAACCAATCACCTGATAATGAGAAGCTAATGCAAATAGAAGATCGGCAACTTCGTATGAAAATAATCCACAAGGGTTGGGTACACTTGTCCCGGGCGCAAAGGCCTGGTCGATAGCGTCTATATCTACTGAAATATAAATATTTTTGATATTTTTAAAATGCTGCTTTATTTCTTGACAAGTATTAATAAAACCAGATTTTCAAATTTCAAATGGAGTTTTAACAAAAATCCCATTTTTCTCTGCTGTAATTAGATATTGCTCAGAATAAATGCTCGCATTAATACCTAATTGAATGACATTTTGATAATTTATTACATTTTCTAGCGTTTTTACCCAATGTCCAGAATGTTCTTTATCCTGAATAGGCTCTCTAGAATCAAAGTGAACATCAAAAATTACTAGACCAAAATTATTTCCATGTTTTTCAATAATAGATCTTAAAATTGGATCCGAAATAGAATGATCTCCTCCTAAACAAATAGGAATAAAAGGATCTTGAATATTATCAACAGCATTTTTTATGTTTTGATAAGTCTTTTCCAAAGAGTGCAGAATATCAACTGCGCCAAAGTTTTTAATAGCTATATTTTCTAACTTGGCTCGTTTATCTGTACAAAATAAACTTTGTTCATTTAAGTTTGCGATTATTTTTTGAGGACCAAAGCGTGTTCCAGGTCTGTAACTTACTGCATAATCGAAAGGAATTTCTAAAAAACCAAGGTGGCTTACTGGATTTAATAGCTGTTTTCCCCAATGTTGAGATAACCATTTTACTGAAGAATCTTGTACAACTTTATCGAATTGGTTAAGCAAAAACTCCATTTTTTATCTCTTTTTATAAAATTATAATTTAAAAATTCTAGATGGACTTGAATTTTCAAAAGAATTAACAGGCTCAGGAATAGATTGAATTTTGAAATTTTCCCGTGTAAAAATACCAAATTGTTCCGAATCGCTTGGTATTTCACTTTTGTGTTGTACCATTTTAATTTTACATATTCCAAAAGCTTTTTTAGCTAATTTTTTAGCTTCTTCTGCATTTTTACCTTGAGTAACAATTCGGCCTATTAAATCACTATTAGAAAATAGTGCTGGCTTTATCAAAGTGCCCATTTTTGTCCATATATTAATATATTCCACTCCAGGCATCATGAGTACCTCTTGTAGATTCTCAATACCTATAAAAATTCCAGCTTGATAGCAGGAGATACCTATCAATGCAGCTCCTTTATTCCTTTTAGGCTCCCAACTGATAGAATTACCTAATGCTACCTCTACTAATTTTCCAGCTGCGTCCTCTCCTGTAGCTAATTCAATTACATGACTTCCTAACATGTCTCCAGCAAGCCTAGGATTTATTTCCAGTAGCTTAAGTTCTCCTTTATCATCGATTCGACATTCGGTATGGGCCACACAACAGTTAATCTCGAGCAATTTTAGTGCTTGAGAAATTTTATCGAATATTTTTTTAGTTTCTGGAGTTTTGAAAGGAAAAGAAGCACCTAATTCCGTAAAATGACCTATATCCTCGCCTAAGAAAGAATCTTTTTTGGTAATGCCCATGAGCTTAATGTCAGCATTTTTAGCTTGAATTGTCTCAACACTGTATTCTTCACCAGGAATATAAGCTTCTAATAAAACATTTTTCGATAAAATCTGATCAAAAGAATTTTTATCCCATTCCCTTGTATTCTCCATATACTTTAAAAGGTCGTTTTTATCAAAAATTTTTTTAACATTTGAGCTGTCATTTTGATCTTGGGGTTTAGCTATAAAAGGAAAACCATTTTCCTTTGCAAAAAGAAAAGAGTCTTCATAGTTATTTACTAAAGCAAATTTAGGATTTAGGGCCGGAAAAACCCTATTTAATGCGCAACGCATTAAATATTTATTTCTACCTTTTAAGGCAGCTGAATATGGCATACCAGGTAAACCTAAAATATTTGCCGCTAAGGATGCTTGAGGGACATAACAGTCGGCGGTAGTTGTAATGCCATCAATTTTTTTATGTTGGTCATATAAGTTTATTTGCGTTAACAATTCTTGATTGGAATTTGTATCGCAAACTAAGATCTTGTCCATGAATTTTAATAAAAAATCGGAATAAGAAGCTCGTGATCTGGTCAATAAAGTGACAAAATATCCTCTACTTTTGGCGTATTCTACAGCTTTTAAGCCTGCTCCGGTTTGGCTTGCTTCAATAAACATGATATGTTTCATATAATCTCCTTATTATAAATAATGCTCTTCTAAATCTTATTTTCCCCTAAATGACCTGTATGCTCTAATCCCGAAATCAAAATTGGATCTTCGCCATGTTTTTTTTTCCAAGAGGAGTATTGCACAAGTTTTCTGTCCATTCCTTTGGTTTCTACACCATCCCATACACGTTCACGTAATAAGCAAAAACCATCTTGTTTTGGCTTTCTAATATGTTGAGCAAATTTTGATGTCAAAATTTCATTTAAGGAATTTTTTCTTATATGACCTAAGAATCTACCTAGACCATTGCAATCATAACATTCTCCAAATAGATTGATATGAAGTCCTACATTTACTTGACGACAACGATATCCACCCGCTAAAGGACGGCTAGGGGTGTAAATTAATCCAAAATCTTCCTCATCAATTTTTTGTAATTCTCTTAAAAGTTCATCACTCCTTTCCCGCTCTAGGATTTTACTTTTATGGTCCGCAATTCCTTCCGGAATAAGAGTACTAATGTAACTATGAATATTATTTTTCCGACACCAGCGGAAAATTTTTTTTACTTCTTCGATATCTTGAAATTTTGGTGTTACTACCATATCAATCGCTAAACGTGTAGGAATTTCTTTATTAAAACCACGATCAATTAAAAGAAGTAATACTTTATTAGAAATTTCTCCAAATCCTTTTACATTTACCATTTTATCTTGAATTCGAAAATCTGTATGATTATATTTTAAGAATATGGTTACATTATTTTCATAAAGTCTAGAAATTGATCTTTGGTCAAGGTGATATCCACTAGTAAATAAAACTGACACCATTCCTTTCTCGTTGATAAATTCGATAATTTCCCAAAATCCCTTATCAATCATAGGCTCCCCAGCACCAGGAAATTCCACAGTACGGGCACCTAGAGCATGGGCTTGTGCAATCAAATCCTTTCTCTCTTCTGTTGACATTTCGATTCGATTGGGGATCTTATTAAAACGATCAGGCGTTCTATCACAATAGAAACATTTAAGTTTACAATCGCCCGTTAAATCCATGTCTAGATGCAGCATTTTATTTTCTTTTCTAGCTTCCTCAACGATATCATTGCTATAGTCTGTTCCCTTGGCCCATAAATCCTCTAAACGTTTTTTAGCTCGTTTTATATGTTTCATACTATTCCCTAGCTAATGTTTTGACCAAATGATCTTATTGATGCAGTTTATTTTAATTAGATAGTATTTGCTAGAATAGTTTTATTTGAGATAAAACTAAAATTAATGTATTGATTGATGGATTCTATCGCCTACGAAGATATCTCCATACGCATTCTATGGGTTTACTTCCTAAAGCCAGCGCCTTTTTATAACAGCTGCCCTTTAAAATTTTTCAATATACTGATGACAATAAGGTTGTTTTCCTGTTTTTTCATAATAATTTTGATGATACTCTTCTGCTTTCCAGAAGCTTGTGGCGGGAGTAACGTTGGTAACAATCTGATAGCCTTTATCTTTTAAAATATGGATAAGTTTTAAAGCGATTTCTTTTTGTTTCGGCGTGGTATAAAAGATTTCAGAACGATATTCTTCACCGATATCTGGACCTTGTCTATTCATTTGTTCCGGATCATGAATTTCGAAGAATCGTTTGGCTAATGTTTCATAAGTGACTTTGGTGGAATCAAAAATAATTTGAACTGCTTCGATATGGCCCGTACGATGATTGCATACGTCCTGATAAGTGGGATTAGACATAGTGCCGCCGGTATATCCGGACATCACTGAAATGACGCCTGGCAGATGTTTCATTAGGTGCTCGACCCCCCAAAAACATCCCCCAGCAAAAATAGCCGTTTCAATTTGGCCCTCTTTCTTCTCTAACTTTTGATCGACTCCCTTTTCCAGTTTATTTTTGGGGGTAAACTCCAAAGATATTGAATTAACACAGTGTCGAACATTTTTAGGGGTAAACCCTTCGCCAAGAAATAAATGCCCAAGATGTGCACCGCACTTAGCACAAATAATTTCTGTACGACAACCGTCGGCATCTGGTAAACGTTTAATTGCACCTGATATTTCATCATCAAAACTGGGCCAACCACAATCTGAATCAAATTTATTTGAAGAATGGTATAATAACGCCCCGCATTGCTTACATGAATAAGCTCCTTCTTCATTAAAATGACAAAATTTCCCTGAGAACGGAGGTTCAGTTCCTTTCAATAAGATAACATTTTTTTCTTCAGGTGTGAGTTTTTTCAAAACATAAATGCTCAAATTATTCTTTAATTATTTTTTCAAATGGGGGATATACCATCTCAAAAAATAGGATTTTATGTAGTTTTCTAATTGTGATAGCTGTATGCGCGTCTGTTTCATAGAATCCCGCTCTCTTATCGTTACCGTATCATAGTTATTTCTATTATCACTTTTACTTACTGTATCAAAATCAATGGTAATACACAGTGGCGTGCCAATTTCATCATGACGTCGATAGCTTTTACCAATATTTCCAGTATCTTCGTAAGCAATACGGCCAATCCCTAAGGATTGAATGTTTTTTTTAATTGTTTTTGCTTTTTCCACAATGGAAGTTTCATTACGTTTCAGCGGAATAATAGCCACTTTAACCGGAGCAAGTTGAGGTTTTATTTTTAAAACAATGCGCTTTTTATTATCCTCTAATTCTTCTTCTTCGTAGGCCTCAGTCAAAATGGCCAATACACCTCTATCTAAACCCGCAGAAGGTTCAATGACATAAGGTAAAAAATGTTGCCCTGGGGGATCCTGAACCGTTAATTTAGCCGTACTATCCTTATTAACAGCGACGCTTGCCGTTATTTTTAATTCGGCTTGTCCTTGAGTATGAGACCCCAAATCATAATCCGTTCTATTGGAAATACCTTCTAACTCTTCAAAACCATGAGGAAATTGATACAATATATCGACAGTAGCTTTTGCATAATGGGATAGTTCTTTTTTAGGTTGTTTAAACAACTTCAACCTATCGGAAGATAAACCTTGTTCTTTCCACCATGCCAGACGTTGGTCTATCCAATATTGCTGCCATTTCTCATCTTCTCCCGGTTTGACAAAAAATTCAATCTCCATCTGTTCGAACTCTCGCACTCTAAAAATAAAATTTCGCGGCGTTATTTCATTGCGAAATGCCTTACCAATTTGTGCAATACCAAAAGGTAATTTAGGCGCCATGGAATCCATAATATTTTTAAAATTAGTAAATATTCCTTGTGCAGTTTCTGGGCGCAGATAAGCATAAGAATCTTTATCTTCTACGGGACCTACCACTGTTTTGAACATCATATTAAACGCTCGCGGCTCTGTCAGATCCTTTGAACCACAATTTTCACATTTTCCTTCAATAAGATGATCCACCCGCCAACGTTTTTTACAAGAGCGACAATCTACCATTAAATCTGCAAACGTGTTTTCATGACCCGAATAATAAAAAATCCTTTTCTGTGTCAAGATCGCAGAATCTAAGCCATAGATATCATCACGTTCATAAACATTTGACTTCCACCAAGCGGATTTTAAGTTGTTTTTCAATTCTACGCCCAATGGACCGTAATCATAAACACCCTGTAGTCCCCCATAGATTTCGGCACTAGGGAAGAGAAACCCTTTGCGCTTGCATAATGAAACAATTTCTTCTAAATTTTTTGCTGCCATAGTAAATTCCGAAAATAATCATTCTATTCTATAACTTGTCAAATCGGAGTATGCTTTACATAAATTGCCATTGCATAGGACAAAAAAATTGTTGGCATGGGCGCCAACGAATGCGCTTTTTTTGCTGGCTTACGCCACAAAAAGAAGTCACATTCGCTGTCACCCATGCCGGGTTTTAATTTCTGCCCTGTGTAGGATCAAACTATATTCCAAATAACAAAAAGTAAGTCGGAGCTAAGTATGTTAAACATCGACAATGATCTCATTCCCTATAAACAAATTACCATAGACAGTCAAGGTAAACTCCAGTTTTTTCTTGAAAAACACAGTACAAAAGAGGGAACCTGGGGCTTGCTTCGGCTTGAAACCGGTGAAATTGAGTTTGTTATTCTGGATGGTGAAGGACGAGAGTTATCCAAACATCGTATAGACAAAAATAATCCGCAAATGTCTATCCCTCCCGCCTCGTGGCATAAAATTAAGCTGGTAAGTGAGAAATTTACAGGAACCCTTGAATTTTATTGTAAACCCCATCGTTATTTCAATAAGAAATACAGTTTAGGAAACGTTCAGAGTGACCTGTATTATGCCTACAATACCTATTTTTCCAAAAAAAATGAATTAAATATTCTTGATATTGGGTGTGGTTCAGGAAGGAATTTACTCTATCTTGCTTTATCCGGCCATCAACTGACCGGAATTGATATTAATCAATCCTCGATTCAACAAGTTGAAGAAATAATTAAAAAAGAAAATATGTCTAACATAAAGTTAATAACGCATGATTTATGCCAACCGTTAACGCTACAAAAAGAAGCTTTTGATGTTGTCATTTCTATCGTTTCTCTGCAGTTTTTAGGGACAAAATGCATTCCCTCTTTACTAACAGAATTACAGTCCACGACAGTAAGCAAAGGATTACACCTTATACTTCATCCGATAAAAGCAGAACTTTATTCACTCCCTTCTAGTTTTACTTATCTACCTGAAAGTAAAACCTTGTATCATTTTTATCAAGATAAGGGCTGGTCAGTTTTAGAATATAAAGAATTCGTAGGTCATACACATCAAAGGGATGACTCAGGTAAACCTATTCGGGGCTTATTTGCACTTCTGCTTGCACAAAAAATTTAATAGCTGAAAATTCAATAATTTCAACACATCCTAGAACAATTTGTAGTAAATTGTTTTCCGTCCTCTAAACGCATCGCTGTTAAACAATGTCCCCATACACAGCCTGTATCTAAAGCAATGGCCATAGGATCGTCTGTTTTGCCTGCTAATGCCGCCCAATGACCGAATAAAATCTTTACATCCTTACTGCGTCGATTGGGTACTTTAAACCAAGGAAAATAGCCTTTTTTTGCAAGGTTACCCTTGGTATCGAGATCTAAATTTCCTTCTACATCACAAAATCGTATGCGGGTCAACCCATTGGTAATAACGCGTAATCTGTCCCAGCCCTTAAGCTCATCACTCCATAGACTAGGAGTATCACCATACATATGTTCAAAAAATTCAGAATATTGCTGGCTTCTTAGCATCGTTTCAAGCTCATGAGCACACTGTAATGCTTTGTTAAGATCCCATTGTGGCGGTAGGCCAGCGTGCACTAATGTAATGCCTAAAGTGGCATTATGATGTAACAACGGCCTATGGCGCAACCAAGACCCTAACGCTTCTTTATCGGGCGCCTTCAAGATAGCCTCTAAGGTATCTTGTTTATCCAAACTTGCCTTACCATAAAGTACAGACAAAAAATGTAAATCATGATTGCCTAAAACAACCTGGCTATATTTTAATGATTTAACAAAACGAAGTACCTCTAAAGAAGCAGGGCCCCGATTAACGAGATCGCCTGTTAACCATAAACAATCTTGATTCGAATTAAAATTAATTTTTTTTAGTAGATGAATAAACGGGTCAAAACAACCCTGGATATCCCCTATAACATAGCTTGCCATATTAAAAAATTAAATCATTGAATGTTGGGAAGGCGATTTTATTATACTTTTTTCAGCCAAGCCTAAGTGAATCACTTGATGAAGCGGCTGTGAAGTAATAAGAGAAAGCAAACCAATACCTCCTTTTAGAAAACGATGTGCAGATGACGTTTTTTCATTCTCCTGGGTCGCGGCTAGGCCGCCGACAGTACGATATCTTTTACCTAAATCACTGATTCCCGACAAACCACCCTGCGCTCTATAGCGCTGATCCAGCTCACTGATAGGAATCTGATAAAGTTTGGCGATATCAACAAATTGTCTTTCAATAATTTCCGGATGTTTATAGTTAGGATTTGAATTAGCAAACTGCTGGAAAAGGGATATAGAGAAAATGATTTCTTTTTCTGTTACGCGTAATTTATCATTTTTATTAATAGCAATCCTTTCTTCCTTGATTTCTTTACGCAGCCACTGCAAAAAGGCTTCCCCTGCGGGATCCATCGCCGATATTTTTTTTTCTTTTCGGTAATTTTCTATTATTTCTATATCCGCACGCGGGATCACAGACATGAAAGAAGTCATAGGAATACGATCTTCTTCTCCAGCAAGTAAAGCAAACCAAACGACAAGTACTTCTGGATCAGTGGCTATCCAATTAAAACCACTGATTTCTGAAGAAGATTCCGTCGCGCTATCCAGTATCTGGCGCGCCAGAACAGGGGTTACGCAATAGCGGAGATCATTTAAATTTTCTTTACTATAATCAAATTGATAGTAGCTCCCTTGGCCTAACATAGCACTTACGTAGGGATCCCATCTTTTAAGTAAATACGCTTTTTCATGGTAAAGCATGACGGTATATTTCACAGCGATTTTACCTATATCCAAAAATAATGCAGCAGTAAATGTCGCGTAGATCCATAGTGCATCGTGCTTAGAAATAGTAGAAAAATCAGCTTTTTCAGGAAAAAAATAAGCTAAACATAAAGAAAGTGTTCTAGAAGCTCGCTCTAAGCCTAGTGTCAAAAACTCTACTGGCTGACCAAAAAATTCCCGTTGATTTTCAGGTAAGGTTTGCACAAATTCAGCAAACTTTTCTATAACAGGGTAATAAAAATCATTGAAGCCGCTAGAAAGGCTCATTAACGATTTAATCGTTTCTACAAACCCCTGCTTGTCTTTAGTATTTAACAACTCAGCGGCTGATTTTATAGGATAAATAGTAGGAGCCTGGCCATTCTTATTGGCCTTAATATTTTTTAAACGACGCTTTAAACCCTGGAATAACACCATTATTAACTTCCCACCAGACTTGTTCGTCGGCACAATATTATCTATTGCATTTTTAAATCGCTTACTCTTTTGAGAGAGTTTATTTATCGTAAATAAAGGTAACTGTCTGTACAGACTAGCACAAAACTGGCAGAATAATAGTTAAATATCCTTAAGGTTTTATGATGTCAAAGCCATTATCTAGCGGTAATACGCAACGTTCCTACGAAATCACTACAAAAGAACAGCCTTTTTGCTGCCCTTTACCAACAAATCGTTTATGGGATTCGCATCCTAGAGTCTATTTACCGATTGCTAAAACGGGCCATGTTATCTGCCCTTATTGTGAAACAGAGTATTTTCTAAAAGAAAAAGTAGAATGAAAGTAACTCATCGACAAGGTGCATGACTAGGGACAAGTCAATGGGCTACCATTCAAGTTACAAGTACTGCTGGTAATGGTGATAGTTCCTCCAGCGACTGTGTTCTTTATATCAGAACTTGGTCCTCCAGTAGCACTTAAGCTTCCGTTATCGAATTGGATACTAGCCGCATTTTCAGTAGCCAAAGCAATAGCACTGTTACCGCCTGTTGTTGTCAGATTCACCTGCGTATCGCTAGCTGTTGTAGTCGAACTGCCGGAAGCCCTGAATCCAAATGCGATATCAGCAGGACTCGAAGCTGTTGCATCGATCTGACTACCAACAATACTCAGTTTGCTGGTACCTGCAACCAAAACAGCAGTAACAGCAGATCCACCAATGGTTAACGTTATATTACTGGCGATCATAGTCGAATTATCTGAAACGAATAATCCAGTAACATCAGACAAACTTGTTTGATTGATCTGGCTATCGATAATACTTAGTTGAGCATCCTCTTGACTGGCGACGGCAGCAGAAACACCCCCACTCATGTTTAGCGTTATATTACTGGCATTAAGCGTCGAATCACCCGTAGCGATTAGCCCATTATTAGCACCGTTACCATTAGTTAGATTGATCTGGCCAACAGTAATAGTTACTTGACTATCATCTTGACTCTTGACAGCATTCGTATCAGCCCCATCCATGTTTATCACTATATCATTGGCACTAATAATCGAATTATTCTTAGCGAGTATCCCAGTACCAATACCCCCCGTCAAATTTTTTGCATTGATCTGACTATCGGTAATATTCAGTTGGCTGCTACCGGTCATGAGTACACCGGTATTAAAAGGATTTGTGAAGCTGCCAATCTGGCTACCGGGAACTAAGACATTACTGGCATTGTTAGCTAACACCCCATTACCCATTGCGGTAGCCGCTGTAGGCAGAAGAATAATATTCTCTAGCGTATTATTACTGTTGAGGATAAAAGCGCCGTTAAAAGTGGAACGCCCAGCACCCGTTGCCGGCTGGCTATAATCCGCTGTGCGCGAAGACACACTTTGACCGGCTTGTAAGGTTACTGGATTAGTTCCTCCTAACACATCGGTCGCCGCATAGCTTCCTCCATTAAAATACATCACTGTATCGGGTAGTAAGGTATCCAAAGTAATAGCACTCACATTCGTTAGATCCGTAGGACCACAGGGATTTTCCTCAGTACAATTCGCTAAGGTTAAACCTATTCCTCCATTATTCGGTCCACCGGTTTGGCTGAAGTATGCAATATCATCTCGTACTGGCACGGGAGGAATCATGCCTGCGGGCACGGGTTGGTAACGCTTACGGCTAGGAATCCCGGAACCTCTCCCTAACTCAGCCAGATAACGTTCCACGGGATCGGTCAACCTTTCTGCTAAATCAGGGTCACTACGGTGACTACGCATTCCACCGAACTCTACTCCTAAACCTAAAGCGCCGGTACTGTGATTCAAATTATCGTAGGTATAACGGGCAAACACTTTCACATGTTGATCCATCCAATACTCCAAACCGGCAGCTCCGCCCCAGAGATTACCGGTTTCCTTAGGGGAGAAAAAATAAGTGCCTACGGATGCCTTTAATGAGTTTCCTGGAAACAGTTGATAAGCAAACTGGGCATCTCCGCCATTACCCACCTGCTGGAAGACATGAGCCACATCGTTCATAAATTCCGAATGGCCGGTAAACGTAAAACTAAAGACTTCTCCTAGGTAAGTACTACGATCGCCCATAGGGAAATATCCATTCAGATGGGCATCCCAGCGAGAACCGAAGGCTTCTATTCCAGGATTTGCCACCCATACGCGAGCATTGTTGTCGAGTCGAGAATAACCGCCAAAGACATATCCACCCAAAATAGCCGCATCATTCTGAATCCAGCGATAGCCTAATCCGAGATCCGCATAACCTTGATTATCACTTCCATAAGCTACATCGGGATCGAGATAAAGATTATGGGTTCCATCTCCTTTGATTGGCAGCATCAAATCTGCTTGACCTACCGTAAAATCACTGGCATAGCCGTTAGCGGACAGTCGCGGAGAAGGGGCTTCCGCTGCATTAGCCGTTTCTGTCAGTAACAGTAAACTAAGCAGTACCACCAAAGAGAAAATAAAAAACGGCGACTTCCTTTTCCGCATCAGAATCAATTCCTGGCTTAGGTATCTTTGACCTATGCACCGTACAAAAGTTAAAAATAGTCCGTCATGGCGAGGCCGAAACATCAGTGAGGCCGTAGCCATCCAGGAAAAATTAAGCGTTTCACCCGATTGCCGCGCGCTTCGCGCTCGCAATGACGAAAAATGCTTTAGCTATCTTAAAATAAGATAAGATAAGATACCAGGATAGTTCATCCTATAGAAAAACGCTATTTTTGAGTTGCTTTGCTTTATGCCTAAATCCAGCCCTAGGAAAATCCTTATTATTAGCCCCGGCTGGATAGGCGATATCATCATGGCGCAACCCTTATTCAAATATCTAAAACAAAAGAATTTTGAAACAAAAATAGATATTATTGCTCCACGCTGGAGTCATGGCTTACTTTCCCTAATGCCAGAGATAAATGAAATACTGGATATGCCATTTGGCCATTCTCAGTTCCAATTAAAACAGCGCTGGCGACTTGGAAACGTATTGAGAAATAAAGAATATCAACAAGCCATTGTATTACCCAATTCTTGGAAATCTGCCATTATCCCCTTTGCTGCTCGTATTCCTTTACGAACTGGCTGGCGAGGAGAAATGCGTTTTGGTTTACTCAATGATCAGAAAACGTTAAATAAAAAAAAACTACCATTAATGGTACAACGTTTTCTTGCACTGGGATCTTCTCCTATCTCCAATAGACCTATTCCTTGGGAGGACTATCAACCTTCGTTAGACGTCAATCCTAAGCAAATAAAAAATACCTTATCCGCATTATCACTGACATTTTCAGAAAAGCCCTTGCTTATTTTGTGTCCAGGCGCTGCGTTTGGACCCGCAAAACGATGGCCAATCGAATATTTTGCTGAAATAGCTAACTATAAATATACAGAAGGGTGGCAGATTTGTTTATTAGGTTCAAAAAGTGATCAAGCCATTGCTCAGTCCATACAAAAACTGACAGAAAATCGATGTATTGATCTCACTGGCAAAACTTCATTACGACAAGCTATAACCATCTTAGCGATGGCTACACTGGTAATAAGCAATGATTCCGGTTTAATGCACTGTGCTGCCGCGCTACATCGTCCGCTCATCGTATTGTATGGCTCAAGTAGTCCAGCGTTTACACCGCCTCTAACCGATCATAAGCGTATACTAACGCTTAATCTCTCCTGTAGTCCTTGCTTTCAACGAGAATGTCCACTGGTGCATTTCAACTGTATGAAAGAATTAAAACCTAGCCTGGTATTAAAGGCGATCACTGAATTAGGTTCCGTCCCAACATCTTTTTAAAATAAATTAATGGCGAAAACACTATCGATCCTTATCGCTGGGTGACGTGCCAGGGTTATTTTTCTTAATTTTTCCAAATTAAAAAAATAACCCTGGCGCGGCAGGACCCAGCGGCCACTGACGAGTTTATGCGTAAGCTACATCCCGGCTATTTCCATAAAACTTCTTTTCCCTTCGAATCTTTAACATACAAGGACCCGCACAACTTATCAATCATTTTTGAAAGTATAATAAAAATTATTACATTCCCTAATTTTTATTATTTCCCAATACAAAAACTAGAAAAAATTTTTCCCAAAAGATCTTCCGTAGTAAATTGACCTGTAATCGTATTCAAATGATTTTGCGCAATAGCCAAATCTTCGGCTAATAATTCCGGAAATTGATTGTCAACACACCCTAATTTATCTAAACCATTAGTTAGTGCTGTTTCAGCCTTGTCTAATGCCTCTAAATGTCTACGTCTGGCACTAAAATTACCTTCTGCCCCAGCTTCGTATCCCACACTCGTTTTAAGATAATGATGAAGGATAGACAACCCTTCGCCGGTTTTTACCGATAAACTAATGACATCAAAGTTCGCTTCTTCGCTGAAATGTGCGCTTTCTTGGTTGATATCGATTTTATTTCGTATCACAGTGACACGCTTGTTAAGTGATAAATTATCAAAAAAATCCATCAGATATAAAGATTTTAAATCGCTTAGTGGGGTTATCGTACTATCAACAACCCATAAAATACGATCGGCTTTTTCAATTTCAGCTAAACTTCGCTTTATTCCTTGCTGTTCAACTTCATCCTCTATTTTTCTCAATCCTGCCGTATCGACGATATGTATTGGCAAACCATCAATGTGTATTTTTTCTCGAATAACATCACGTGTTGTTCCAGCAACAGGAGTAACAATGGCTGAATCTTGACCTGTTAATTTATTTAATAAGCTTGATTTTCCTACGTTGGGAGGACCGACAATAGCAATATGCATTCCTTCTTGTAATAAAACTCCTTGTCTGGCTACTTTTTTTATTTTTGCAATTTCTAATAAAATCGCCTTTAATTTTTTTTTGGCATCAGAATCTTTTAAAAAATCAATCGTTTCATCTGAAAAATCAATAGACGCTTCTAAATACATCCGTAAAGCGATCAACGTTTCTAGCATCCGATTGACGTGTTTGGAAAATTCTCCTTGTAGAGAACGCATCGCCGCTAACGCTGCTTGCGCTGATTCTGCATCAATTAAGTCTGCAATCGCTTCTGCTTGAACAAGGTCTAATTTTCCATTTAAAAAGGCACGTTCTGAAAATTCACCTGGCCGTGCCAATCGCGCCCCCAATTGTAAAACGCGCTGCAATAAGCAATCTAAAATAATAGGTCCTCCATGCCCCTGTATTTCTAAGACGTCTTCCCCTGTAAAAGAATTGGGCGCCGGAAAATAGAGTACTACCCCTTTATCAATAGGAGTTCCGTCTATTGCTAGAAATTTCAGATAATCGGCATGGCGTGGTTTAGGCAAGCGGCCAATTAAAGCGACAGCGATAGCTTGGGTATGTGAACCTGAAATACGAATGATGCCAATCCCACCACGCCCAGAGGGAGTCGCAATGGCGGCAATGGTATCTAGACCTTTTTCGAAATTAGGTAATCGCTTGGATTTCATCAGAAACTATTCACTTGAATTTTTGGCTTGTGCCTCTAAAGGCACAAGCTAGCGTTTTTTTAGATTTTTTTGATTAAATTGTGTCTGCATACGGCGCATAATAAACCACTGTTGTAAAATTGAAAGCGTATTATTCACTACCCAGTACAACACCAATCCAGATGGAAAATTTAAAAACAAGGCAGTAAAAAAAATCGGCAAAAACTGCATAACCTTAGCCTGTGTAGGATCCGGCGGTGGTGGATTTAAACGCTGCTGAACAAACATCGTAATACCCATTAAAATAGGTAAAATATAGTATGGATCTTTGGTCGATAAATCATGAATCCAGAAAATAAAAGGAGCTTGACGTAATTCAACACTTTCTAGCAGCATCCAATAAAGTGCAATAAATACCGGAATCTGAACCAAAATAGGTAAGCAACCTCCCAAAGGATTTACTTTTTCTGATTTATAAAGCTCCATCGTTGCTTTGGTTAATTTCTGTCTATCATCCCCATAACGCTCTTTTAGAACATTTAGACGAGGCTGCAGGTTACGCATCGCAGCCATCGAACGATAACTCTTGGCCGACAGGTGGTAAAAAGCTAATTTAATGAGTACCGTCACAATAACAATCGACCAACCCCAATTACCTACTACCTGATGGATTTGCTTTAATAGCCAGAAAAGGGCAATAGAAATAAACCATAGAATGCCATAGTCTATTGTTAAATTTAGATGAGGCGCTGCGGCGTTTAGGCGGTCCATGCTTTCTGGACCAAGATAAAGCTTAGCCTGACTGGTATATTGTGTATTCGGCTTAACTTGAAAGGGTGAACCTAACATTCCTAAGGTATAAACATCATTCTTTCCATCGCTATAAAAATGATATGTCTGTCCCACGGGTGGAATCCAAGCACTAATAAAATAATGTTGTAACATGGCAACCCAACCACCTTCCGTTGCCATGGAAATTCCTTCACCCATTTTATCAAAACTAACTTTTTGATAAGGTTTTTCCTGGGTAGAAATTGCTCCGCCTGTATAAGAACTAATATTAAAAAGACTACGTGCCGGAATACGCTTTTTTTGTTGGAACTGTGTATAAAGCTGTCCTTTCCAAAGTGAGTTGCTATGATTTCCTATTTGATAATTAATAGGCACTAAATAGTCATTGTGCTTAAAAACAAACTGCTTTTGGATAGCTACGTTTCCGCAGCTAGTACAAATTAAATTAACACGAAGCTCGGATTGTTCAGGTCCTAAGTTGTAGTTTGTTCGTGCACTTCGATACTGAAGTATTTGTCTTTCAGAGCCTGCGAGTCCACTCTGCGCTACATAGTAGTTTTCTGGATTTTTACTAAGTAATTGAAAGGGTTGAGAATTAGGATCGCTAGCTTGTTGCGGATATTTTAAAAGATTAGCTTGGACAATGCTCCCTCCCTGTGTGTCAATTACAATGTCTAAGACATCTGTTTTAACACGAATATAACGATGACTATTGTCACTTAGTTGACCTCCTTCCATAACAGATGGAAGTTGAGATCCCGATAATTTTGTCAGTTCAGTAGCAATTTGTTTTTGCTGAATTTGCGTTGATGCCTTTATCTCTCGAGTATTAGGATATTCATTCTGCCATGCATTCCATAACATGAATGCAATTAAAAATAAGGCGCCTAATAAAAAAACGCGAGCTAGTTCCATAATTTAACTCATTGTTGTGGTGGTTTTAAAGATTTTGGGACAGGATCGTAGCCGCCAGGATGCCAGGGGTGACAACATAGTAAGCGCTTTATTGTCATACAAAGGCCTACATAACTACCATGCTCCCTTATTGCTAATTGTGCATATTTCGAACAACTTGGATGAAAACGACAGGCCTGCCCCATCATTGGACTGATTAAATAACCATATGCCTGCAATAAAAAGATCAGACTTTTTTGTAATAGAGGGCTAACCTTGACCATTGTTTATTTAAATCATACGACAAAATCTGTTTAGTAGAGAGACACTGATTTGTGACCACAATTACGATATCTAAACCACATAGCAACGTCTGGTTAAGTCTAAAACTCTCACGGATGATACGTTTAACCCGAATCCTAGCTGTCGCTTTAGGGACAGCTTTTTTTGTGATAGCCAATCCTAAACGCGCATAACCCATGCTATTAGACTTAGTATAAGTAGTTAAACAACCTTGCCTAATTTTATTACCTTGCTGAAAAGCTTGTTTAAAATCCTCTGAATATCTAAGCCGACTGAACTTTGTAAGCCGCTGCCTAGTCGTTATCAAATAGACCTCTTTTGAAACTGTATAATTTGATTTTGACACATAAATAGAACGCTAGACGACTACCCCGTATAAGAGGTGGAACTCCGAAGGAGCTAGCCGGATTTTGAACAGACGTCGTCTTGGCTTCCTAACGAAGGAATACCTAAAATTAGGCAGTTAAACGTCGACGACCTTTAGCACGCCGCCTTTTGAGAATTAGGCGACCCTTTTTCGTAGCCATTCTCGCTCTAAAGCCATGCGTTTTTTTACGCTTAACATTACTGGGTTGATATGTTCTTTTCATAATATTGACTATGCACCTAAGAGGAACTATTGCTTTCAAAAGGTAGAGTATCTTAGGTGACCCCTTTTAGATTGTCAATTCGTCATAGAGGCTTACTAGAGATATAAAAATCATAGGTCAGGGGTAAATCAGCTTTTTAAGCGGACTACATTAGACCATCAGCTTATCCATACAGCGGGATAATGATTGTAATTTTATCCCGCTAAACCAACAAAATAAAGTTTTAGTTTATCTTTAGAATAGAATTGATGTTGCTACGTGCATTATTATAAATAATTTATTTATATAGATAAATGTGATGATAAAGACAAGACAATTCTGTTAATAACTTTATATTTCTATTATTTTTCAAACAGTTAGCTATAAATTTAATAAGGGATAAGCTGCGTGCTACGGTGAATGGATAGGACCTAATGTAGTTTATTTTTTATTACAAGGTATTAATAGTCACTCCATACACAGTTTTTTTGCTTACTATCCACAGCTTGAAAGGTGAAGGATAGTAAACCCATTTAATGATTCGAAAAAGATAATATTGGACTTAAAGCTCTAAAGATGATAGGTGTCGTAACGGCAAAACCATTTCATAATCACTCTTTTTTAAAAGGGGACTCTAAGAGACAGAACCTAGGGTAGATAAGCGATACAAATTATGATATGAACTTAGGTCGATTAAACATTTTATTTGGTCTTAATTAGAGGAGTTATTGTGACAACCGCTTTAGCAACATTCGTTTGGGAAAAATGTTTGGATCGATTGCAAAATCATATTTCTCTTCAAGATTTTAATACATGGATTCGGCCATTGCAGGCAGAGCAAAAAGAAGATCAACTTGTATTATGGGCGCCAAATCAATTTGTTTTACACTGTGTGAATGAGCGTTTTTTAGTACATATCAATCAAATTTTGACACAATTGGATGAGGTGCCTCCAGAAGTGATTCTGCGAGTAGGAAGTCGTGCTAATCAAGGATCGACCGTGTTACGACAACAAACACAAGAAGTAAGAACACAAGCTAAAGCGATCAAGTTATCTGCCACCCATATCAATGTGAATTTTACATTTGTCAATTTCGTTGAAGGAAAATCAAACCAATTAGCGCGTGCTGCTAGTGTACAAGTTGCTGAAAATCCTGGAGGGGCTTATAACCCATTATTACTTTATGGTGGGGTGGGATTGGGTAAAACTCACTTAATGCATGCCATTGGCAATTCCATTCTGCATAAAAATCCACATGCTAAAGTGCTTTATTTACATTCTGAGCGTTTTGTAGCAGATATGATAAGAGCTTTACAAACGAATACAATTAATGATTTTAAAACGTATTATCGTTCTTTAGATGCGCTGTTGATTGATGATATCCAATTTTTTGCTGGAAAAGATCGTTCTCAAGAAGAATTTTTTCACACGTTTAATACGCTACTTGAAAGCCAACAACAGATTGTATTAACCTGCGATCGTTATCCTAAAGAAATGTCCGGCGTGGAAGAAAGATTAAAGTCACGTTTAGGTTGGGGGCTTACTGTTGCGATTGAACCACCGGATCTTGAAACCAGAGTCGCTATTTTAATAAGCAAAGCGGAGCAAGTAAAAATCAGCTTACCCCAGGAAGTTGCTTTTTTTGTTGGTAAACGTATTCATTCGAATGTAAGAGAATTAGAAGGTGTTTTAAAACGAGTGATTGCTTATGCACAATTTACTGGGCGCCAAATTACTTTAGAATTAGTGAGGGAAGCAATAAAGGATGTACTGGCTTTACAAGACAAATTAGTAACAGTAGATAATATTATTAAAACAGTTGCTGAATATTATAAAATTAAGGTATCCGATTTGATTTCTAAACGACGTACTTCTTCTTTAGCGCGTGCTAGACAAATTGCTATGGCGCTTGCTAAGGAGTTAACGAATCATAGTTTACCTGAATTAGGTCGTGCGTTTGGAGGACGGGATCATACCACGGTGTTACATGCGTTTCGTAAAATTCAAGAATTAAAAAAAACAAATACCGGAGTTGCCGAAGATTTTATAAATTTATTACGTACTTTATCGAGCTGAGGAAAATAAAATGCAGTTTACCATTAATCGGGAAACCTTATTAAAGCCTTTGCAATTAGTAACCGCTGTTATTGAAAGACGTCAGACTTTACCTATACTTTCCAATCTCTTTCTAAATTTACAAGATAAAACCTTGTCTTTGTTCGGAACGGATATGGAAGTGGAACTATCAGGACGCATCACTTTAGAAAAATCCGGTAAAGAGGGAAAAACCACAGCCCCTGCGCGAAAGCTTGTGGATATTTGTCGAAGCTTACCAGAAGGAAGCGAATTAACTTTTCAACAAAAGGGAGATAAACTGCTTCTTCAATGTGGCCGCAGTCGATTTAATTTAGCGACTTTACCTGCGACTGATTTTCCTATTTCTGAAGAATCTACTCGTGTATCGTCTGAACAGTTAACGTTTATTATTTCACAAAAGAGACTACTTTCTTTGATAGAAGCGACCAATTTTGCGATGGCACAACAGGATGTACGTTACTATCTGAATGGGATGCTTTGGGAATTAGGCCAAGGAAGTTTGCGTGTGGTAGCAACAGACGGGCATCGTTTAGCGCTAAGTGTAAAAGATGCCCATGTGACAGGGAAAAATCAAATTATTGTGCCAAGAAAAGCTATTTATGAACTTTCACGTTTATTAACTGAAGAGGACGACAATTTAACCGTTCTATTAAGCAATAATCAATTACGGGTTAATTTGCAGGACTATACCTTTACTTCTAAACTTATCGATGGGAATTTCCCAGATTATGATCGTGTTATTCCGCAAAGTGGCGATAAGTTCTTAACCGTTGATCGGAATCTATTCAAAGCCTCTCTTGCTAGAGTCGCTGTTTTATCTAATGATAAACATAGAAGTGTTTGTTTAGAGATGAAAAATAACGCTTTACGAATCTTTGCTAATAATTTTGACCAAGAAGAAGCAGAAGATCATCTCGATGTTCTTTACTCTGGAGAAGAGATTACTGTTGCCTTTAATATTACTTATTTGATGGATGTGTTAAATAGCTTACCAGAAGGATCGGTAAAACTAACATTAACCTCTACGGATGCTAGCGTAAGACTTGAATCAGTCGAGGAAAATTCGAGTATTTATGTTATTATGCCTATGCGTTTATAAGTTTCATGCAGGTAATCCGTCTTAAAATAAGCCAGTTTCGAAACCTTTCCGAACTCGATCTTAAATTTTCACCGCGCTTTAATTTTATTTATGGACCTAATGGAAGTGGTAAATCCAGTTTATTAGAAGCTATCCATTTTTTAAGTTTAGGCCGATCTTTTCGCAGCGCTTTAGCTAGTCGTGCTATTCATTATGAAGCGAGACAATTTAATCTATTTTCTGTCGTTCTAGGGGAGTCTTCGATTACACTCGGACTCGAAAAAACGCGACAAGGAAAAACTCGAATTAAAATTGGTAATGATAGCGAGTCAATTAGTGAACTAGCAAAAATATTACCGGTTCAATTGGTTAATCCTAATAGTTATTACTTGTTAAGTGGAGGCCCTAGAGCAAGACGACAATTTATAGATTGGGGTGTGTTTCACGTGGAACCTCATTTTTTTTCAGTATGGCAGCAATTTCAACAGATATTAAAACAGCGTAATGCCGCTTTACAAAAACAGTTAGTGCTTGATCAAATTAAGGTATGGGATCACAAACTCATCGAATTCACCGCTGAAATAACACAGATGCGCGAGAAATACTTACAACAATTAACGCCTTTGATTACAGAGCTAATAGAAGAATTAGTAAATTTAGAAGGATTAACGATTGATTTTTATCAAGGTTGGGATAAACAGAGTACGTTAGGAGATGCTCTTTTCCGAACTTTTCTACGGGATTCAACACTGGGGTATACGCAGTATGGAGCACAAAGAGCGGATTTATTAATAAAATTGCGAGGCAATCCAGTTCACGAAGTACTATCACGAGGAGAACAAAAACTATTAGCTTATGCTTTACAATTAGCACAAGGCTTATTGCTTAAAAAATTGACAGAAAAATCGTGTATATATTTGTTTGACGATTTATTTTCTGAACTTGATTCCATTAAACAAGGCTATCTTATCGGGTTGTTGAATAAACTTGAGTCACAAGTTTTTATCACAGTGATAGATGATAGCTTGATTAAACTATTAAAAGACAATGTGAACGGGAAAATATTTCAAGTAAAAAAAGGGGAAGTTTTAGAAATATAATGCTTTAAGCGAGTCCTATTGTTTCACGTGAAACTTATAGCCTATACTATGAAAAATCAAATGGCGAAAAATTCAAATATTTTATATTCTTATTTAATAATATTATATTGGACTTCTTTACCTCTGTACGCTACAAAAAATGTACGATGTACGTAAATTTAGGCTATTGAAAAAACAGCTAATTTTTGTTTCAGTTGGTAGTAAAGCATTTTTCGTCATTGCGAGCGCGAAGCACGCGGCAATCCAGTGAAATGCTTCATTTTTTCTGGATGGCCACGGCCTCACTAACGTTTCGGTCTCGCCATGACGAGCTATTTTTATTTTTTTGTAGTGTGCAAAGCTTCTTTCCAAACTCAGCAATTTACTTGATTTCTAGGCGAACGATTGGCGAGGACCGGAGTCGGGTATTCAACAACGAAATCAAGTAAAGTTACCCAGTTTGTAAGGAAATCTATTCACTCAATCTGAAAAAGGATTTCTATAAAATGGGGGGTAAGGTGAGTTTCTGGCTGAAATTGCATCCACAGCCGCAACTAGCGGAGCTACCTGAGCCTGTGCTGTTTTTCGTTGATTATAACCAACAATAACTTCACTACGTTGTTGTTGGCTTAGCTGATTCCATTGTTCTTGAGGTATGCCAAACACCAGAGGCGGACCACAAGCGCTTAATAAAAATGGAGAGATTAATAAAAAAAGTAATTTTTTCATGTGGGTCTTAAATTAGGAATAAATAAGTCGAAATATAATTCTTTACTTGGATTCAAACGAGAGGGCCAGGTCCCCTTTGTCTTGAAGGAAAATTTTTAATTGGGGGTGTCATCATTGTCACCCACCTCTTTTTAAATTTTTGTCCTGTGCAGAGACGACACACCCCAACAGAGTTGCCTATAATCTATCTATAATAGAAGGAATTTTTTAAAAAAAGCAAGCTTTTTTATTAAAAATGAAATTAAATATTATTTGTAACTTCTAGGGATGACATCAGTGCTTTCCTTTCATCAAAAACAAAACACAAGCCTTTATAATTATCTCCGCCACATTTTTTAAAATAGTTAAGTATCCCCCCTTCCAGTTGATAAACTTCATTAAAGCCAGTTTGTAATAGGAATGCAGACGCCTTTTCGCAACGAATTCCTCCAGTACAAAATGTAATGATAGGCAGATTTTTGATTGTTTTGTATAATTTTTGTACTGATTTAGGAAAATCTCTAAAATGCTGAAGGTCCAAGTGTAAGGAGTTTTCAAAGCTTCCTAGTTCAACTTCAAAGGTGTTTCTTACGTCAAGTAATACAAGATTAGGGCGCACTAGCAGCCATTTTTTTAGTGTTTCTGGTGATATAGAAGGAGCGGTAAATGTTTCAGGTTGGATAGTGTCAATGCCAAAAGAAATAATTTCTTTTTTTATTTTGACAAGCATTTTTTTAAATGGCTGAAAATCTGAAAGACTTTCCTTATATACGAGATTTTTAAAATAATAGAAGCTATTTAATAGCGCTTGGAACTCAGTAATTGCCTTTCTTCGCCCCGCGAGAAACAGATTGATCCCTTCTGTACTTAATAAAATAGTACCTTTTATGCTTAATTGTTGGCACTCTTTTTTAAGTATAATTTGCAGTTCCAAAAGAAAAT
The DNA here is from genome assembly GCA_040384585.1 of Pseudomonadota bacterium. GTDB lineage: Bacteria > Pseudomonadota > Gammaproteobacteria > Diplorickettsiales > Diplorickettsiaceae > JAZKJD01. Next base: position 1,073 of record JAZKJD010000015.1, on the reverse strand, counting down.
CGGTGGATAAATGGATAAATTGATAAGCTGAAATATTGGTAATAGATAACATAATGTCTAAACAGAAATCATTAAACCTCTTAGCCGCAAATAGTTAGGTTCTGTCCCTAAAGTCCCCTTGCAGCCATCTGATGTGTTAAAAATAGCACAATTGTCAACACACCTAGCGTAAGCTCCGTTTTTTTCGCCTTGCGGATGACGACAATCATCACGTTAGGGAAGGAAGCTAAGATTAAGAAGATTTTAAGGGCTTTTCTATAAATTGCTCTTTTACTTCAATACGTTGTTGCGATGTTGACTCCACTGCTCATTTACTTCGTGTAAACTGCGCTGCTCGGCAACATCGCGCCTTGTCTCGAAGCAAAATTTCTAATTTATAGAGATGCCCTTAAGTGACTGGAAGTGTAACGCCTTTTTGGCCTTGATATTTTCCTTGCCGGTCACGATAAGAAATCTGACAAACTTCATCAGATTCTAAAAATAACATCTGTGCAACGCCTTCATTCGCATATATCTTAGCAGGTAAGGGTGTGGTATTGGAAAATTCCAATGTAACTTGTCCTTCCCATTCTGGCTCTAAAGGAGTCACGTTTACAATAATACCACAACGTGCATAGGTTGATTTACCCACACAAATAGTCAGAATATTTCTAGGGATGTGAAAATATTCCACGGTATGTGCCAATGCAAAAGAATTCGGCGGAATAATACAGACATCTCCTTTTATATCGACAAAACTCGCTTCTGAAAAACACTTAGGATCAACAATCGCTGAATTGATGTTAGTAAATATCCGAAATTCATTTGCACAACGTACGTCGTAGCCATAGCTGGATACGCCATACGAAATAATCCGACCGGATTCATTGTGACGAATCTGCTGTGGTTCAAATGGCTCAATCATTTTAAAATCTTTTGCCATACGACAAATCCATGCATCGGATTTAATGGGCATAAAAATTTTCCTCGTGATTATTTGATCCTGTCCAAGCTGTTATAGGCTTAATTTGGAGAGATCTAGGGCGTGTTGACAATTGCACGATGATGGCGAAAAAGAGTCGCTTTTCTGCGTT
>JAZKJD010000014.1:0-39444 GCA_040384585.1 Pseudomonadota bacterium | reverse complement strand
GAAACGCTTCATTTTTTCTGGATGGCCACGGCCTCACTAACGTTTCGGCCTCGCCGTGACGGACTATTTTTATTTTTTGTAGCGTGCAGAGGAATAATCAATTTTTAGAAGTGCCCTTAACAATTAGTTAATATATTTAATGTACCTTGGTTATTGCTCGACCTGATGAGTCTTGCACTTGATGTTTGTTGTCTGAAATTTATTTAGAGACTAAGTTATGTTGCCAACTCTATCTGAAGTGTTACAGCGTTATCGGTCTTTCTTTTTTTACACAGAACCTTCTCTTGACAATCAACGGACTCGCAATCCAACAGGGAAACTCTGCATAACGCATTTCCTAGAGAACAGACCAGATTGTTGGGTACAATACGGTTATCAAAAAGGCGAAGAAAAGAAGAAACAACTGATCCTTAACGATTGGTATCTGTTGTTTCTATCAGAAAAACAACGGGATGATTACCTTAACTTAGTACAGGAATTACTTAATCTGGAATTTACAGTATGGCTTCCTACGGCTTCTAAACTTATTCGCTTAAAAAAAACGACTGATCTTCTTAGTGATTTACAGCAAAATAATTTACCTTATCGACTATCTACTAGCGCTTCCATTTTTCAAATGGCGGCGATAGAAAATATAGCGCGAGATCATTTAAGTATTATCGATTATTTTATTACAAAAACTCTATTTAGGGGTAACGACGATGATCTGTGTTGCTTCAAAAAAAAATTCTATGACCTGATAGAAAACGAACCCACGCTGGAGATAGAGGATTTAGCTAAGTTGAAGTCTACTAAGCCATCCTATTATTTACAAGTCTGTAAGGAAATGAAGACACAAGCTTTTTCTTTGCTGAACCTTCTTGTTTTGGGAGATACTGATGAAAATTTGAATGAAATATGTTTAGAAGTTTTTAGCTGGCCTATTAAACGATTGCTATTTCTATATAATTCAAATACAAGGCAAGTTTCTTCTCTCATTAGATCTGTTAAGGAACTTGATGTAGATATAAGACTGGACGCCCTGCCTGATGCTATGTTCTTGGGAAGGGCTACTCTCCCTAATACCCTAACGCTTTTTTATTATCAAGGAGTAGGCGTCCTTGAATCTTTCCGTAAATCTATGAATGGTATGTATATAGCGTCGACAATTTATTTAAGTTCTTTCTTTGATAGTGAGGTAGCAGCGAGAATAAATTTGCCGTTGTGTATGGGGGAGGGGGGAGATAACAAGTATGCGCTGCAAGTACAAAGCCGCTTTTATTATAATGTAATGTATTTATCTACGGAGCAGTATATTGAGAGTTTTCTTCGTGACTATTCAGCGACTTCAGAAAAATTATTTGAAGTTAAGCTGGGGGAAGAAGAGATAGCTTTCTTCCGTGAGCCTAAGATGGGTAGTAACGTTATTCATACCAACGATTCCAAAAAGAAGGAGGTAGCGTCCTCTGGTGAGATAGGTAGAGATATTAGGCTCCTCGGAAAATTTCCGGAAATTACTGTAAGAAAATATTTTGAGTCTTGTTCTGTTAGAGAATATAGGATGATTGTCAATAATACATTGTCCTTGGAAGGGAATGTTTTACGATATGGGATAAACACTTTTCAGCCACAGAAGCTAGTCATACAACCTCTTCATTGCTCAAGTGATACTGAAGTTGAGCTGAAAAAAACTGACGATGATATCCACTGGGGTAATGTTTGCGTAATACTCACAAAGCAAACTTGGAGTTTTTTGCCATCATTAACTGTCCAAGAAAAGCTAACAGCTTACCAGGCGATTTTACCGCTGGAATTTGCTTATTCGGATCAGAGTAATCAATATTGCGTGAGACTAGCGCAAAGTAATATCGAGCAAAAACAGAAAATACAGATACGATATCGGCTAGAAATTCCCAGACAGCAGGATACTGTACCCTGGAAAAACGCTAGTGTAGAAGATTGCTCAGATAGAGTAAGAGAACTGTCTTTTGAAGAAAATGGGCACATGAAAAAAAACGATGCTTATAATCAGTTTCTATTATTAGACTGCAATGAACGTATCGCCGCGTTAACAAAAACGCTACGCCAGTTTGGCGAACGAGATTGGGAGGATGGATTTCAGCGTGTTGGAGGATATACGGACTGGAACTATTTTTTAAACAGAGGAGTTGGAGCATGTAGACATAGAGCGATATTATTTTTTTTGCTTGCTGAGAAATTTGGAATTAACTCTCGTATAGTAAGGAATGATTGTCACGCTTTTGTAGAAATTAAATATCAAGAGCAATGGTTCAAACAGGATTTAGGAGGTTCTCCTGGCGAACTCAAATTTGAACCCGTCATTGAACCTGTAATATTAGCGCAGAGTGAAGTGATTAATGAAAAAAGTGAAGTGAATCCGCCTCTTTCATCCCCGATAATAGATCCGATAATGGAAGCGATCTCTGTCTTAAAAGAGAAGCTTATTCAGTGTTGTCAGCCACAAGCGATGCTAATCTTTTCTACGGGGGCTGATATCGATGCATTTTACCGCTATCTAAATAAGCAAGCGCAATCGCAGCAATGTGTTCTTTATCTTCCTGGCTTTAAAACATTGCAGCTTAAAACGTTGAAAGTAGCTCAGATGGGATATGAATTAATTGATAGCCCTTTTGTTTGCAATTTAAAACAACTCAAAGCAGGCGATATCCTGCTTGTTAATTTTATGGATTATGAGGGGACTGACGTAGGGTATAACACTATTTTTGATAGGCCGCGTCGCTTGGGTGATATCTTTATTCCAGATAGTATCATTATCTTTGCGGCAATGGATTCAACTACCAGTCAACGTATGGGCGAAGATATGTTGTCGCGGCTCTACGTTAAACAGCAGTGGAAATTGCCTTTGCCAGAGTCAGCAGCTCTGCAGCCGACTATAGGGTCTTTTGGTTGTAAAAAATCAGTTGTGGAACTGTACCATGGTAAAGATTGGAGAGAGAAGCTGATAGGTCGTTTCCAGCTAACAGGACAATCTTCTTCCTCTCCTTTCACTTGGTCTCCCGGTGCGTTATCAATCGCTATCACAGAAAACAAGCCAATTGAAATTCGGCATGCTCCAATCAAAACCGATCGCGATTGCCAGCTTTTCTTCTACGACTTATTTTTTCACCGTACAATAGAGTGTAATGGGGAGAAGATTGCTTTGCCAAGTTCATTCTGCTGGAAACTGACTGAACCTGTCTATGATTTCCCAAAAACTATCTCTATGGAATCCGCTTATCCTAATGTAAGGGCAGATTTTATTCTTACGCCCTACACAGTAGATCCTTTATTTTATACTTACCATTGTGAGAATGCCTGTATTACTGAATTAACAGGATTGCTCTTATCATTTAAAAAAACATTGCGCTTATATGTTACGCATTCGCTTGATGAGGGTATCTGGGCTAAGCTATGCCAGCGAACAAATCAGGAGGGTGTTAAGCTTCACTTGATTTTGGCAGAGGATGTAACGTTACCAGCTACATTTGCAAGTGCTTGTTATACGCATGTTACTTCGGAACAAACGGTCAAAACGAAAGATACTCCTCATTTTGCCCAGTGTTATTTAAGCAATGATTCAGATTTCTTTTTGAAAAAATTATTTACTATGGAAGATAAGCCTATTGTCATCCCTATTGATTCGACAACGACTTACTCTGACTTAGTGAATCCTATTCAGGTGCAGTTTACAGATAGGAAAAAAGCATCAGCCTTTCCGTCTTTTCAGCAATCCAGAGGTGAATTGTTAAAATATTTGGCTGATGGCCGGACAGTAATACTAAAGGGAACATTTACAACCGAGCTAGCTTATCAATTAGCTAACCTATTTACAGAAAATCCTTTTTTTATAGCCAATGGAAAAAAATATTTTCCGAAAAAGGGTAAAATCTGCTTGTTAAGCGAGCAGAAAAAAATATTTAACAATTTGGATAAATTGCCAGGGCATTGCGAAAGTAGGGATTTCTCTCACGAAGAGTATATGACTCAATTAGCAGAGGATGGTATACCGGAGCTTCTTCTTAAGCAATTTAAAAAGAAAAACTGGAATACTTTAGGATTGTGTTATCTGCAATTAAGCAATATTGTAAACGAATTTAAGCGATCGCCTGATAAAAATCCCTGTAAACCTTTCGCCAGTTTCCATGCCAATCCTGTGCAGCTTGTTACCACTGGAGAAAAATTAAAAAAAAATGATATCTCTTTTTTACAAAGAGATTCCACAGAAGAAATTCAAGAAGAAATTCAGCGCTTAAAAGAGTTGCAGGAGCCATTGGATCGCAAGTCTTGTGTATTTGTTACCGGTCCTTCTGGGATTGGCAAAACGACACTTATTCTAAAGAAACTTGTTCCTTTTTACGCTGCAAAAGGACAAAGACTTAAATTATCGGTGGGGATGGATCAGGTGGAAGCGTGGGCCAAGAGTAATGAAAACGACACAATGCAGGTGTTATTTATCGATGAAGCGAATCTAAGCAGAGAAGGTTTATTTGATCGCTTTGAAGGACTTTTTCTCAATCCCCCAGGACTTTTTATCCAAGGCAATTATTATCCATTAACAATACGACATAAAATTATTCTTTGTGGTAATCCATCCGAATTTGAGGGACGTCAATATCATCGATTTTTTGAACGACATTCCTATACTGTTCAATTTCAGGATTGGTCAGACACATTTTTAGTTTCTAACATTACCTACCCGCTGCTAAAAAAAGGTTGTCAGTCTCTTAATCTTCCTTTATCCCAGAAGGAACAAAAGAAAATAGCGCATTTTTTTGTCAAGGCATATAAAGCATTGTTCCAGGAAACAAAAAAAGGGTCGTCGTTGACACCACGTAATCTAGAAATGATGGTATTAAGACTCATAGCATTGTATTGCACTGAACAATATCAAAACAATAATACCACTGTGTTGCAAAAAGCCTATTTAGTGTCGTACGATGAAGTAAAACCTTATCTCTCTAAACCACAACGCAAGGTATGGAAGAAACATAATGAGCAAGCTACCAGTTATCGTAATTTACGTAGAAGCCATAGAGGAGAAGAGGTATTAAGGTTGGGAGATTACTTGCTAACTTGGAGTCGTCAGCGTGCTTTACAGCTTATTCGTGATGCATTAGTTATACGCAACGAACAAAAAACACGCTTAACGACAACAGCAGGTCTCTGTGGTGTTTTACTGGAAGGTTCGGCAGGTATTGGTAAAAGTGCGTTTGTTATCAATCTGTTACGTGCTAGAGGTTTTTGCGAAAGCCATATCGATCCTGAAAAATGCTACTATTATATTCCGGCTAATGCGACTGACATAGAGAAAAAGTTAACTCAGGCCTTTCATAATGGCAGTATAGTCGTTATTGATGAATTAAATACAGCGCCCTTAGAAAAAACACTCAATGCGCTGATGAGTGGTCAGGATTTACAGGGTAATAAGGCAGAACGATCCGGTTTTTTTATATTTGCTACGCAAAATCCTATTTCTTATTTATATAGACAGCCCCTATCACCAGCGTTAGCGAACCGTTTTTATAAAATCGAATTGAAGGATTACTTGCCCTGTGAACTGGAAGAAATTTTGAATGTTAAAGGGATCGACCCATCCCAATCTCGTCGTATGGTAGAGAACTACTTGGAGGAGAACAAAAAAACTGATATTCCTGCGCTAAAAAAAACGCCTAGAGATCTACTGAACGTGGTTGTAAAAGAAAGGGGTGAAGGGGCTGAGAAGCTAGAAGAGCAATTAACACCTCCTACCAGCACTACACCATTATCCACTGAATCAGAAAAAGAGCAAGAGACGACTACTGCTACACCTAAAATTTCCTTATTTCAGCGCTTTCTCAATTTCTTAAAGAATCTATTTCACTGGGAAGAAATTTCAACTATATCGACTGCATCAGCGACTATGCAAGCAACCGTTGTAGGCAGTGCAGCGGAGCAAGATGGTCGGAAATTTAGCAAGCCTACTAAGAGGCAGCCAAACGTTGTTGAAGAATCATCTCCTGCAAGATTTTTCAGAAATCATTCACAAAATCAGGATAGGGAAAAGAGGCAGCCTACGTCGTATAAACGATACTTAACGTTAAGATAACGAGTTAGTGTGTTTACACACCCTAAGGAAAATAGCGAAGAAATAAACATGATTGCTAAGCTTTTTCAGATTGATTACAATTCATCCGGGAATTTCTGAGAGGCTGTTAGTTGGGCTAGGGCGGCGGATTCCGTGACAACAAGGGGTACTGTTTTCAGTATCTTCTTACTGTAGCACTAATCACTACTTTATTTATCCTGAAATGTTTGGTGTTTGTCCACAATATTGACTGAAGAGGAACGTATGCTTGTAGAAACTAAAAAAACTGAAGTGCTGGTATTAGGCAGTGGACCTGGCGGTTATACGGCTGCATTTCGTGCAGCAGATTTAGGGAAAAAAGTTATCTTGGTGGAAAAGGATGCGACCTTAGGCGGTGTTTGTTTAAACGTCGGTTGTATTCCTTCTAAAGCTTTACTGCATGCCGCTAAAGTCATTGAAGAGGCGGCGGCTATGGCAGAGTTTGGTGTGGAGTTTTCAAAACCTAAGGTTGATCTTAACAAACTTCGTTCGTGGAAAGACGGTATTGTTAAAAAGCTAACGGGTGGGTTATCGCTACTGGCGAAACAACGTAAGGTAGACGTAATTCAAGGCGATGGAAAATTTACGGGTAAAAATGAATTAACAGTAAAAACAGCAAAAGGCAATCAACTTGTCCAATTTGAGCAAGCGATTATTGCGGCAGGATCGCATGCGGTTCGCTTACCTTTCTTGCCAGACGATCCTCGTATTATCGATTCAACCGGCGCCCTCGAACTTAAAGAAACCAAAGGGGAGCTTTTGGTTTTGGGGGGTGGCATTATTGGTATGGAAATGGCAACTGTCTACCATGCGTTGGGGGCTTCTATCACAGTGGCAGAAGGGGGGCCTAGAATTATTGCGGGCGCAGATGAAGATATTGTAAAACCACTGTCTAAGCGTTTAAGCAAACACTATCAATTTTTATTAAACACGAAAGTCACTCGTGTAGAAGCGAAGAAAGATGGCTTATGGGTTCATTTTGAAGGAGAAAATGCAGAGAATAAGCCACAACGTTTTGATCGTATTTTATCGGCAGTAGGACGTAAACCCAATGGAAAATTAATTGGCGCCGAGGTATTAGGCATTGAAGTTAACGATCAAGGCTTTATTTTGGTGGATAAACAGTTGAGGACTCGGGTAGCGCATATTTTTGCGATTGGGGATATCATTGGCAATCCCATGTTAGCGCATAAGGCCTCGGCTGAAGGCCGTGTTGCTGCAGAAGTTATTGCAGGTAAAAAACACTTTTTTGAGCCGCGCTGTATTCCTGCGGTGGCTTATACCGATCCAGAAATCGCTTGGGCAGGCGTGACTGAAATGGAAGCGAAAGAAAAGAATATTGCTTATGAAAAAGCGGTATTTCCTTGGATGGCCAGTGGACGTTCCTTAGGACAAGGTCGTGATGAAGGCGTAACGAAATTATTATTTGATCCTAAAACACAAGGTATTTTAGGCGCGGGGATTGTTGGCCCTAATGCTGGCGAGTTGATTGCCGAAATCGCTTTGGCGATTGAAATGGGTTGTGAGGCAGAGGATATTGCTTTGACGATTCATCCGCATCCCACGCTGTCAGAGACGGTGATGTTAGCCAGCGAAATCTTTGAAGGATCTATTACCGATCTTTACATGCCAAAAAAGAAAAAAACGGAATAGGGTGTGTGGTTATCTGTACAGTACAAAAAAACAAGGGTTTTTGCATTTTCAAAAAGTGTTGATAGAAAAGGCAGGGTGGCTCGGGTCTTGCCACCGGATACGCTTTTTTTGCTGGCTTCCCCCACAAAAAGAAGCGTATTCCGTTGTCACTCGTGCCTGCCGTTTAGTGGTTCTTCCCGAAATTTTTCTGAGTAGTTGTAGTGTTTAAATGAATTGCTTAGCTTCCTGTCTTTATTATATGTTTTGAGTTTATTCTCTAATTTATCCATACTTTCGCTGTATTCGCTTAAGCTTTTTTCCTTTTCTGCTTGAATTTTTTCACGATCATTTTTTAGCTGTATAAACTCCTCTATAGTAAAATGATGTTTGATGGCTTCGTAAATATCTTTGACATCACCAGTCTCTTTGCGTGCAGACTGAAACCTACTATTTGGATTTTTTTCAAGTAATTTTTCGAATATTGAAAAATCTTTATGAGTTCTCCAAACAAGCGTTGGGTTCTTTATAGTAATTTTTTTATTGAGTAAAAGATATTGGGTTAATAGTTTTTGTTGCCTTGGTGCAGGGATAGGGATTTTATCCATCGCCGCGCATAGAGTATTTTCGGCTTCCCTGTTATCTAGCGGTAACATAAAAATGGTTGATTCCATCAGAAATTCAATTTTTTGCAAGCGTTTTTCTTCTTGTTGCAATATATCTTCAAAAAATTTTCCTTTGTCTTTTTCTATTTCGTTCTCCAATGAATTTATTTTTTCTACTATTTCCTTTAAAAGAAATTTCCGATTGTTATCCAAATTTTCAGTCAGCTGATTATCACGATGTTTTTGAACATGGTACTTAGAAACCCATGCGGATTCTTTTTCTTTCTGCAAATCAGGCCTAACGATTAAATTATCGGATAGTGTAGCAGATTCAGTTTCGTCTTCTTTAGATTCAGCTGAAGAATCTCTAGCAATGATAGCATTAGGTGTTGATGAAGTTTTTATATTTTTATATACGTGATAACCGAGAAAGCCTACCACAGCGATTGCACCTAACACTCCCGATATTATCGAAATAGCAGTTATAGAAAAAAATATTAAGCTAAGTACAGCGCCAAGAAGTAATGTAAAACCTACGGCGGCGGCAATGCCATATTTTGTGGTATTAGCCTGGTAGGTAGTTTTAAGATAAGCATTTTTTGTGTCCCAAGACGTGTTTCGCCATTGGTAAACGTTGTAAAGTAGCAGACCGGCATCGCGAAAAAATCCTACAGCAACCGATACGGCTAACAATCCACCCACTATCACTGGAGCAACACTTGCGAAAAAGCAGACTAAAGCAATGACGGATAACGTAGTCGTTATGACTGAAATAGCTAGTGTAGCGATGTTCCCTAAGTTTATGTTATCCGATTTTAGAAATTGTATTAGCGTGATGAGGGTGGACACAATATCGAATAAAACGATAATAGGGGAAAAAAATGATTTTAGGATATGTTTAGCTACAGTTGTACTGTTTCCCAGCGCTGTGTTAACCGCCGTATCTGTAGTGGAAAATAAAGTTTCCGCTATCTCATCGGCGGATGAGGAGTCTTCTAAATAAGGAGTAGTATTTTTCATACCTTATAGCTTATATTGTTTGTTTTAGGCTATTTAAGATTTAGTTGGCAGCGGTGTTTTCTCTTTTGATTGGCCGTCTGTTTTTTCCTCTGCAGGGGTAAAAAAAGAGATAGTGGCGTTAAACATATCTTTAACATCACTCGTTTCTCTTCTAGGGGACTGGAAGGTATTCCTAGGATTATCGGTATATTGTTTTTTAAAATATTCGAATCTATCTTTCGCAGCCTCTTTTTCATCAGTGTATGATTGGGCGATCCCGCCCAGGGTACTCAGAAAGATAATTTTATTTATACGTTTATCTTTTTGCGGGAAGAAAAACTCCATCCACGTTCTTTCGGCATCTTTGATTTCTTGCCTTAGTGAATTTATTTTCTCCTTAATTTCCTTTACAAGATATATTTTATCAGTTTCCAAATTTCCGGTTAATTTTGCAGTACGATTATTAATCCCGTAATAATGATAAATAGATGACTGATTTTCAATGCTTGTTTCATCTAGTGAATAATTATTATCCTCCTTATTCTCGGTGGAATGAGTAGCACTACAATACTGGCAGATTTTATAAATTCTATCGATGAAGAGGACTACAGCGACTGAGATTCCAACGGCTAATACGATGGGAGCCGCCATCGGTAGTAGCATGGTGATGACGATACCTGCGATGACTGCCAATCCAACAAGAGAACCTTGCAGGTACTTAAGCGTTTTTTCTCGAAAAAACGCTCTTTTTTCCTTATCTATTGAAGGTGTACTCAGCCAACGATAAGCATGATGAAAAAATTGTCCGATAAGGTAGATAACGCCAAGGCCGATAGCGCCGATGAATAGGCTACTTACCATTATGGGATTAAGCCATAAAGCAAGTCCTCCAATAACAGCTGTTAACACTAAACTTGTAGTCAGAAAAGAAAGAACGAAATCAAAGGTCTTGCCTAAATTTTTATTATCTGTCTTGATAAGCCTCCATAGCGCTAAAAAAGTGGTGATAACCTCAGTGAGGGCTGCCAATGGGAAGAAAATGAATTTAAGTTTCTGTTCAAAAAATCTTCTAATATTTCCTAGATTGGATTGAAAGATAAAGATAGTCGAAAATAATACCGATTTTATTGATTCATTTGAAAATGAAGCTTTTTCGGGAATAGAATTCTCTGCCATAGTAACCTCCTAGTCGATCGTTCGAGAAGCATTATAGTTAGTTTAACTGGAAATTATTAAATATAGCTTATTTCGTTTTATACTCTACTACAATCTTCCTTGTTTTTTATCCAACGTTGGATAAGGGGTTCTACTATGTAGGGATAGTCCTTTACGATTCTATCAGAAAGATGCTGTACTTGGGGAAGTAAATAATGATCACGACTGAGGTCGGCAATGCGTAATGGTTGCCATCCTGTTTGTCTAAGGCCCCAGATCTCGCCGGGTCCTCGTAGTTCCAAATCGCGTTGCGCAATGATAAAACCGTCGTTACTTTCTCGCATAATGTGTAAACGTTGTTTTGCAAGGCGTGATAGATTTTCATAAAGTAATACACAATAACTTTGTTGTTTGCTCCTACCCACTCGTCCTCGAAGTTGATGTAGCTGGGCCAGACCTAAGCGTTCGGCATTTTCTATAATCATTAAATTGGCATTAGCGACATCAACACCTACTTCGATAACGGAAGTGGCGACGAGTAAGTCGATGTTTCCTTCTTGAAATTTGCGCATGATGCTTTCTTTTTCTTCTGAAGCAAGCCGGCCGTGGATTAAGCCTAAACGTAAATTCGGTAAATAGGATTGTAATTTTTTCAAGGTGATTTTAGCAGCCTCGTAGTGGACTATATCGGATTCCTCTATCAGTGGACATACCCAATAGGCTTGTTTTTTCTGAGTACAGCTATTGGCAACGCGAGCTATCACTTTCGTACGATGCTTAGCCGACAGTACAATGGTTTGCACCGGTAATCGGCCTGGAGGAAGTGCATCAAGAAAAGAAATATCAAGGTCTGTTAAGCTTGTCATGGCTAAGGTACGTGGAATAGGTGTGGCGGTCATAAACAATTGATGCGCTTGCAAGGATTTTTGCTGCCCTTTTTCCCAAAGTGCTAGACGTTGTTGTACACCAAATCGATGTTGTTCATCAACGATGATCAAACCGAGTTTTTGAAATTTTACTTTTTCTTGAAAAATGGCATGCGTTCCGATAATGATTTGTGCTTTTCCACTTTCTATTTCTGAAAAAATTTGTCGTTTTGGTTTTGCTTTCAGCTTTGATCGTAAAGAAACGACATGGCAACCCAAGGGTGTTAGCCAACGATAAAAATGTTGATAGTGTTGCTCACTTAAAAGCTCAGTAGGGGCCATTAACGCAACTTGATAGTGATTTTCTATTGCTTGAATTGCTGCAAAAGCAGCAACCACAGTTTTTCCCGAACCGACATCCCCTTGCAATAAACGTTGCATAGGATAAGGCTTTTCGATATCGCTACTAATTTCTTGGATAACGCGCTGTTGAGCGGCAGTTAATTGAAAGGGTAAGGCAGTAAGAAAACGTTTAGCTAATTGATTTTGTGGTAGTAACGGGGGAGCCGTTTCCTGTTGTCGATTTTTTTTTAGGTGTCTTAGGCTGAGGAAATGAGCCAGTAATTCTTCTAAAATCAGACGTTGCTGCGTTTTATGTTTTCCTGAGGCTAACTCCTGTAGTGGTGCGTCAAGGGGAGGCCGATGAAGATAATGAAGAGCGCTCAGTAGATCAGGAAGCTGCATTGTTTTTAAGAGTATCTCGGGTAAATAATCAGGAAAGGAGGAGGATGTTGCGTTTAATGGGTAATTTGTAGGGCTCGCTAAGCATGTCAATAGTTGTTGTATGAGTTTATGCAAGGTTCGTTGTGATAAGCCTTGTGTACTGGGGTAAATAGCGGTGAGATAAGTGGGTAGGATGAGTTCTTTATCGGGTTTGAGAAATTGATAGTCTGGATGAATCATCTCTCGTTCAAACGGTTTTCTAAAAGCGGTACGCACTTCACCGAAACAAAGCAAGGTAGCGCCTATTTTAAGCTCTTTGGCCTGTTGACGTGTTAAATGGAAGAACCGTAGTGCCAGACTGCCGGTCTCGTCTTGTAAGCGACAAGAGAAGCCTTTTCGTGGTGTAGCGCGTGTATTGGCTTGGAGTGTGCCTTTGAGCAATACCTGATTCCCAGGTTTGGCTTGCTTAATCTGAATAATCTGTGATCGATTTTCATATCGATGTGGAAGATGAAACAATAAATCTTGTAGTGTGTGAATTCCACATTTAGCCAAGTGATTGGCTATTTTAGGGCCAACCCCCTGCAGCGTTTGACACGTTATTTGGACTAAATCGTTCATTGATTTCTGATCATTTTTAAGCATCATTGACAATCCTGTTGTAAAAGGATTTAGCGGTGAAGACTAGGCCTAGTAAAGTAAAGTAGGATATGCTCCAATAAGCCGCTAACACGTGATTGAAAAAAGAGGCCCGTTTTATATGGATTCGGATAAAATTAATCAACTTATTATACTGCTTAATAAAAATAACTTAAGTGAAATTGAATTTAGTGAAGGTGATCAGACGATACGCATTAAACGAGAATTGACACCACTCTCCGTTTCACACAATTCACTACCCACGTCGACCTCTAGTACGTCACCGTCAGTTGCCTTAGCACAAAAAGAATCTGTATTAGGCCATCAGGTTTGTTCGCCAATGGTAGGGACGGTTTATTTAGCGCCTAGCCCTAATGCGGCCCCTTTTGTGGAGATAGGACAAACCGTTAAGGTAGGTGATGTGCTTTGTATTGTCGAGGCAATGAAGATGATGAATCAAATTGAGTCAGACAAAGCCGGCGTTATTAAAGCCAGGTTAGTAGAAAATGGAACACCGGTTGAATTTAATCAGCCTTTATTTGTCATCGCGTAAGGGTTGTGCCAATAGGTAAAAATAATGCTAAATAAAGTCGTTATTGCGAATCGTGGTGAAATTGCTTTGCGTATATTGCGTGCTTGTAAAGAATTAGGCATACAAACCGTGGCAGTACATTCTACTGTTGATGCGAATTTGAAACATGTCAAACTTGCCGACGAAACGGTTTGTATTGGCCCGGCGGCGGCGACAGCAAGTTATTTAAATATACCGGCTATTATTTCTGCTGCTGAGATTACCGATGCGATGGGCATCCATCCGGGTTATGGTTTTCTGTCAGAAAATGCAGATTTTGCTGAACGTGTAGAACAGAGCGGTTTTGTTTTTATTGGTCCCGCGCCGAGTACCATTAGAATGATGGGAGATAAGGTTTCGGCGATTGCGGCCATGAAAAAAGCCAAGATACCTTGCGTGCCGGGTTCGGAAGGCGAGTTAGATAATAATGACAAAACAAATCTAAAAATTGCCCAGAAAATTGGTTACCCGGTTCTTATTAAAGCCGCAGGCGGTGGGGGTGGGCGTGGTATCCGCGTTGTACACAGTGAAGCGGCTTTATTAAATGCCATTTCGTTAACCCGTTCTGAAGCCTTAGCCAATTTTAAGAATGCCAGTGTTTATCTAGAAAAATTCCTGGCAACGCCACGTCATATCGAAATTCAAATATTAGGGGACGGACAAGGGAATGCTATCCATTTAGGTGAGCGGGATTGTTCTATGCAACGGCGACATCAGAAAGTCATTGAAGAGGCGCCTGCAGTGGGGGTGACTGAAAAACAACGCAATCAAATTGGTGAATTGTGTGTTAAAGCGTGTCGCGATATGAAATATCGGGGTGCGGGCACCTTTGAATTTCTCTACGAAGACGGCCATTTTTATTTCATTGAGATGAATACGCGTATTCAAGTAGAGCACCCTATTACTGAGGAGATTACAGGATTTGATTTGCTTAGAGAACAGTTACGGATCGCGTCAGGTGAGAAATTGGGTTATAAACAACATCAGGTAGCTTTTCGTGGGCATGCAATCGAATGTCGTATTAACGCGGAAGATCCCAGGACATTTTTACCCTCTCCTGGGACGATTACACTGTATCATCCGCCGGGTGGACCCGGTATTCGTGTGGATACCGCTATTTATACCGGTTACCCTGTCCCTCCTGATTACGATTCGCTGATTGGAAAACTCATCGCCTATGGTGAAACACGGGAAATTGCATTAGCACGACTTCGTAATGCCTTAGATGAGATTGTTATTGACGGCATTAAAACCAATATCCCTATGCATCAAGCCTTAGTGCGTGATGCTAATTTTATAAAAGGGGGTACGCATATACACTATCTTGAACAGCGTTTAGCCTTGTAATGTTATGGCTGGCTTTAGGACCCTCTATCCAATAGAGGGCGCTATTAATTTTATGAATCTCGTCGCTTGTGGCATTAATCATAAAACAGCGCCTTTAGCGCTTCGTGAGCAGCTTGCTTTTTCGCCGGATTATCTCGCCGTTTCTTTGCATGGCTTGTTAAAAGAAACACAGGCTGAAGAAGCCATGATTCTTTCAACCTGTAATCGCACAGAGTTCTATTGCATTAATGGGAAAGTGAAAAATACGATGAATTACTTGTATCGTATTAAGCAATTGCCAGAAGCGTGTTTAGAGAATCATTGGTATGTTTATCAGCAAGAGAATGCCTTACGTCATATTCTGCGGGTGGCTAGCGGTTTAGATTCCATGATCTTGGGAGAGTCACAAATTGTCGGCCAGTTAAAAACTGCCGTTTCTTTTGCAGATTCGCTTGGTATTGCCGGTGTTCAATTTAAACGTTTATTTCAGTATATATTTAATGTGACAAAACAAGTGCGCCATCAAACAGCGATTACTGCCCATCCTGTTTCCTTAGCCTTCGCATTAGTGGCGTCGGCAAAACATATCTTTGCTCATTTAAACGATTCTCGCGTGTTGTTAGTGGGCGCAGGCGAAACGATTGCCTTGGTTGCTAAACATTTGTTATCCCAAGGGATTCAACATTTTTGGATCGCGAATCGTACGTGGAAAAATGCCAAGAAGTTAGCCTTAGCCATCGGTGGTAAGGCAATTCGTTTAGAGGAAATTCCTGACTATTTACCGGAGGTTGATTTGCTTATTAGCGCAACGGCTAGCCCACTGCCAATTGTGGGTAAAGGGATGTTAGAAAGTGCGTTAAAAAAACGTCGTCGTCGTCCTTTGTTTATGGCAGATTTGGGAATGCCGCGTGATCTTGAAGCAGAAGTCAATCAGTTAGAAGACGTCTATCTTTATACATTAGAGGATTTGCAAATACGGATTCAAAAAAATCAGGCTTATCGTAAAGAAGCCGCGGTAAAAGCCGAAGCGTTGATAGAGAATAAAGTGCAAGATTATCTGGATTTATTAAAAATAAAGGAGGCTGTGCCGATTATTCATGCGTATCGACAACAAGCGGAACGTTGGCGTGACGAAGAATTAAAAAAAGCCTTAGCTTTATTAGAGAAAGGTTTTTCTCAAGAAGAGGTTATGCAGCGCTTAGCGGTTGGATTAACGAATAAATTAGTTCATGTGCCTAGTGTTGCCTTACGAAAGGCGGCCAAGTTAAATCAAAAAGAAATTTTGGCATCCGCTGTACAATTATTTGATTTACCTGCCCATTTAAGCAGTATTCTGTAAACAAAAATGAGATATTTTCCAAAGTATTTTTTGGGTAGCGAGATTGGCAGCGATAGCGCCGCCGTGTGGATTCGCTATGGGCGCTTTTTTTGTCACCATAAAATCTTGAGTCGCGATAATACGGCTAGTATGCGCATTGATGAGTTGTGCCCGTATCGCAATACGAAATTGGCTGGGTTGTGTTAAAAACTCTTGTTGGAAGCTGAGTAATTGCGTATTCAGAATCCAATCATAGCGTGTGGTGGTAGGGGTATTAATAAGGGCTTGAAAATAGCCTGTATTCTGCAATGATCGGATTAACAAAGGGTGTAACATGTGTGGTGGCGTATCGGCCCAGCGGTTGTGGATAAAATATTGTAATTGATAGCAATCCGGTATATAAATCATGCGCGTATTGCTGTAAATAGCATTAGAACGTGGCTGCGTTACCAATATTGTGCTTCGTGCGCCGTGTTTTGCATGGCGGCAAACAGGTGGTGTGGTCGTGACGGTATAATAATGTAAAGATTCTCTTTTAATAGGTTTAAAAATAGAGCAAGCAGATAGCAATAAAATGCTGCATAAATAAATCACTAGACGGTTTTTTTTTAGTAAAAGAGTGTAGTGAAACATTTATTTTTCTCCTGGCCCGAGTGGCAGCGGCGCTTGGCCTCGCAATAATATGGCCGGATTTTGTTTTAGGTTATCAGAAAGTTCAAGTAAATTATCGCTCATCACGGTCAGATTATCCAACACGTCATTGGTAGACGGCAGGGTCCGTTGGGTTAAGGTATTGATTAATGAGGGAAACAATTGAGTCGATTTGGCAGTATTGATTAAGATATTATCAAGCTGTTGGCTTTGAGCTGCTAAATGATTGCTAGTGGTATTTAAATTGTTTAGGATTTCTTTGAATAGCTCCGGATTTTTTCCGCCTAATATTCCATTAAAATCTTGCGTAATTTGATTCATGTTGGCGGTTAAATCGTTTAGAGCGGTATCTAAGCGCAGCAGTAGTGAGGGAGTACTTTTAATAACGGGATACGGTTCGCCAGCGGGGGTGATGAGAGGGGCTTGGTTCGTAGCACTCCCTTGCAAGGCTATATAGGTAATACCCGTCAAGCCTTGGCTGTTTAGGGTTGCTGTGGTGCCGGTTGTGATCGGTGTATGTTCTTCTATTTGTAAAAATAACCGCACTTGTTTCGGGTTGTTTGCATTCAAAGAAATTTTTTTTACGCTACCGACATCCACTCCATTATATTTCACAGAAGAATTAGTCGTTATTCCGGCGACAGATTCGTTCATGATAACAAGGTAAGTTTGATAGTGTTTCGTTGTAAAGCCTACGGATAACCAGGTAATGATAATAATTAGCGCAACCATTAAAATAAGAACAAAAGCACCTACCAGTGTGTAGTTAATTTTAGATTCCATGATTCTCCCCGTAAAGCTGTTGAGTGGTGCGGCCTCTAGGTCCTTGGAAATAGGCGCGGATGGCAGGTTCAGTGGATTGTGTTAATTGAGCGATAGGGGAAAATTCTAAAACACGTCCGTCACTTAAAAAAGCGACTTTATCTGTCGTTTTCCATAAGGTGTCTAGATCATGAGTGATTAATAAAATTGTTAAGCCTAAGATCGCGCGTAAGGTTAACAATAGCTCATCAAAGGCTTCGGCGCCTTGGGGGTCGAGACCGGCTGTGGGTTCATCCAATAGCAGTAGTTCAGGGTCCATCACCAAGGCACGTGCTAAGGCAGCGCGTTTGAGCATTCCGCCGCTCAGTTCCGATGGATATTTAATGGCGGAGGCTATCGGTAAACCGACAGCGAATAGCTTTAGTAAGGCTAATTCTTTGATGGTTTTTTTGTCTAGTTTGCTATGCTCATGTAATGGAAAAGCGATGTTTTCTAACACTGTTAATGAAGTGAACAGTGCAGATTGTTGAAATAAAACTCCCCAGCGACGTTGTAAAGCAAGAATTCCAGTAGGAGATAGTTTGCTAATATCATTACCGAACACCTCAATTGTTCCGGAATCAGGGATCAATAACAGTAAAATTTCACGTAGAATAGTCGATTTACCCGAACCACTATTCCCAACAATCGCGACGATTTCTCCACGCATAACCTCAAGGTCAATACCTTGATGTATCCATTGTCCAGCGATGGAAATGTTAACCTTATCGAGTTTTATAACCGTATCCGATGCATTCATGATGAAAATTATAGCCGATTTAAATATTTAGCGTGCTGAACAGAATAGAAAAGAGTGCGTCTGCAACAATAATAAAAAAAATGGCTTGTACCACGCTGCGCGTGGTTTGTTTCCCTACACTATCAGCGCTACCCCTGACGCGCAATCCTTGAAAACAAGCAATACTCGAAATAATGAGCGCGAATACGGGTGCTTTTCCTATGCCGATTAACAGGGATGAGAGTTGCACGACTTTGGGGAAACGGTGTAAGAAATCAATATAGCCAATATGCAGCATGGTATGTGTCATGGCCATGCCGCCTAGTATGCCAAACATATCGGCCCAAACTGTCAATAAGGGTAAGGCAATCGTTAAGCCCAAAATACGTGGTAAAATTAATAATTGTCCGGGTAAAACTCCCATGGTGTTCAAGGCATCGATTTCTTCTTTGATCTTCATCATGCCCAGTTGAGCGGTAAACGCAGAACCACTTCTTCCGGCAACCATAATGGCAGTGAGTAAGGGGGCAAATTCCCGCAGTATTGCCAATCCTAATAAATCAATAATAAAGAGGCTGGCGCCATAGTTTTTTAATTGAAGACCCATTTGATAGGTTAATACAATGCCGATCATAAAGGATAATAAGGCAATAATTCCTAGGGCAGCAAATCCGGTGTTTTCAATCACACTCAGCAGAGCCTTGAAGCGTAGTTGCCCAGGATGCAGAAAAATAGTCAGGCCATTAATAAAATTTTTTCCGATAAAACGCAGGAATGATTGGACTTCTAGTAATTGGTCGATAGTTTTTTTGCCTAGTTGTGCTAACCCTGTATAGGTTTGACGGGTAGGAAGCTTCTGTAATTGTTTAGCCGTTTTTTGAATGCCGGTGAAAAGTGCACGGTATTCTTCACTAAGTCCTAATAAGGAAACGTGAGTGCCTTGTTCTGAAAGTTGGTGGATCCATTGATAAAGTTGCCAAGCGCCACTGGTATCCATTGCCGTAATGTCACTGGTATCTAGCGTAAGTGTAGAGATTTGTTGGCAGTTTATTTTATTAATGTTTTTTCTTAATGCCTTACTATTCATGCCTGCCAGTGTCCAAGCGCCTTGACAATGCAACTTATTCTTTTGAGTCCCATCGGGGAACGCAAGTGAGGTGATAGTTGCATTTGACATATCGTGTAACCTATCGGGTTAAAAAGTTATAGTAAACTATTTTGTTTTGCAAAAAATTTATAAATGCTAACATATGTTTAATGGAAAAATGGAAAAGTAGGAGCCACTATTAAATACAAAGAGAAGATTATAATGTCAAGAAATATAAATAAAAGCGGAGGTAATAAAAAACCTCAGCCTCATGGGCGGTCATACATTGATACTAAGCCGTCATTATCTAGTCAGATTAATAATGCTACACTAGAAGAAACAGCAAATAACCTTGAGAAAGGCGATGAAAAATATGGTGATGGGACTATTGGAAAAAACACTACAGCTAATATTACACTGGCGTCAACCCTAGTTACTGCGTTTGAGACAGGTCAATCCAATAAAAGTTATCAACTACCAGAAACACCTTGCCTTGGCAGAAACTCACAGAATTCAGAGATGGACTTCTCTACGACGTGGCTAGGTGTTGGTACGGTGCTTGCAGTAGGAGGTTTATTAGTAACATTTGGATTATATTCCTATAGGAAGTGTTTCAGAGGTGATGTCTCTTACAATCCACAGGAAAGTATAAGGCTGGATAGTAATAAAAAATGATAGTTGAGATAAAAATATCCCTTCCTCTAGGAAGGGATAGGCGAATAATCCTTTATACTCTTCGTACTTGAGTTTTCGGCTGTGTTCCAGCTCAGTTTGCAATCCTCATGTATGGCTATACACTCCGGTTGCTCATCTTCGCGGCGCCTTGCCGAAAACCCAATAGCGTTGAGTCTATTAAAAAGGTTGTGAAGTATGCCAATAAACGGTTGGACCTCGGTTGGGTATTAATTTATTGGTCGCTAAATAATGATATTCGCTGCATACATAGCGATATTGGCATGATGCAATATTTGTACAAGCACGCGGGGTAACGTTGATTCTAGATAATAACTGACGTATTGTTGCCGAGTTATAGTACGATCCAGAAACGAAACCCGCTTTTTTTACTAAGTGAGCATCAAATGCACAGGCACTTTGACCTGAATGGGCAGCGTTTGCCACGTTGATACTACTTAATAAACCCATGCAAATAGCTGAAGCCATTACTAATAATTTTTTCATACTATTCCCCTTAGGTAATATTCAGTAAAACCTTATAGCGCCCGCTATAGCGGTCTACTCCTTTTTAGAATAGCTTATGAATCGCTAAGATTCCATGTATATACGAAAGGAAACGCGATCGCGCATAGCCAAAGGATAGTGATTGAACTTATAATCGCGATGACGATAAAGGTGGATATATGAAGAGCTCCTTGCTTAAAAGGTTAACGACGCTGGTCGAGCGCTATGAAGAATTAAGTGCTTTGTTAAGTGATATAGGTATCATTCAGGATCAAAATCGTTTTCGCGAGTTATCTAAGGAGTATGGTCGATTAGGTCCAATCGTACAATGTTTTCAGCGATACCAGACTAACTTAGAGGTAATAAAACAAGCTGAACAATGTTTACATGACCCCGATAGGGAGCTGCAAGATTTAGCGGAAGAAGAATATAAAACGGCCAAAGCTAGACAGGAAATCTTGGAGGCGGAATTAGAGCGTTTGTTAATACCACAAGATCCCAATGATCAACGTAATGTATTTTTAGAAATTCGTGCGGCTGCGGGTGGGGATGAGGCGGCAATTTTTGCCGGTGATTTATTTCGTATGTATTTGCGATATGCAGAAATACAAGGATGGTTTGTTGAAATTATTCACAGTAGCCCCAGTGAACAAGGCGGTTATAAAGAAATGGTTGCTCGCATTGCTGGAACGGATGTTTATGCCCATTTAAAATTTGAATCAGGGGCACATCGGGTACAACGTGTTCCAGAAACAGAGGCTCAAGGTCGCGTACATACATCTACTTGTACCGTTGCCATTCTTCCTGAAATAGAAGCTATTGATGAAGTCACTATCAATCCAGTGGATTTGAAAATTGATACCTTTCGTGCTTCGGGTGCCGGAGGGCAGCATGTGCAAAAAACGGACTCCGCGATTCGCATTACCCATTTACCCTCTGGATTAGTGGTGGAGTGTCAGGATGAACGTTCGCAGCATAAAAATCGTGCGCGAGCGATGTCTTTATTACAAGCTAAATTACTATCAGCACAACAAGCGAAGCAGCAGCAGGAGGAGGCACAAACACGACGTATTTTGGTGGGTAGTGGTGATCGTTCAGAACGAATACGTACCTATAATTTTCCTCAAGGCCGATTGACCGATCATCGAATCAATCTAACCTTATATCAATTATCTGATATCATGGAGGGGCATTTACATCCTGTTATTCAATCCCTTATGCGTGAGTATCAGGCCGATAAATTAGCCGCAATGGGTGAATAACTTTTGTGTGTCATCCCTTCGCGAATGAAGGAGGTTCATTATGTTTCGATCATTGGCAATTGCCTTGATTATTTTATTGTTGTTGATTCTTGGTGGGCATATTGCACTGGTTTTGCTTAATGGCGCGGTTGCGGTTAGCTTAACCGTATGGGGTATTTTGGTGGCTTCTATTTTCTTCTTTTGTTTGAGTATTTTATTATTTTTTATATTAACTTGGACAGGTGTGCTTATTTTGGGTTTTATTGCCGCTGTTTGGACGGTATTGGCGGTTATTTTATTTCCAATTTTATTACCTATCTTACTTCCGTTATTTGTTATTCTGTTTTTCGTTTCTTATGTAAGACGTAAACAGAATCCTAATTGATTAGACCTCTTTCAAAACCTGCATTATAGACTTGAGTTCGAGGCAAACGATTTGGGAGGACCAGAGTTTACTAAAGTCAATGAGGACCGCAGCAAATCGTTTAACAATGAAATCAAGTCTATAATGCAGGTTTTGAAAGAGGTCTATTGTTAGGTTCTGTTATGTTACTACAATCCCTATGGCGTTGGGCGTTTAAGACCTTAATTCCAAACAGTAGCACCCCTCATTTAGATGCGGAGCTTTTATTAGCGGCTCATTTAGGACTGACTCGAGTTCAGCTCTATAGTCAAGCGGCTTGCTTTATCACATCACTTTCTCAGCAACACGCTATCAAAGCGGCAATAAAGCGTCGGAAAGCGGGGGAACCCATCGCCTATTTATTGGGGCAACAGGAATTTTGGTCTTTAATGTTCACAGTCAATTCCTCAGTGCTGATTCCACGTCCAGAAACGGAATTATTAGTTCAGTTAGTACTTGAAAACTATACGCACGAAACAAGAAAAATTGCTGATTTAGGTACAGGTTCGGGGGCGATTGCGTTGGCCTTAGCCAGCGAAAGACCACGCTGGCAGCTTATTGCAACGGACTATTGCAACGATGCGTTACAGCTTGCGGAACAGAATAGACATTGCCATGGATTGCAAAATGTGGAATTGCGCCAAGGCGATTGGTGCCATGCTTTTCTTGCAAGTGAAATCTTCGATGCCATTGTTAGTAATCCTCCTTATCTTTCTCGTAATGATGCGCATTTTCAATCTGAATTGGGTTTAGGTTTCGAACCAAAAATAGCCTTAATTTCCGAGGAAAATGGGTTACGTTACTTAGAAGTGATCATTCGTCAAGCGTGCCATCATCTGTTGCCGGGAGGAGTTTTGTTTTTAGAACATGGTTACGAACAAGCGGCGTTCGTGCGTCAATTTTTTTTAAAATATGGCTACCATCGCCTACAACAACATAAAGATTTAGCAGGGCACCAACGAGTGACGAGTGGAAAATGGCATTAATTGAAAAAATGATCTATAAATCATTTAATAAAAAGAAAATACACATGGTTTGTTCATAAGAATTAGAAGTGATTGCCATGTTGAAATATTTTTGGTATAGATGTGTTTGGTTTTTTTAAGTGTGCCAATTCCGGCAAATTGTAAATTCTCAAGGAGAACTTTATGCCAGCAAAGAAAAAACCTGTAACTGCAAAGCGACGTAAAAGACGCACTACAGCTGCAAAGACCACGACTGCACGTAAAAAAACGACTAAACGAAGAAAAAAGAGAGCGACAACAGCGCGTGCGACTGCGACACGTCGTCGCCGAAAAACCAAAGCCGGTACTAAGAAAGCAGCTAAACGGCCAAGAAGAAAGACAGCGAAGCGAAGAAAGACAAAAACGGGAGTCACACGTAAAAGGAAAACGACTGTACGAAGAAAGCCTAGAAGAAAGGTTTCGGTAAAAAAAAAGCCTAGTAAAAGCAAAACCTCGAAAAAAACGTCGTCCTCGCGTGCTAAAGTCAATAGAAAACCTAGAACTTTAAAAAAGGCAACGAGCAAAAGTCCTACGACAGCGAAAGCTATTCGGGCTGGCTCTAAAAAAAAACAAAAGCAAGCAAAGTCTGATTCCCAGGCGCATCCTGTATTAAAACAACAACCATCAATAGAAGTTAAAATGGCAGAACCCAAAAAACTTAAAAAACGAAGAGAAAAACAAGCGCCATTAGCAGAAACAAGGCAAGAATCGGTTTCGATTAATACAGAAATTGATTTAAATATAGCGCCTTATAAGGAACGACCTGGGGAAGACTATATGAGTGGTGACCAGCAGGCACATTTTCGTCGTTTACTATTGCAACGAAAACGCATGCTGTTAGAGGATATGGGGCGTACGGTGCATCATTTACAGGATGAAGGCACTTCTTTGCCTGATATTAGTGATCGTGCCACGCAAGAAGAGGAGTTTAATTTAGAGCTTCGTGCCAGAGACCGCGAGCGTAAGTTAATCAAGAAAATTGAGGATGCATTGCAGCAACTTGATGAAGGACATTATGGTTTCTGTAATTCTTGTGGCGTAGAGATTGGTATTCGTCGCTTGGAAGCGCGGCCGACAGCTAGCTTATGTATTGATTGTAAAACCTTGGATGAAATTCGAGAAAAACAAATGGGCGGTTAGGGTGTGTTGACAATTGTGCTAGGATGAGCGAAAAAGAGTTGTTTTTTGAGTATCAAAACGGAGCATACATAGAGTATGTGAGTAACGGAACGCAGAAAAACAACTCTTTTTCGCCATCATCGTGCAATCGTCAACACACCCTAGTCTTTTACCCAAAGGGCGGAAAATTGATCCGCCCTCGCTGGGGTTACTTTCATCTATTATGTCGAATTTATTAAAACAGCTCTATCAATCTTCTCTCGTCTTGTTAACCGATTTTTATCAGCTTACGATGGCTTATGGCTATTGGCAGGCTGATATCCACGAGCGTGAAGCAGTTTTTTATCATAGTTTTCGTAAGGCGCCTTTTGGCGGAAGCTATGCGATTTGTGCTGGTTTGGGAACGTTAATTGATTATCTTGATGCTTTTCATTTTACAAAAGAGGATATTGACTATTTAGCGGGGCTTAATGATTCTCGTGGAAAAGCATTATTTAGTCAGAAGTTTTTGGCTTATTTACATCAACTTACCTTCAGTTGTGATATCCATGCCATAGAAGAAGGTTCTGTTGTTTTTCCACAAGAACCCTTAGTGCGTGTGAAAGGGCCCTTATTACAATGCCAATTATTGGAAAGTATCTTATTAAATATCGTTAATTTCCAAACCTTAATTGCGACCAGTGCGGCTAGGTTCGTTCAAGCAGCCCGCGGAGAGCCTGTACTTGAATTTGGTCTACGTCGTGCACAAGGATTTGATGGCGCACTCATGGCGAGTCGTGCGGCTTATATTGGTGGCTGTGTTGCGACTTCCAATGTATTAGCTGGGAAATTATTTGGTATTCCTGTTCGTGGTACCCATGCCCACAGTTGGGTCTTATGTTTTGATTCTGAATTAGACGCTTTTCGTGCTTATGCAAAAGCTTTTCCTGATCGCTGTATTTTTTTGGTCGATACTTATAATACGTTGAAAGGTGTAAAAAATGCGATAAAGATTGCTAAGGAATTAACACCAGAAGGATTTCAATTAGCAGGGATTCGATTGGATTCCGGCGATTTAGCGTATTTAAGTAAAGAAGCACGCAAGCTTTTAGATGAAGCGGGTTACAAAGATGCGATTATTGTAGGGAGTAATGATCTGAGTCCCTCGGTAATAACAAGTTTAAAAGAACAGCAAGCAAAAATTACTATGTGGGGCGTGGGTACACAGCTGATTACTGCCTACGAACAGCCAGCGTTGGAAGGAGTCTATAAATTAAGCGCCATTAAAACTTCACGAGGGCAGTGGGAATATAAAGTTAAATTATCAGAACAAGCGATTAAGATTTCAACGCCCGGTATTTTGGCAGTAAGACGCTTCTATTTAGAGAGCGGTCATGCTATGGCCGATGCAATCTACGATGAACGACAAGGGATTTCAGAAGCTTGCACGATTATCGATCCTTTGGATCCTACCCGGCGTTGTTTTATTCCTTCGGGGTCGCCTTATCGTGAATTAATGCAAGCTATCTTTATAAAAGGCCAATTGGTTTATAAAAGGCCTTCCTTATCGTCTAGCCAAGAAAAAACACATGATGAACTCGGTCAATTTCATGAAACGATTCGACGGATTTTAAATCCTCATCACTATCCGGTAGGGTTAGTCGAAAATCTCTACCATGTAAAGCTAAAACTCATTTTAAAAGCGAAAGGACTTTTAGCATAAACTGTAGTAGTGTAAGCAAGATAGGTTAGGGTATGTTGACAATTGCACGATGAAGAAAGCACTGATTTTAGTAGATTTACAAAATGATTTTATGCCAACAGGGGCATTACCTGTTCCTCAAGGTGATAACGTTATCCCCTTAGCTAATGCATTACAGGCCTATTTTGAATGTATTATTGCCACGCAAGATTGGCATCCAGAAAATCATGGAAGTTTTGCCGCTAATCATCCTGGACGATCAGCTGGCGATCGTATTGAGCTGGCGGGATTACCGCAGATATTATGGCCTACGCATTGTGTACAAGCGACGGTAGGGGCTGAATTGGTAAAAATGCTTAATATCGATCGTTTAACTAAGGTTTTTCAGAAAGGTTCGGACCCCACTATCGATAGCTATAGCGGTTTTTTTGATAATGGCCACCGAAAATCAACGGGTTTAGGAGATTATTTGCGTCGTTTGCAAATAAGCGACGTGTATATTATGGGATTGGCCCTCGACTATTGTGTCAAATATACCGTGTTGGATGCATGTCAGCTTGGGTTTAAAACCTTTCTGATTGAAGATGCTTGTCGAGGTGTTAATATCAATAGCGAGGATAGTGTTATCGCTATAAGGGAAATGCAAGCCGCAGGGGCGAGTGTTATTCAGAGTTCGTATTTGCAGTTTCATAAATAACAGGGCCTGCTATTTACGAAACTGCTGTAACAAAGTGCTAGCGCAGAGATTATTAATAAGTCTACTAAAAGATTAAGCTTCTTCTAGTACAACTAATTCTTGTTCAGATAAACCCGTTGCTGATTTGATTATAGACAAGGGTACATTCTGTTTTAATAGATTTTTGGCGATTGCTAATGCTTTACGATGTTCGCCTTGTTCTAGACCCTCTTCTTTTAGGCACGTTCTAATGGAAAAGCAAGTACCTCATTAATAGAGTCTTTTTTTGCTGCTAACATGATGAGTCGGTCTATTCCTAACGCTACACCCGCACAATCGGGCAAGCCATGGGCTAGTGCCGCTAACAGCTGTTCATCGATAGGGACGGAAGGGTTGCCCGCTTCTTTGCGCTGTGCTAAGTCTTCCATGAAGCGTTGTCGTTGCTCCTGCGCATCGTTTAATTCATGGAAGCCATTGGCTAGTTCCAGTCCTTGAATATAAACCTCAAAGCGCTCAGCAAGGGGAGGATTTCCTGGTCGTATTCGTGCTAACGCCGCTTGCGAAGCAGGAAAGTCATAAATAAATACCGGATGTTTTGGTAGTTGAGGTTCGATGCTGTGTGTCATTAACAAGTTTAACCAGTCATCTTTTTCCATGTTGTATAAATTTTCTGTAGTGTGATTAGAACCCTGTAAAGTTTTTTTTAATTCTTCAACGGAAGCCTGATGCGGATCAATTTGCAAGTACTGCTGAAAAAGCGCTGCATAAGTAAAGCGTTGCGCGGATTGACAATCTAAGATTATTTTTAATAAGGCTTCCACTTCATCCATGAGATAGTGATGGTTAAAATCAGGCCTGTACCATTCTAATAGAGTAAATTCTGGGTTGTGTGTACGGCCTGATTCACCTTGATTGCGAAACGCTTTACACAGTTGATAAATAGCGCCACTGCCAGCTGCCAATAATCGTTTCATGGCAAACTCAGGGGAAGTTTGCAGATAAAGTGTTTGTTTTTGATCGGGATTTTCAAATCGGTAATCTGTGTAAAAACACTGCAAATGTTTATCGGTTACTGTCGCTTGTGAAAGAACAGGGGTTTCAACTTCTAAGACATGTCTTTCTGCAAAAAACTGACGAATATGGCTGAAAATGTTCGCGCGTAAACGCAGCAAGGCTTGGGATGCACTGGGCCGCCAAGAAGTATCGTTTTCACGGCGCCTTGCCGAAAATCCAATGGCGTTGAGCCTATCATCCATCGTGATCGGCTCGCTCTGCTACCATCATTAAGCGCTTATATTCTCTTTCCGCGATAAGGCCGGCATCAAATTTGCGTTTTGCATCTAAAGACATAGGTTGACCATGTTGTTTAAGCAAACGGCGTGTTGTGGCACTGATATTTTCTAGCTTAGAATCGAGTAGTTGGTCACGTAGTTTTTCATCAAAGATTAAAAATTCACGTAAGGCAATCCGACGACCATCCAGCGTGGGGACTAGTTGTTGCCAAATGACGACACGAATCGTTTCAATAATGTCGATCATCCGACCATGTGCTTCATCGGCAGGAAAAGAATTGACTAAGCGGCGCAAGGTTTCGGCGACACCGTTGCTGTGCAGTGTGGTATAGACAGGATGTCCAGTGAGCGCTGCTTCTATGGCGGCCGCGATGGTTTCGGGATCACGCGCTTCACCCACTAAGATGAGTCGTGGTTTACGACGCAGTGCATTGCGTACACCAGAAGCAAAGGAAGGTAAATGCCTTGGAATTTCAGATTGACTGACGATTGCGCTAGGCATATCGATAGCGTCGTAAACAAATTCGATAGGGGCTTCGTAGGTGAGAATCTTGCGATGACTGTCTTCTTTTTCGGCGAGATCCCGAATAATAGCGGCTAATAAGGTGCTTTTTCCAGAGCCAGTAGATCCTGTGACATAAACGATACCTTGAGTCGGGGCTAGGGCATGAATCAGTTCAGGTTCTAGATTGAGTTCGGACAGTTTTGGCGGTGTACTGGGAATGGTTCGAAAGGTAATTTGAATTGCATCGTGGCCTTCTACTAAACATCCTGTGGCGTTGACGCGGAAACGGTAACGTTCGTTGCGGTTAGGGCGAAATTCATAATGGGTGTCGATATCAACCCCACTTAAAATTTGTGCACTACCATTAGGTCCATAAATGAGATTTAATATTTCAGAAACTTCGGTGTTAGAAAGCTTACGGCGCGTAATCGTGAATAAACGACCGTAAACTTCTGCAAAAATCGGTTCACCCGTTTGTAGGGTAATGTCAGATGCTGATATTTTTTGACAATGAATGAGTAATTGCGCTAAATAATCGGGTGTAAAGCGTACCGGTTCATTGACTAGATGGTGAGGTGACATCATGGGTAACGATGGGATTCCATCGCTGGGCGTTAGTTTGTAATTTTGGAAGCGCGGTAATTCTAAAGATCTGATCATTAATATGTAAATCAGTGCTATCGCCAGTAATACCGAGATTCGTATGGGCAACAAAAGGTTTACTGACCATGCCTTTCAATAATAAAGAGCGATAAAGGACCATACCCGTATAATCTCGTGTCAAACGAGATAAGTTATCACTAAAAATATTATTAGCCTGAATAATCCCATCTTGCCAGCCTATCGTGGCATATTTTCGCCAAATAGTGCGTTCTTCTGCTGTTTTAGGTAGAAAGGCAGGGAGTGGCATCTCAGGCGCTTTGTAGTCCATCCAAAGGTAAGTACGCCATTGAGGAGGAGCCGTTGTAAAATGTGCTTGGCTTACAATTTGATAAACACGATCATCGATACGTAAGGTTTCTGGATCCGCTAGATTTAAGGAGCTATTCCCTTGAACTAATACAGGCGGGACAACATTATGATCGAGTAGTATTAAATTAAAATTGAAAATGCGATCGAGATTGCTCGCATTCTTTGTCAAGTTCTTATTAATACCTTTTGATTGCCAAGCGAGTCCTGCTTGGGCGCCGACACTCATAGCGATGTCTTGTAAAGCTTGAGAATGGACTTTATTAATTTCTTTTTTAGTTGGAATAGCTTTCGCATGCAAGTCTTGTAACTGGTGTAAATTACCCAGGCTACCTACCGTCTTATAATTGGGTGGCAGGGTGGAACACGCAGTGAGACAAGAAAAGAGTAATAAAAAACTAAAAAAATAAGTAATACGCTTAAAATTAGTTTTTAGCATAACGAAGTTCGATGATATGGATGCCTGGGTAAACAGCGATGTTACCTTTACTACCAGCTTGGATATCTGCATTGCGTATAATATAAGACAAGGGTGTGTTTTGCGCTGATATCGTCACTAGCACGGGAATGGCAGGAGGACGACCGATGACTTCTAATCGATAGTTTGCTAGCGTTGCGATACGTTCGAGTAAGGGTTCAATAGGGCCTGACCAATCGACGGAAGTTATTATTTTTTCCAAACCCGATGCTGTCGGATAAGGCAGTGGTTTCACCGGTGGGCTAGATGTTTTTTCTATGGCTTTCAATTCATTTAGTGACTGGCTGACTGAACGAGCGGCTTCCGCTAGTTTAATCCCTGCATCATCAGATTTTGGGTTAATGGTAGGGGTAATGGAATTGGGGTAATTCTGCGTGGTGGAACAAGCCGATAATAAACTTAGGATAAGCGCCGCTATTATTTTTTTCATATTATCTTATTTTAGATAAAACTTCTTACACCTACTGTGCATTGAAACAAGAAGACTATCTAAAGTCAAGTCATGGTTTTGATTAAGGTATAACTGACTTGGCCGGCTTTTTTTTGGCGACTTATTTCCCAGTTTTCCGGTAAGGAGAGTTTTTTTAATGAGGATTCCATTTCGATGTAAATAGTACTTTTTGATAACAGTAACCTTTCTTTTATTAGCCAAACACAGGCGGATTCAATAAGATTTTGATGGAAAGGAGGATCAAGAAATACCAGATTAAAAATAGGATTTATGATGTCAAATAAACGAGAGGCGTTGAAGGGAAAGGTGGTGTGATAAACGCGGGCTTTGTCCTCAACGGCAAATTGTTTTATCTGCGCTTTTAAATAGTGGATGAGCGGTAGGGCTTGCTCAATAAAGATGACAGATTTGGCACCGCGGGACAGTGCTTCAAAGCCTAGTGCGCCACTACCCGCAAATAAGTCTAAGCAATGGGTATTGGGCAAGATAGGATCTAGCCAGTTAAATAAGGTTTCTCGGATTCGATTGGGTGTTGGGCGCAAACCGGGTATTGCCGGGAAGCGTAGCTTTCGGCCACGCCATTGACCGCCGATGATTTTTACCTGGCCTTTAGAACTGGATAGTTTGCCTGATGTCATGGTTGAATGCCTACAATCTCACCCATAAAGCTTTTTATATCGCCCGCCGATACCTTTAAAAATATTGGCAGGTGATAACCGGCATATTATAGCTGGTACCGTAAGCTTATCGTATCAGAAGGATCTGTATTACCTTTTTGCGCATTTTGGAAGAGGGGTCTATACCGAGTCTGATCTTCATTAGACTGTGAGCCAGTATCAGCGTCTGATGTACCAGGCTCTGAAACGATTTCCAGTTGATTACCAGAAGTAGCAGCTATTACTTCTGGTATAGCTGAAGTTTTTTCTTGATGAAAGAGAAGCTTCCTGATCCAATTGAGTAATCGTTTAAACCAAGAAAGCTTAGGTGTAGTGATCGGCTCTTTTCCCGAGTATTTTTTATTTAGTTCTTCAAGGTTAGGGTTGTCGTTCGAAGTTGTTTCATTCACAGCCAGCTCATTGCTTTTAGTGGTTAATATTGCAGTGATAGCAGGATCAGTAGCTACGTCATCAGTAGCAAGCTGGAGTGCAGTTTTTTCTTCCTTGTCATTCGTATCAATATTGCATCCCAACTCTAAAAGAAATTTTGTTAATAATTCCTTATCTTCAGTACCATTGAGTTTAGCAAGTGTATTCGTAAATTTATTTTCGGTATAAAACTCTATTACCTCTAATTTGAACTCTTTATTATCCTTACCCTTACAGAGAGGTATGAGTTTGCTGAATATCCCAAGGATATTCTTTCGGCTCTCTAGGTCTGTATTGTTTTCTTTAGCCAACTGTCGTAATTGGTTAAGCAGTATTAGTCCTGTATTATTCTTGTTTTTCATAGGATATGCTCCCTAGTTTATATAAAATAATTAGATAACAAATTATTTTATTATCTATAAGGTCATGCATATTACCTGGTGACTATTAAAGAAATATTAAGGAAAAGTTATAAAAAATGAAGGAAATACAAGGAAAATACCCAATAAAATGTCTATCAAGTTGCTATTATTACTTTATCTAAATGGACGCATTTGCTCAGATAAATAGATATCTTGTATCATGACTTCTTTTCAAAAGGTTTTTTACAGGGTTATTATCAGGTATGTTTAATTTTTTAAAACGAAAAGCGTCTTCTGACGTGGTATCAGAATCCAAAAAACCAGCTTTTTTAACGCGTTTAAAAGAGGGTTTGCAGAAAACTCGGCATCAATTGGTAGACGGCCTTGCGACTTTACTATTAGGTAAAAAAACGGTAGATGCAGATTTAATCGAAGAGATAGAGAATTTACTGTTAGGTTCTGATGTGGGTGCTTCGGTAACAGAAGAAATTATTGACGACTTAAGTCATCAACTGCAGCGCAAACAATTGGCAGATGGTCATGCGGTATGGGAAGTATTACAACAACACTTGGTAACGTTATTACAGGTTTGCGAAAAACCCTTAGCCATAAATTCGGAGCATAAACCTTACGTCATTTTGCTTGTGGGTGTGAATGGGGTTGGTAAAACTACCACTATCGGAAAATTAGCGCATTATTTTAAAAAACAAGGAAAACAAGTCATGTTGGCCGCAGGGGATACCTTTCGTGCCGCTGCCACCGAACAGTTAGCGATATGGGCGGAACGAAATCAGGCGCCTCTCATCGCTCAACATCAGGGAGCTGATAGTGCTTCTGTAATTTATGATGCCTTACAAGCCGCTAAAGCGCGAAATATCGATGTCTTAATTGCCGATACCGCCGGTCGTTTGCACACGAAAGAGAATTTGATGCAAGAGTTGCATAAAATAAAAAAAGTACTAGCAAAATTAGATGCAACTGCACCACATGAAACCTTGTTGATCCTGGATGCAAGCCTGGGTCAAAATTCCTTAGTCCAAGCAGAGCTATTTCATAAAGCTATCCAAATAACGGGAATAGCACTGACTAAACTCGATGGCTCTGCAAAAGGGGGTATGGTTTTTTCCATTGCGAAAAAGCTTGCGTTACCGATTCGCTTTATTGGACTCGGTGAGGGTATCGATGATTTACAGGTATTTTCATCTAAAGAATTTATTAATGCGTTATTTGATATGCAAAAATAAGTGCTATATACTATTTTTCTTCTCGTCTTGATTTTCTAAGCTTGTCACTATTGTTTAGCGTGTCATTTTTTTAAATATAACAAGGAGTTTACTATGCAAAAAAAAAAGTTATTCGGAATAAACGTGTTGTCCTCAAATCTAAAGAAGCATTACAAGAATTATGGTCTAGTAGTAAAGATAATATCTTAACACTAAGCTATGATTATTCAAAAGAAATGGCAAAAGATCCCTATTATAGTGGGATAATAGAAATAGCCATAGAAAATTTTAATCAGTTAGGACTTTCCCGCATTGTTTATAAGCCATTGGAGTTAATTTCACACAATAAGAATTGCTCTTTAGATATCGAGTTTTTGAAGCGCCAATACGGAAATTCTATCGTTTTTAGTTATTCACTATCGGAGGTTAACACGACGGGAGTTTGTAGCTACCAAAATAAGGGATTTTTGTATGAATTTTTTCTTGAAGATAGGGAAAGCGATATTATCGAATTGCCTCCTTTTTCCACTATCACTTGCAATAGTGAACATCCATTATTTAAACAGTTTGGCGCGGGAATCATTTTACATGAAATCAATCATGCGCTAGGAATTAAACATGCGCATATGCTAGAAGAAACCAATAATATATTAGTTACTGATATATCTAAGCCCGATCTTAATAATATAAGCAAGGGGGAAATGTCAAAAGTGTTGAGTCTATATTCTTATGGTAGTGTTTTTCAAACCATGGAATATACACCCGCCTCACTTTTTTCCATTCAGCATTACCCTGTAAAAATGTTAGAGCCTTTTCGGAGGTTAAATGAAACAAGAATTACTGAAATATTACTGGAAGATTATGCATTTTCAGAGGAAATGAAAGAAACTTATTTTTATTTATTAAAAAAATATTCAGGCTATCCTAATCTTTATACCTATCAAGATCTCGCAGCACTCGCTACGGCTATTTATACGATAGCGCCTGATAGTTTATCAGAGCGTGTCTTTGAGCTTCCCAATTATTATTTAATCAGTGGTATTGAGCGACTCAACCGGGATGAGGTCCAGCTAGCTGAATTACTAAATAGTTTGAAAAATGCTGAAGGTTTTCATTATTCTATTCTTTCTCAAGAAAATGCGACCCTAGAGATAACACAATCTAACTATTTTGTAGAGAATATAGCAGAGGCTTTAAAAATAGTGAGTTTGAATGGCCCTATTTATTGTGCTATGAAACAAAATGAAACGGAACTTAGCGTAGGCAGCGATATCCGTTTACGTTCAGATTGTCTATTGATTGGAAAAATAGCCGAATTAGAAAGTTTCCAATTGAATGTTTCTATATTCAATCAATTCATTACCATCACACGTCCTATTCGTCTGTTGGTAAAAGAAAATGTATTCACTCGGTTTTTATTTGATATTGACCGTTCTAATACTAGTGATTCGGACTATCGTGGGGATAGACTTAGACGCTTTTCTCTTACTTTAAATAAAACGATGCAAACAGATGTAAGCCACAGTCAATCCTCAATGGATTCTGTTTCTTTGCTGAGATCCCTTAACTATTCTCTGACATTACCGCTTTGCCAAGGCTTTTTTGAAGGTATTGTCGATGCTAGCACGGCGCATGCTTATCTGAAAGCGTTATTAAAGCTGTTACCTAGGGTTAGCTTAGTTTACTTTGCCTCCTTAAATCCTGTGTTTTTTGGCTTACTATCGACTATTTCACTTGTTGAAGGTCTTATCAAGGCGTGTGTGAAGAATAGAGTCAATAAATCCGCTGAAAAATGTATAAACATTATCGCTTTTTTAATGATCACGGAAATGGAGTATGGCTTTTATCATCTATGGGAGTTGTCAGATAAGCCTGAACTTTGGCCAGGGGTGACAGAGAGAGTGAACCAATTATTTTTACAGCATTTATTTGCTCCTCTGATAAAGAGTACGGCTTATTTAGGCGCTATCGGCATGGTGGAACGTTATTTTTCTGTGAGTTTCTCGCAAGAACAAGATAAAAAAATAGTGCTTCCCTTGGAAGCTAATTCTCCTTCTATACAGGAGATAGTAGAAAGAAAGCCTACTTTTTTTACTGCCTTTCGTGTTGCAAGGAATACGGTATTTTCTAGAAGTTTCCTAAAGACATTTTCTTTTTTTTCTAGGTCGATACCTCATCAGGAAAATAAACAGAAAGCACAACAAGAATTGAGAAGTTTGCCTGGGGCCGGGGGTCTTGCTACGTCACTTTCCTAGGGATAGTATGGTAAACCCTATCGATGGGCTGGTAATGCGCTTGTGCAAGCAATCTATTTAAAAAGAGTTGAAAAATGCTAGAAAATGCTAAAGTGTTTAGAAAATATATGTGTTTACTTTGTGGGTTTGTTTACGAGGAGGAAAAAGGTTGGCCGGAGGATGGCATTCCTCCTGGAACCTGTTGGGATGATGTGCCTCTTACCTGGCGCTGTCCCGAATGTGGCGCCATGAAAGAAGATTTTGAAATGGTAGCGCTATAATTCTTGATATCTTGGTATTTGCCCTTTTGGCTCTATAAACCACTGCTGTCTCCAACACCTAAGGCAGCATACCCATGTGGTTGATTATTCTCTAGATGATCAATCAAATCGTTAGCTGCCCATGCTAATATACTGATGTTTTAGACAAATTGTTGCTAATAGCTTGTTCTTCTATAGAAATCAGTGCTTTTGTAAGAAGCGGTTACAGCCTTCGGAACAGTAGGGTATCAAGTGTTTGCTTGTCAATTGTTCCCAAGATTCAAGAGGGCAATCGCTAGGTTTTACTTTCGGTAAACAGAGATATTTTGCATTACTGCAAGCGATTTTGTCCACGCATTTCTGCCATTGAGGTACGCGCAAATACTCAGGCGGCAGTACACCAGGAACTGCTGCCAACACCAGTTGCGACACCAATAGCAATAGGAGAGCTGAGATCGGGATACGGATATTCATGTAAACTCCATTTTCTGATGTAATCAGGCAAGGCTACCATAAATAATAGTACCAATTCAATTACCAGTACCCTAAAAAGGTCTGACTTCAGCAAGAATGACAATGACAATCAGCATCAGCGTAGGGAACTCGTTGAAAAACCGATAAAATAGAGTGGAATGTTGGTTTTTATTTTGTTTAAAGTCTTTGCGGAGTTTTCCAGAATAAAGATGAAAAATAATCAGTAATAAGACGCAGAATAACTTTGCTTGCATCCATCGCGCATGTAAATAGTACATGGGCGAATCGCTAATTAATAAAAACCCCAGCATGATCGTTAGTAAAGCAGCAGGAGCCATGATAAAGTAATACAGTCTATGCTCCATGAGGGTAAACCGTTCAAGACTTAGGGTATCCTTGGCTTGTGCATGATAGACAAACAATCGGGGTAGGTAGAATAGACCGGCAAACCACGCTACCATGGCGATAATATGGAAAGCTTTAATCCAGGCCATCGTTCACAAAAAAGTAAGCGCCCATTTGTCACTCCTCACTGTCTGAGCTAAAATGCTGTAAGACTGTAAAAAAATTACTATGAATTATGAACTAATTATTCCTGCTATCAAGGATTATTTGTTGCAATTACAAGCAAATACTTGTTTTGCCTTAGAGAAAGAAGATAGCAAGGAAAAATTTATAGCCGATGATTGGTTGCGCGAAGAAGGGGGAGGCGGAAAAACGTGTGTTTTGACAGAAGGCCAATTGATAGAACGAGGTGCCGTTAATTTTTCGCATATTTCTGGCGTGAATTTGCCTGCTAGTGCGACAGCACGACATCCGCAATGCAAAGCAACACCTTTTCAAGCCATGGGCCTTTCGTTAGTGATTCATCCACGCAATCCCTATGTGCCGGCTGTGCATATGAATTTACGCTTTATTATACTCAAACCAAGCAATAAAAAAGATCCTGTTTGGTGGTTTGGTGGTGGATTTGACTTAACGCCTTATTATGCTTTTTTAGAGGATTGCCAACATTGGCATCGTACGGCTAAGGTAGCTTGCGATCCTTTTGGTAAGGATGTTTATGCGCAATACAAAAAAAATTGTGATGAATATTTTTATTTAAAACACCGTAAAGAGTTGCGTGGTATTGGTGGCATTTTTTTTGATGATCTCAATCAGTGGGATTTTCAGACCTGTTTTGCCTTTATGCAACGTATTGGCGATCATTTTTTATCAGCCTATCTCCCTATCCTACGGCGACACAAAGCAAAATCCTATGGAGAACGGGAACGACAGTTTCAAGCCTATCGTCGCGGTCGTTATGTGGAGTTTAATCTCCTTTATGATCGAGGGACTTTATTTGGTTTGCAAAGTGGCGGTAGAATCGAATCTATTTTGACTTCACTGCCGCCACAGGCGAATTGGCAGTATCATTGGCAAGCGGAACCAGGTTCTCCTGAATCAGAGTTGGTAGAAAGGTTTTTAGTACCACGTGATTGGATTTTTTGATTTATTAATTCATAGTATGCAAGCGGAAAGGATCTCAGCTTGGAGGTGGGGGTAAGTATGCGCTGTGTATTTGTTAGATATACCTTAATGAATCTTCACTTTCATTTCTTTGCACGCTACAAAAAAACAGGATTTAACAATTAAGTGATTGATAAAAGAAAATATATTGGATTTTCATAGGATAAGAAGTGGTTGGCATAGCTCCTGCCAGCGAATGCACTTTTTTTCTGGTTTTCGCCACAAAAAGAAGTCGCATTTACTGTCACCCTTGCCGCTTTTTAATTTTTGTAGCGTACAGAGCTTTCATTTTCTTTTTTAGCCTTGGTTATGATTGGTTTAATAGAATCTATAAGAATACGGTAACTAGCCAACTTAATAGTAATCGTTACGTTACTAGATAGGAAAAGAAAGAAGCCTGGTGAAGATCTAGCTCCTGCAGCCCTTAAAGAATCTTTTAAGGATTTTTCTCTTTTTGGTATTGAGATGAGAATAACAAGATTTTCTTTTTTGTTACCCATTCTTATCCAATTTACTAAACCTAGATTTTTTAATTGTAAAAACAAATCTTCACATATTTTTTTATCAAGCTGTTCCTGATATTGTATTTTTTTAAACTCTGGATCAGAAAGCTCATCGCTATTTTTTTTATTTAAAACTAAAGGGTTATAGTGATCTTCATTAAACTTCAAGAGCGTAGTGTCTAAATCACAATAAAACTTGTAAGTTGATTTAAAAACTTTGTTTAAAGTTTCTGAATTTATAATAATTTTTTTATTACCTAGATTAAAGTATTTATCCTTAGTACCACAATATCTAGTAGTCCATTTAGGACCTATTACCTTCTTTTTTTCCTCACCAAAATAACATTTTAATTCGCTTCGTTTATGAGAATCAATACCGGTTGAAATCGATTTTGTAGCAATGAAGTATCCAAAAACTCCATTACTATTTGCTATTCCAACTACTCTGTAGACTATAAAAACCGGTTTTTTATCTTTCGTTTTGCTACTAATTCTTGGAAATATCTTCTGCTCCTCTACAAGCAGATGCGTGGGGAGAGATCTCTGAGTACTACTAAAAATTCTTTTTATTTTTTTTACCCCTTGCTTTATCGCATTTTCATTCTGAATAGAATCAATAAATACGTTACCTTTACCCTCAAATGAGTTAGGGTGCTTTATAACTATTTTAGTTATATTTTTTTGTTTAAAAAAGCTGATTACTCTTTTTATTTCTTGATTTGTATCTAAAGATAGATCGAACAAGGTGTATTCTGGAGAAGCTTCAGGAGGTAAATAAAGCCTTTGACTTATTTTATTACATAGTCCATCTAGCACAAACTTAAAAGGTGTGTGGATATAGTCATAAGTATTTGGGTTATTTAAAGGATAATAGCTATCCGTGATAAGCATTTTTTTATTAGTTTCCCCTTTCGAGGTAAAAGAAAGTTTTCTGCACTTTATTTCAACAGAAATTTCAGGAAAAGCTTTTTCAAAAGCCGTTTTAAGTTCTGAATTTTTTCTCCCGAATCCAGAATAAATAAATGGTTGGATCTCATAGATAATAATATCTCCTTTTTCATTGATGCTACAATCTATAATAAACGGATAGATATTATCCGCCTGTTCATTTTCTACGCTATTTGTAAGATTAGGAGTCGATTGTTTTTGATCTAGAAGAGTCATATAATTAATTAGACAATGAGTGTGTTGAAAAATTCATATTGGTTTTTACCACGTAATTAGATACAGCTTGCTAGACTTTGAAAAAACAATATTTTTAACTATGGGCACTCGGCAGAGAATAAGGTGTTAGCCTTAAGGGATGATTAAGGGCACCTCTAATTAGAATTCACGTCCAGGGCAATCGCGCTATGTTTTCTCGGTATTTTCAAACAAAAGCGAAAAAATCATTGTTAAATTTAGTTAAGTTTTGAATTCTGATTCAGGCTTCATCCCTTATATATAAAGGGTTTATAGCGCGATTGCCCTGAATTCACGTCTTTGCACGCTACAAAAAATGCATTAGGATGAAGTAAGCTATTGAAAAGACAGTTAATTTTTGGTTGAAGCGATAGTAAA
Organism: Pseudomonadota bacterium; assembly: GCA_040384585.1. Classification (GTDB taxonomy): domain Bacteria; phylum Pseudomonadota; class Gammaproteobacteria; order Diplorickettsiales; family Diplorickettsiaceae; genus JAZKJD01. The sequence continues at coordinate 24 of JAZKJD010000014.1, read as the reverse complement.
GCATTTTTCGTCATTGCGAGCGCG
>JAZKJD010000013.1:0-2010 GCA_040384585.1 Pseudomonadota bacterium | reverse complement strand
TTTAACTATAAAGCCTATGGTGATTTGCTATAGTTATTTAATGAGACCTGCTTATTAGTATGAAGTAAGCTATTGAAAAAACGGCTAATTTTTGTAGCGTGCAAAGTTTTTTATTTGTACAAATCAAGTATTTCATTTTTCCATCATATTCAATATGTATAATGTTCTTTAGGTGAATTAGAGAATTGGAGTGATTTTATATGCCAAAGAAAAAAACAAATCAACTCGCATCAAGAGAAAGAAATTTTAATGAAGCAGAGGAGGTTTTTGATACAACCCTACAGTCTGTGCAATCTACTAGCTTGCTGCCGTACGTGGATAATTCCTCTGGGCTAAGTTATTTCCACAACACCGGCTTTCAGGTGTATGACAATCCAGCTCATAGTGATTTTCAAACTGTGCTATTGGCTTGGATGCCTACTCTTATGCACGATGTTACTGTCCTGCCTCAACAGGTTACTTCACTTCATCAGGGTTATGTTACTCCGTACAGTCCTGCAGCATCTACACAAGCTGTCATGGCAACGACGTCCGCTGCATTGTTACCTTATAAGAACAATCAGACTATAAGCAAACTTACAACGTCATTGTTTGAGAAAACCGCCATGCCGTGCGAAATGAGTTGGGAGTTAGAACTTAACAATGTGCTTCCAACCATGATTTTAAAAGTGCCCTTCTGCTCCAATCCCCCATTTAGTGAGCAGCACTACAATTTTCCCTGTCTTTCTGGAGAAGAAGGCAAACTTCTATCAGGCCCTATTACGACAGCCGATTCCTTTGTAGGACAGCATTATAAGTGCGCAATGGAGTGGTTCAAATTATTACGTTCCTGCGTGTTTCCCTATGATTTGTCAAACCAAAATATAGCCAACTTAGTCACATATCAAATCACCTACGACTCACTACTCCAAACGTTCAACGTGCTCCATGTGTATTTATCTATTAATCAAAACGATGTAAAACAAGAAATATTTGTTAATATAGAAAACTACTGTGAGCAATTTTCTACTTTTGCTAGACCGCGTGATCTTTTTCAACAAGATCCGATAGAAATAGAAAAACAGGTGGAAAGTTTAGAGGAACTTAGCAGAAATTTTGCTTGGCTTCTAATGGTCCAAGGACTGCTGCAAACAACAAAGCAGGGAATTGATTCATTTCACAGAGTATCTCCGGACCTTATCCTGTATGTACAAAATGGTCCTTTCTCTAGTCCGGAAGACTGTAGGCTTACAGGTTTACTGAGCTGGTTACACGCGCTCACGTTATTGTCGAACATCTCCGCACTAGCTCAATATACAGCAGAAACCAGTGATCAAACCGGGTGCTTTTTGAAACAAGAGTATACTTCAAAGATGCTACAATTTACTCTAAGTAAAAAAAGAGCGTTGCCAAACAGCCGTGGCATCTCGACTGGTTTTATACGGGAACAATTGGACAAGCGTGCCGAGAGCAGGGGCAATTTATATCAATTGCCTTGCCTGGAAGAAGAGGTGCTACTAACTTATTTTGACTACCTAGATTTAGTCTTTTTATTGGCTACTTCTTCGATAGTAGTTTACAAAAAATTCGCACTTACATTCTGAACGTGCCTCTTTTTACAGCATCATAAAACTTTCTGTCGCACTTGGATTTAGAATTCACCTTTAGCTGGACCAGCTAAGTCATTGAAAAACATACGAATTTTGGCGCGCCCGGAGAGATTCGAACTCCCGACCACCAAGTTCGTAGCCTGGTACTCTATCCAGCTGAGCTACGGGCGCATACCCTTGTGAGGCCCCGCATTCTAACAGTTTACACCTCATCCAGCTAGACTCCTACTTAAGCAATTTGATAGTGATGTAGGGAATTTGTAACAATTCTCCCCGCTGCTTTCTTAAGATGGTCACTATTTAAATGCGCATAGCGCAAGACTATTTCAAAAGAAGACCATCCTCCCAATTGTGATCTTGCAACGTTTTTTTAGACACTAAGAAGCGAGACGTTGATAAAACCGTCGTTCAAATTGAACGG
>JAZKJD010000012.1:149619-168650 GCA_040384585.1 Pseudomonadota bacterium | reverse complement strand
ATTTAACTATAAAGCCTATGGTGATTTGCTATAGTTATTTAATGAGACCTGCTTACGTTTAATTTTTTCAGGAGATAGACCTTCTTCTAATAGGTCTTTGGCGATACGGAAACATATTTTATCAGAGAAAGCCAAGGCAGCACGATCCATTAATTCTAAAAGCACTTCTTGCCCTTCTTTAGGGTAACCAATTTCATCAAACGCTTCTTTTAGTTTTGCATCAAATTCCGGGTTAAGGGGATAGCGCATAGAATCGAACCTCCTTGTTATTTTATAAATAGAACTTTTACGCTAGTTCCATCACTTCTTTTTCAGATAATCCGGTTAATCTTTGAACAGCTTGAGATGAGATGCCTTCAGCCAGGAGATTTTTAGCTATGGCTAGAGCTTCTTCTTTGCGGCCCTGTTGTAGGCCTTGCTGTAGACCCTTTTGTTCTAACTGTTGTGCCAGGGTCATAATATCCTCTTTATAATCCTATCATAAATGATCTATATTTTTATTATTAGGCTGAATAACAAAATGCATCCCCATAACTGAAAGTATTTCATTAGTATTTTTAAGATAAGGATTACCCTCAATAGAAAGAGTTTTATATAAACTGGTTCTACTTTTATGGGCTTTAGTTGCTAGCTTACTAACACCGCCTTGTGCTTTAGCAACATTTGATAGTGCTAGTAAAAATACTTTTATATCACCCCCTTCCAAAGCTGCATTTAAATAATTTGATGCTTCTTGTGGGTTTTTAAGAGAATTTATTAGATATTCTTGGTAATCAATGCTTTTTTTCATATGTTACTCAGATAAATAATCGTTTAAGTAATTAATCGCTTTTTTTATATCCTTTTTTTGTGTTGACTTGTCTCCCCCAGATAAAAGTAGAATAATTTTATTTCCTTTCTGATAAAAATAAATTCTATACCCCGGGCCAAAAGATAATCTTAATTCTAAAATATCCTTATTAATTTTTTTATAATCACCCAAATTGCCTAAAGTGACCCGGTCTAACCGTTCTTTAACCCGAGCTCTAATAGGAGGGCTTAACGATTCTAGCCAGTTAATAAATGGGGCTTGCCCATTCTGTTCAACATAAATCTCAATTTGTTTCTTAAAAACTTCCTTCATATTATTGTATCCCATGGAAGACTATTTATCAAGTTAAAGAAACTACAAATAGAATAATCAAAGAAATATAGATATACTAACATATCGAAATAAAGATGGCAGAATATCTGATGATTGATAAAAGTTTAAAGAAAGAACCTCAAAAAGAAGAAGATAAAAAATTCATAATAAGATTACCTAACTCTATGCATTATAAGCTTAAATTACTCGCTTTGAAGCAAAATGTTGCTATGGCAGATTTGTGTCGAGAGGCAATAGAACGACTTTTAAAAGAAAACGAAAAATATTTAAAATAGATAGTTGACAATATATCGATATACCGACATACTTATAGCTTAAATACAGCGCTGATAGAAGGGACGGCAATCCCAACTACCAGCTAACCACAACTTACTGACAATCGATGTAAGTGTTTGATTTAATTTGGTGGAGCTAAGCGGGATCGAACCGCTGACCTCTTGCATGCCATGCAAGCGCTCTCCCAGCTGAGCTATAGCCCCAAAAAATAAAGTCCGCCTCTAGGTTGAGAAAGAAAAGCTTGTCAACTGACCTAGAACTTTGGCAGACCCTAGCGTGTATCGTCATTTGGCACGTGGCCATAAAACGTAGATCTTCTGTATTTTACGACCATAATCTTCGCTTAATGACGAAACGCTCTAGTTAAATAAAATTCATAATAAATTCTGGTTCATTCTTTTCAAGACTTCACTTTTACCTAATAAACGTAAAGTAGTATTCATGGGAGGAGAAACCTGACTACCCGTTACCATCAGACGCAATGGTTGAGCTAGTTTTCCTAGTTTTAAAGAAAATTGATCTGCCGTTTCCAGTAGCACCTGATGCAACGCATCATCAGTCCAGTTTTGTAGCTGACTAAGATGAGTTAGTAACACTTTTAACGCAGGTAAAATTTCTTGAGGAATGACTTTTTTATCAGGAAAGATATCTTCATAAAAAAAACGACTTTTTTCGGCCATTTCTCGCAATGTTTTGACGCGATTGCGTTGCAAAATAACAATTTCTTTTAGATCAGGTAACGCAGGACCTTGAGTATTAATCCCTAAGCCGTCCATTTCTTTTTCTAATAATAGTGCTAATTGTTCTGGGTCATCGGTTTTTAAATAGTGCTGATTCAACCAAATCAATTTATCTACATTGATAGCAGCCGGCGCTTTATTTAAATCGCTGATATCAAAATATTCGATCAGTTGTTTACGCGAAAAAATCTCTTGATCACCATGCGACCAACCCAATCTCACGAGATAATTTAACAATGCATCGGGTAAATATCCCTCTTTTCTATATTGCAACACATTAGCCGCACCTTGTCGTTTAGAAAGTTTTTTACCATCGGGCCCAAGGATCATCGGCACATGAGCATACATGGGCAAATCAGCCGCTAAAGCTAAGAACAAATTAATTTGTCGTGGTGTATTATTAAGATGATCATCACCTCGAATGACGTGCGTAATTCTCATATCCCAATCATCGACAACCACAGTAAAATTATAGGTGGGTGACCCATCACTTCTTGCAATAATCAAATCATCTAACTCTTCATTATGGAAAATAACCGTTCCATGAACCTGATCTTCAACAACAACCTCTCCCTGTAAAGGGTTACGAAAGCGGATAACATAGGGCTGATTAGGCGTTATTGTTTTGCGATCTCTGCAATAGCCATCATAGCGCGGCTTTTTCTGCTGGCTTAATTGTTCTGCACGTAAGTTAGCAAGCCTTTCTTTTGAGCAATAACAACGATAGGCTTTGTCTTCAATAAGCAGCTGATTTAAGACTTCTTGATAACGAAACAGTCGTTGGCTTTGAAAATAAGGACCTTCATCATAATCTAAACCTAGCCACTGTAACCCTGCCAAAATAATCTCTACCGCTTCAGGACTTGAACGCTCTACATCGGTATCTTCAATACGTAAGATAAATTCTCCTTGTCTTTTTCTTGCATACAACCAGGAATATAAGGCAGTTCTTACGCCACCTATATGTAGATATCCTGTAGGACTTGGTGCAAAACGTGTACGAACATTCATAGAGCACTCTTAAATTTTTTGTATTAGAGGTATTGCCATTTAGCACGATGATGGCCATAAAATATGGATTTTTAAATACTAGCGAGCTTCTACTGATTGAAAAGGAGTAATGTCCCCCTTCCCTTTTCTAACAATTCTAGGGAAATAATCAACTAGATCAATCACTGTACTTGGTTCCAAACCACATGGTCCGCCATCGATAATTAAATCAACGCGCTTGCCTAGCATATCACGCATCGCTTCAGGCTCTAATAAGGGTAAATCTGTCCCAGGCAAAATCAACGTACTACTGACTAAGGCTTGATCTAACATCTCTAACAACGCATGAACAATTTTATTATCAGGAATACGTATTCCCACTGTTTTTCGTTTAGTATCCATAATAGTACGAGGCACTTCCTTGGTTGCTGGTAACAAAAAAGTATAGGGACCTGGCGTATTGGCCTTTATTAATCGAAAAATTGGATTTTCAAGTTGAGCATAAAGTACAAGTTCGGAAAGGTCTCGACATAACAAGGTCAGAGAATGCCGATCATCTAGCTCACGAAGTCGGCGAAGTCGTTGAATACCAGTTTTATTGCTAATATGACAGCCTAACGCATAGGCTGAGTCCGTTGGATAAACAATAAGCCCTCCCTTCATCAGCAAGCTAGCCGCTTGGCGTATCAAATGGAGTTGGGGATTGTCGGGATGAATTTTAAAAAACTGACTCACCGTTAGAACTCTTTCCTAAACTAAGGGTACTGTTATATACTATACATAATTAAATTCCGCCATTTTTTCACGCAAATGCAACTACTCTTCGATTTTTTACCCATTGTTGCTTTCTTTATTATTTATAAGTTTTTTGGAATTTATATCGCCACAGCAGCAGCTATTTTAATCAGCCTTTTTCAAGTCATGAGCTACTGGTTAAAACATCGGTCACTCCCTAGTATACAACTTATTAGTCTTATCCTCATCCTATTATTTGGTGGTAGTACCTTATTATTCCATAATGAATTATTTATCAAATGGAAACCGACTGTCCTCTATTGGTTACTTGCCTGCGCTGCATTGATATCACAGTATTTTGCTAAAAAACCTCTTATACAGCATCTATTGGAAACCAATATCAAGCTACCTCAAGCGGTTTGGTTCTCTCTAAATAGAAACTGGGTTATTTTTTTTACGCTCATGGGAGGCATTAACTTATGGGTAGCCTACTCTTTTGATACCAATATTTGGGTTAATTTTAAACTATTTGGTTTCTTAGGAATCACTTTTTTATTTATTTTTATTCAAGCCATTTATCTAGGCCGTTACATTCAATCCGATGAAAAAACATGAAAAATAATAAAACCTGTCACCGTATTTCAATCTTACAAAAAAAGCTTTCCCAAGCCTTAGCCCCTACCTTTCTCGATATCATCGATGAAGGGGAACAACATATCGGCCACACAGAAGAAGGCGCTGGACACTTTGCCGTGCGTATAGCCTCACCACTCTTTCAAAATAAATCATTAGTAGAGTGTCATCGTTTAGTCTATTTAGCCCTCGGGAATACCATGAAAGAGATCCATGCCTTACGAATCGAAGTCATACCTAGTTAGTTACCGTTTTAAAACTCTCCCTTATTTTTTTCTTTTATACATTATACTTTTGCTCTATTTGCGAAACGTGTATGTCCAAATTAATCATTATCAGTAGCAGTTACTCATAGCAACTGTTATCGAATTTAGATATTCTATAAATTAATCTCGCCAGATAATTAAAATAAGGAAAGCGGATGCGAACAGAATTACCTACAAATGAATTTGAAGCATTATATAAATCAGTATGTGACATAATTAATGATGCCATTGATAATGGAAGCGAATCAGAGGAAATTGAAGAAGATATTAGTGCCTTCTTACAAGAAGGTGACACAAATATTCATGTTATCGAAGAAGAAAGCAAAAACTCACTTCTACATTATGCGATTATATACGCGCCTGAAGAAGGAAACACGCGTGTTATCGATCTTCTTATAAAAGCCGGCCTAGACGTTAATATTCAAAATCGACTTAATCGTACCCCCTTATATTGTGCTTGTATTGCTGAAAAAGAGAATACGGTAGCCTTATTATTAGATAAGCAAGCTAATACCAACCTAGGGAATCCTGGAGATACACCTTTTTTAGCCGTGATCCGTGATGACAGTTTTGAAAAGGATATAAACGCTAATATTGCAAAAATGCTTATTCAGAAGGGAGCAGATATTAATCAAGCATCGGGTAAAGATAGACTTTCGCCTTTACAGCTGGCCGTTATTCATAGAAAGGAATTAATTATCAAAGAAATAATTAATTCCCACCGAGCCAATCTGCAGTTAACTGATATCGATGGGAATACTGCATTGCATATGGTGGCTAAATACAGAGATAAAGATACAAAATCTTCCAATCTACAAAAAGAAAAGGCCATCGCCGAACTTCTTATTCGTCGTATCGATGCAATTAATTTACAAAATAAGCATGGTGATACGCCACTACACCTTGCTGTAACAAACGGTAATAACTATGTCGTTGAACTTTTACTGGAAAAAGATTATTTGTTCCCTCAAATGGAGCTTTTAAAAATAAAGAACAACAGTGGATTAACCGCAATACATACCGCCGTTCAGGAAGCCGGTAAGGGAGAAAACAGATTAGAAAGTTTAAAACTTTTAATACGCGTTGCTACACAGGAAGATCTAAACAGCGTCAATAATGTAGGTGATACAGCCATTGAAATGCTTAACAAGCTAATTAAGGATGCCGAATTAGGCCATAACTTAGTGATATTAGATAATGCTACAGAGATGTTGGAACTCACAGCAGAGAGGCTGAGTCTAACAGCAAAAAGATTAATAGACGAAAATAATAGTGAGAAAGTTGCTAACACAGCTGTATTATCGAAAAATGCACTGGCATTATCTAATTTCGCAAAGTACTTCTCTAACGGACTAGAGGAGTTAGCTGATAAGGTAGCGATACCGTCTTCCAATATCAGAGAATTATCTGTTCATGTAAAGACGCTTGCTAGTAATGCCGAGAAATTATCCCACCGTGCAAGGGAGGCATTGGATAGTAAAAATTTATCTGCCGCCCATATCACCGAGCTGTCTTCTGATGCAGAAATGTTATTTAACCATGCAAAAGGGCTATCTGATCGTGCCAAACCATTACTCAGTAATGAAGAATCAAGAAGACGAACACTGAATTATCATGCCAGCATGTCGAAAAAATCGTCTGATCGTGCCAAGCAATTACTTGATAATCAACCATTAGGAAAACAAACACCGGATTATATCCACGCCTTAAGAAAGGCAAAACATGTACTAGAACAATCCGATTATCTTTCTTGGAAAAACGAAAAATCAACACTGCCAACTAGTTTTCCAGATTATCACGAATCCGATAATAGTCACTTATTCATGGATCATAGTGACGCAAGGTATCAGGCAATAAATAAAAAGTATAAGGAAGGGGTCGGTGATTTCAATGCTGGACATTTCCAACAAGCCATCAATAAACTGGAAGAGTCAGTTCGATTATTTGAGCAAGTTTTTCCGGGACATAATACATTGGCTTATGCCCACTGGTATTTAAGTCTTGCCTACTCTACCACTGGGAGGTACCTACCTGCAAAAGAAAACATAGAAGAGAGTATTAAAATCTTCTATCGTTTGAAAACTAACGATAATCTTGAGGCAGCCTATAAATCTTTAGCCATTACCTATATCAATGCGGGAAAAGCCTTTGAACATGAACATAACAATAAAGCACTTCTAATAAATAATCTCGTAAGTGATAAGGAAAGATTATTTGCTCATTTGGCATTAGCGAGTCTTTATGGAGAACTTAAGAAACAAACCCCTTTACCGACAGGAGTTTCTTTCGATGATTTAAGTATTCACGAATCTTATCATTACAGTGAAGCCTATAAGTTAACTCAAGGCCCTATAGATAGTACTGCCAATGTGGTATTACAGCGTGAGATGGGAGTTAGCAATGGGGATAATTTAGGCACTTACAATGTTCAACAATGTGTCGTTGCCGTGGCGTATGATCCTATCACTAAGAAAGTCGTTTTATCCCATTTCGATAGACTTTCCGGGCCACTCACCTTTATTAAGCAAATATTAGCTGAATTTCCTTCTACTACTAAAATAGATATCTATCTGAGTGGAGGAAGAGATCGAAGTACAAGTTACTATGATACCCAAGGAAAATATGTTGTTGCTGATGGCAAGAAAATATCTGACAGTAATATCGATCAAGTGTTAAAACAACTATATTTTTATAAGGAACGATTTCATGTTAAATCCTTTGATTTAGGTGATAACCCATCACCAGAAGGCATTGTGTTTGATATAGCATCTGCTACATTACAACATCGTACTCCTAACCATCCTGACACAAGTCTTCATTCAAGAACAGTAAAAATGAGTCGGCAGATGATCAAAGCAGATTATTTGCGCCCCTTGGATAAAGTCGATTTTTCTAAAAGTGAAGCAAGCAGACAAATTTCCTTTTCTCAAGAGCAAAAACAAGAAATACTAGGAATATACCATTATTATACTGAGAATTTTTTTGGCCAAACAGAAATGTGGCATCACAATCAGCTGCTGTATCCCTTCACGGAAGTAAGCATGGAAGGAAGGAACAATATTTTTTACCAAGCCCTATTGGAAAATTTCGCCGGAAACAGTAATGCAGGTCTTGATCAATTTCAGGATTCTATTGATCAATTTGACCTATCACATTTACCACAACAAAATCAAAAAACTATCAATTCCGATTTGACAGTCTTACGAGAAAAAATAGACCTAAACAGTAATCACCCAATGGAGATTGATATAGACAGTGATGAAAAAATGGAAATTGATGATGAGCCATCTATCAAAAGACAATGTGTTAGAGAGAGGAAAAAACGCAATATAGAAGCTATCTTATGTATAGACTCACGTGATGAAGAAGATATTGTTGGGGAAAAGCAAGGTATTAGGGAGGCTTTTGATACAGTTCTACTATCAAACAATGTAAAGAATATCGAGTTCTATGATCAACTGTTAAAAGTTTCTGAACAAGTCTCTCGAGATGAACCTGTTGATATAAATGCTGAGGAAGCACTTATAGCCGCCGTTAACGATATCAATCTAAATTCAGTCGATACAGAGATCAAGGATCTTGTAGAAGAAATTAAAACAAATAGCGAGAATAAAGAAGAAATAAAAAATATTCTAAGACGATCGGGAGTTGCAGAAAAAATAGGAAAAGTAGCCGAAGGCGCTGGTTCTGCTTATACCTTATTTTTAGTAGGTAAGCATATCGCCAATGGTAACCTAGAAGGACTAGGTTATGATGCGTTAAATCTTTGGGTCTTACCTAAACTGGGTGAAAAGCTATCCGGCCAAGTATTGAAACTAAGTGAAAAATATAGTTTTAAGATTTTAAAAGGATTTGCTCCCATTCTAGGACGCTCTATAGGAAACTTTGGGGCATTTTTAGGCTTAGGTGAAGCAATAAAAGCGCGAGAGAAGGCAACCGATCCGATAGATATCAAGATTGCTGCTCTAAACATCGCCACTAACTTTATTTTTATAGCCGTAGATATTCCTGCTCTCGTCACAGAGATCACATCAACTGCAGGAGTTCTAGGAGAATTTGCCGGTCCAGTAGGTTCACTTGTCTCGGTTGCTGTTATTGTAATAAGTGATTTTATACAATCAGAATTTGAATTGGAAAAATTGGAAGAACAAATAAGTCTTACCGCCCAAGAAGAACACGAGTTTTATTGGGATTTTTTCTTAGGGAAAAAATTACCAGCGTATATAGAACGCGATATAAAAGCAAAACATATTTATGAATCGTATATAGCAAAAACGGTAAAAGATTTTGAAGCCTATGATGTCATCGTGCTAACCTTGCCTCCAATACTTATCACCAAGAAAACGCGTATTAGTGCTTGCTTAAAACGCTGTACTGATCTTTCTCAGTTAGTGGCTTCTTGTGGCAACTACAAATACGAATGGTCTTCTCAAGAAGAAATCACTAAAATTGATTTTGATGCAAATATCCGCACGAAGATAACCAATCTATGGCTTAATTGCTTTGATTTTATATTTAAACCGAACGAAACGATTCTCTCAGCTAAAAGACCCAGTTGTTTGGATAACAGGATAATTCTTCAACATCTGTATAGTAACGACTCTATCTATGAGATCACTTGTGGCCCTGTTGCGAATGATATCTCTGCAACAACCCTAAACATACGTGATTATATGGGCCTACCTGATGAAAAGCAGAAATGCGACCACAGAAGAAGAGATAAAGTATTACTGAGTCAAACCAAAGAAAGGTGGTTTTTTAACCGCTATGTACCTGATTGCGATAATACCGTTATATATAAGAGGGATTATTTCCGCGAACCGCATCAATGTATCTACTATCTTACGTCCAGCGATACAGAAATTACCGTCCCCTATAGTACAGATATTATATTTCAGGGAAAAAGAATACTGAATATTGAAATCATAAAAAATGATTTTACCGTCAATAGATACCACTTTAGCAATCTATTAGAAGATTGTACGATCATCCAAGGAAATACGACTAATTTTTTCTATATAGCAAGCAATCAGTTTTCCTGTTACTTAGGAGGAATGTCTTCTGAACAAAAGAACGTCGTGGCGATACAAAAAAACTTCACAGACTCAGAGAATATACATTCTATTATTGGCAATAATGAAACTAATGATATAAAAGTTTCTCATGCAACTTATGTTGATGGTCACGGTGGAAATGATGTCATTACAGCAAGGCATGCTAACACAACCATAAAAGCTTATTTTGGCGATTTTATTGATGGGAATGGCCTCGTATTGCTGCCCATGAATTTCACTGACATAGTGAAAATAACTTATGCCAATAATAGAACCGTTATTTATAACGACAAGGCTGAACTGATTAGTTTAGCACAGCAAACCCTCATTAAAACAGCAGATGATTTCTTTGTAACACCAACCAGAACCGATAATGAAACGGTAACCAATTTACAAATAATAAAAAATGTCGGTCATATCGTATTATATGAAGAGTTAATCAGCTTGTATGACGATGCTTATTTTTTAGACCACTTATTAACTGACTTACGTAAAATAAATAACCCACATTTTGGGGTTAACAAGCAGTTAAATGGAAAAAATTACCATATCATTATAGGTGATACCGGTCACCATATCTTCTATCCTGATAAGGAATCTTCCAGCTTTTACTGGGAAGCGCCTGAGGATATCAAGCATCTTTATATCTTTGATAAAAACAGCGGTTCTATTAGCATTAGTCAAGCGAATGGATTACTCGATTTTATACAATTAAATAGCGCATCGCGACTACCTACTAGGATGAACGCGGAAGGGGACATAGAAATTAACAAAGGTAATTTACAGGTAACCTTGTTGAAAAATTACAAAAATGTCACTATTACCTTTGACGGAAAAAAATATTATAAACTACAAAATGCAGAACTAACGCGTGACTACTGTTCTCATGATTTAAAAATAGATGGAAAATTTAGTATTAATGCGACTGATATACTCAATCATTATAATTGCTTTACGTTTGATTCGGAGAAAGTGCTTTTCCTGAAGTCAAATGAAAACTTGCTGTTGCTTTCCAACAAGAGAGCCTTATTTATAGTAGCTTACTATTCAGTGGTCCATGCACATTGGGACCTATCCATACGACTAAATAATCATGTGATAAAACCGAAAAAATTTAGAGAAAAAGCAAATCGTCCCAGCTTCTTCAGACATTACCTTGTCAGTGAGAAAGGGTTACTGATTTATCATAACCAACCCATGCATAATCAGAAAATTGGTTTAGTCGATTTGAAGGGAACATCAGCATTAGATTGCAGTATGGAAGTCATTAAGGATAATTTACTAGTATCCTATAAAAATAATACGCTGGTAGAAGTAGCGAATTGGAATACTTACTCTCCAGCAAGGGAAATGGTATTTATTTTTATGGATGCTGTCGTTAATACTCAGTGTATCGCTTCCACTTGTACTCCAAGAGGGATTATAAGAGAATTGCAGAAAGAAAAAATAGTAATAAAAAATACATTTTTAGAACAAAAAAGAAAAAAACGCCATCAAGCGATAGAATCACCTTGTTATACTCAAACGCTGGCTTCTAATGATGAGCTAGCGCCCTCTAGAAGCCCAGCCGCTAAACCAAGCTCCTGGGTGAATCAAGTGTTTTCAATGGCTAAAGAAATGCCCATAAATATGGGTAGCTTACTCTCTACATCATCATCAAGTGATTTACCAAAACAACATAAGGTCCAACCCGATCAACTTGATCATAATCCGAATGTTATTATTTATATTTTTAAGAATATTCTATCTTTTTTTGGTTATTCATCCGCTATTGATAGGATGAACCGAGTTGATCGTCTGATGGCTAAAACCGATACCGATAATCCATTGGACTTTACTATGAGACAATTAAAGAAGGGAGAAACGAGGTATAGGTTACATCGGCAATGACTGGAAATCAGGGTTTTTTGTATAAGCGTTAAGAATTTCTTCGGCAATTTGATCAACAATGCCTAAACGTGAATCTTCGGTAATGAGGCCCTGTTCTTCCTTCAAATTAACAAGACGTTTTTCTATGAGTTTTTTGATACTACCATTAGGAAACAAACGCGCTAATACACGGCGAGTTTCTACGGGTCCTAAGTGATGATAAAGTCTGTTGCGCAAATTGGCATCTTCTACCGTGGTACTAAATGCCCATAATTCAATAGGACCCAGCGTTAAAGTCAGTAATTGAGTATTCATACCCTCTTTTGTTGCGAACTGCGCCAAAAAGGTGGCGCCGCCTTCCCTAGGACCATGTACACGTGTTCGTAAAGCAATCGTCGCCGTCGGCGATAACCCAAATATCTTTGCCGATTTCTCAACAGATTGTGCAGGTCCCGCATCCATTATATAAATAGAGGTCGCAAACTCTATCATTACCTCATCAAAATCATCTAATGACTGCGACAATAATGCAATTTGGATATTCCATTTACGGCCTTCACGCATATCAACAACCACTTGATCGCGCACTGCCTTAGCTTTGGAAGTACGGTGGAACTCGTCAAATACGATACGTTTAGGATCTTCTCTTAATTCGGCAATACGTTGTTTGTGATACTCTCGATATTGGCTGGAAATATCGCTAATACTTTCCTCACTCAAATAATAGTGACGCGCTAACACATAGCGCGCTAACATATACATTACGGCAGTTTGTCTATCCGCCGCATCACCGCCACTTTTTGCAACTTCATCTAGATCAAGCGAAACAATACGCGCTTCTCCTAAATCAAAACGCGTAACACGCGATAAAATGGGATATTCTCGAATTGCGCTGGAAATCATACGCGCAAAGGCATTAATTAAGCTTTCACCCGTAGGTGCCGTAATTTTTCCATATAAATCCTCAATAATCGGTGTACGACAGATAGAGGCTGCATCCGCTAATAAAGGCATCGCATAACGTTGTGCAAACATCGCTTCATGCGGAAAACCCGATATAAATAACGCATCGGTAACTTCCCACCAGGTAGTATGCTGGTCGGGAATAAAACCCATTTCTTCTAAAATTCCATCCACCAGTGGTTCGATCCCAGCAGTATAAGGATAGGGATTTTCATCATCGGCAAGACTTTTATACAATTCATCGATGACGAGTCCTGCCATATCAGAAATCGCATCGTAGGGCTTAACTGTACCTAATGGTGTCGTTAATAGCGTTAAAAAATTAACTAAAAAACTACGTTCTTGAGGAGTTGGATAACGACAACCTAATTGGGTATCAAACGGATTAATGGAATAATCAGCCGTCATACGCAAACGGTGGTAAGCAACCCAGTGCCGATTTTCCAATGGTAATGCTTCGCGCAGTAGTGAAATAAGTCCGCTACTGGAAGGTCCAATATCAATAATTGCAATTCTAGGCAATCGTTGCAAACCACCTGCTAAACAAAGTGCTAGATTTAAGGTATTGGAAAGAACGGATTTCCCTGAGCCTGGACGAGCATAAATCAGATCAATCCAAGTCGTCTGTTCACTGGAACCCGGTTGGAAAGGCCACGGCTTACCATCAGGACTCCTAAATAACTGTGCTCCGGTTTTCCAAGGAGAAGCCGGGCGTGTGATAGGCAACATGTAAACCACTTGCGAGAAAGGGATTATTGTCGGCGTCGCCACACTATGTGCCGATAGACCTAGCATCGTCGAGGTCAAACCAGCAAAGGGATCGCCTGACACTTCCGACACATCACAAGAACCCCACCCTTCTATTGCCTTTGCTAATTCAGCCGCACGCGTTCGCAGTAAGGGGAGTTGGCCTTCAGGCGCCCAGGTACACGCCGCCACACGTAAGCGCACGACCGCGTCATCGGTGTTGATAGCAACATATTGTAATAAATTATTCGCATCGCTGAGCAAACGATTTTGTGCTGATGAAAAACTCAGTACCGATGCCAATACGGATTTGAGTTTTATCGTGCGTAAACCATCACCTTCAATAAAAAATGAAATCCGCCAGGGAATTCTTGCCGCTAAGGTACGTTGCAACAATGCGTTAAAGGGCTTTATTTCCTTTGGCAAAAGATCAATAAAGACACAAGAATAAATTTTATCGCCAAGACGTACTGTTCTTAAATCAAGACTTTCAGCGTCACGTGGCAATACCTGCCGAGCCAGTGATGGCCAAAGGAGATCAGATATCGTATTGCGTGATTTATCATATTCTTTAAGCGACACCTTATCACCCGGTAAGGCCGGTCGCCAATTTTTGTCGGTAAAGGCCGGATCAGCAACGGATCGAATCGCATGGATGGCATCATGGACTTCCAAAAGATTCGCTGCAAGGTGTAAAGTGGCTAGATCATGAATGACAGAACGAACAAAGGCATCATGGGTGTCACGTAAATCAGGAATAGCGGCAATGACATTTTGCGTGAGTTGAAAAGGGGGTACTTTCTTATCGCGAATAAATTTAAGTTTATCTTTGCTTGCGCGCTGATATTGTTCCGTGGTTAAACTCGTTGGGCGTGTCCATAAAACAAAGTAAACACTTTCATAAGCACAGTGCTGAGATAAAAAAGAAATCCGCTCTTTAAATAAGTCTGTTAAATTTAAACTTAAACGCTGACTGGTTTGTTGCCCCGGTGCTAAGGTATCTTTAATGACATCAGCAACAATCTGTCTATCATAATGAAACAACACTTGTAAGGCGTGACCCGAACGAGATAAGGCAGTTTGCAAGCTTAATGTTAAACCTTCATGTAAACGCTCAAACTCAGCACTACCTATTAATTGCGTAACGCCTGAAATTTTGACTAAAGAAATCAAGGAGCCATCATGCGCTACAATAACCGTGGAACTATCTGCTGTTTCTAAATCGCAATAAGCTTCCGTAGTTTGTTTAAGCGATGTGCTTAACCAAGCAAGAAAGGTATCGACTCCTTCCAAAAAAGAATTGAGTAATTTAGCCATAGTCTACGCTGTAAAACAGCAAAAGCGGGTATCATAATACATCTTGTTCCCTTTCCATTTTAAAGGCGGCACGCGAAGGAAGTAAACGAATCGTTGCAAAAATTTTTCTTGAAAGAATGGCTTTATCACCAGACTCAATCAATAGCTGCCCAAATAGCGCGGGTTCATACATATTTTCACCCCATTCATCTTCTATAATTTGTGAACGCAATTTGAGATGGCGATAGGCATTTTGCGCGGTCTCTTTATATTCAGTGTTATTGTCCATAGCAGTGAATAATACATGACAGAAAGCATTCAGATAGCGTTGTGATATTTCCGGTAGATAAATTAATACGCCACCGCCGTACCCTCCAGCCCCTACCGACTCCAGAAAAAAACACTGTGTGCAAAAACCACAACTCGTCACTAAATTTGAGACTTTATTATTAAAATAATTGTGATCGAGATTAATAATTTCCTGATGCTTTCTAGATTCTCTTCCACAAAACTGACAGGAAAAATGATCGCGATGAAAAATCTTTTGGCTAAAATCGGTAAAGCGCGGATCCGACTTACGGCGCATAAAAAAGCGCCAGCCTTCAGGATTGACATTTAATGTAAGTGGGTACACGTTTTTTTTTTAATTGTTTGTTAAACCTGTTGTGCCGTAAATACCTGCTGCGCCACTGGTATCGCCAAACACCGTTTCGCCAGCAATCGTAAAAATATGCGGCAAGAAAATAAGTGCAGACCCTACAAATAAAAGCGCAATCGGTGTTCCTATAGGAATTTGCGTAGGATTATCTTTGTGCGCTTTAAACTTTAACATCGATGCCATCACAAACCCCATACCCGCCATATAGGCCCCTGCCGTAATCAACTTAGATAAACCATAAAACGAATAGGTGATCGTTAAGGCCATCTCACCTAAAGTCTTTACCCCATCAGCATAGGTAATAGCCGCATAGCTTCCTGTCACTAAAGAAATGATAACCGCGACAAATGTTCGGTAAATAGTAAATCTCTTTCGGAACTGTGCAGCTTTACTTGATTTCATTGTTACACTTCTAGCTCCGGTTCTCATTAAGCAGGACCCGTGCCAGCAATTTTTAATCTTAAAGACCCGTGGTACCCGTAACGCCACCTGCTCCACTGGTTCCACCAAAAATTGTGTTTCCAGCAATACCAAAAATATTGGGTAAAAATATCAAGGCAGCGCCAATAAATAAAAGCGCAATCGGTGTTCCTATCGGGATCTGGGTAGGATTATCTTTATGCGCTTTAAATTTCAACATGGCAGCCATTGCAAAACCGATCCCTGCCATGTATGCACCTGCTGTAATCAATCTAGCTACATTTGCAAAAGAGCCGGTTAACGTACTTGCCACCGATCCCAAATCAGTAGCAGGCGCTGCATGAGCAAATTCAGAATAAAAAAATGGGACAGCGAGCATTACGAATTTAGCTTGCCAAATTGTAATGCGCTTCGATATTTCTTTTATCAAGGATTTATTTTTCATGTAACTCTCCGAACGTAGTGATCTATGATTCAATATAGCGATAAAAATTCTAGGTAATGCCAAAGCTTGCTTGTAGCATCTCTCGTGTCCCTTCTATATTAATAGCTAATAAGCCGGCGATAATATGCGTCACTGCTTTCCCAAAAGTACTTCTACCGTTAGGACTAGAGGTATGCGTAAGATAAACCCAACCTCGTATAAAAGAAATAGTACCTATTAATTGAATAAAGCGCAAAACAGCTTGTGAGGCAACAGGGCTCCAAAGCCCTTTGGCAGAATGGTAACTCATGGGATCGGTAACACTGGTAGTCGCAAAGGTAGATAAAAGCATACTTTTAAAGGCCGTCGGGGCATATAAAAGGGCCGCACCTGCAAAAAATACCATCATCGTGGCTTTAAAATTGGTTTGTACCGACATCATGGTACGTAAATCTCCATATACCTTAAGCTGATAAACACCACGAAAAATAAAGGCAATACCCATGATATACGCTGTTGCCGTAATCAAACGATAAATATCAGGAAATTCATTGCTTACGTTAACCAGCATGGTTTCAACGCGAGGAAACCTCACCCCAGAACAACTGCTTAGCAGAAAGCAAGCCAACAGCAGACAAAAACTTTTAATCAAACTCGGTTTTATTGTCAACATGATGTGTTATCTATCATCTGGATTATAACCAATCACCGCTCCGGAACTTAAGGTAATGATTCCTTGATCAGGATTAATCGCATCAATAATGCCATAGCCCGTTAATTTATCACCTATTCCCAAAGTCAGCGTTGAACCCTCTTGTGTTGTTAACCACACTCGGCCTGGAATCATCGCACGAACATAATAAATCGCTTTAGGCGTTTCTTTCTTCTTCTCCTCTACCTTTCTTATTGGCTTCGTTTGCTTTTGAATCAAGACTTCTTGGCCGGTATTTAAGCTTTGAATTTCATCGTTTACTTGCACAAGCTGATTATTTAAACTAGCGAGTGAGGCTTGGACATCGGATATTTCTGAGTCCAACGAGCGAATTGCCGACTGAACATCTAATTGTCCCTGCGCTAGATGATCTAAACGATTACTTTCAGTATCCGCTTTCACATCAAGATTATTATTAACAGGGGTTCGTGCTGCTGCTAGTTTTTGAACTTTTTCAATCGCTTGTTGTTTCATTAATACAGCATGAAATAAGTGATTAACTAATTTGTACGCACCATAAACCAAAAATATAAAAATAAAACCTGCAATAATATGCTGTCGATTTATTCGCTCAAAAAGACTTGTCGAGCCGGAGGAATTATTGGTAGCAGAAAAATGTGTTCCTGACTCCGGTTCTTGAAATTGGTATTCTTCTTCATCAGTTGGATTATCAATTTTTTTATCCATCGTAGCCTCATACTATAAAACGTTAAAACATTTAGACACTAACTCGACGTGGGTAATGCCGCTAAATCAGAAAGAAATAAGATACCCATCGGGGTACCTGAATAAACATGTACCGTGGGCGGTGTACTAAAAATACTCCCTAATGCAGATGCATACTGAACACCTACTTGACCTAAACCCACAAACACGCGAGCTTTGGGACTTAGGGGCGGAACAACGGGAGTGGGGCCAATAACAATAGCACCTGCATAAGGAGACCCTGTACTCAAAAAAGATTGTCCATAACCTTGAATAAAAGCAGAAGCAAATAGGGTTCCGTAACGCAACCAATAATGGTTATTGGTATAACTAGATAAAGCCGTACGCGCTGTACTCTCATCGATAGCCACCGTATTAATAGAAATACTCTGTGGTAACTTCGCCAAGGTCAAGGTATTGAAGGCAAGCAACACTTTTTTCCCTTGATTCGTTAAAGTACCGATTAAACGTGCCCCTTTAAATTTACCCTGTACAATTTCCGCTAATACAGGACCCGGTTCATCACTATTCACCGCAGTCAACAATACGGCATACATAATCGTTCCTGCTTTCACTGCTGGAGGAGCAGTAGTCAAGTTACCAAAACTCGTAGCACCACCAGCACCTGCTGTCTGGCCAGACAAAGAAGGAACACCCGCTACGTACTGTTGTGTGGGTGAAGCCCAAGCGACAAATAACTGGGCAGCCTGCGTCGCCATGGATGATTGCATTTGTTCTTGTAATTGTTCCGCTTTTTGTGCAGAAATTTGTTGTGCTTGCCGATCAAGAATCGCTTGTAATCCAGGATTCGGATTATTCGATGCATCGGGCAGTAAACTGACAGAATTTTGCGGAGTAAAGTTAGCTAATGAAGCATTAGGATTTGGCGAATTGCTTGTGGCGGATTGAGAAACGCTAGGTGGAGTCGTACTTCCTAAAGGCTTGCCTTTCGCATCGCGTGCAATACCATCGGTGCCGATGCGTGCAATCGCTCTACCTTGACTGTCTCTGACGATTCCATCACGACCAACCGTTCCAACTAAATGACCTTGCTTGTCATAAATAGGCGTTCCAGGCGCGGTAGTACCGACTTTTCCTATTATCTGATCATCCAAACTGTGTACAACGCCATCACGATCTAAAGTACCGATGACGTTACCTTGCGTATCTCTGACCTTACCATCCGCTCCTACTGTTCCAATTAATTTTCCTTGATTGTCATATACCGGCGCCCCTGGAATAACAATTTTTTTATTAGGGAGGCCGCCTAAATAAGCACGACCCATTACCTTGCCATTGACATCCCGCACAACGCCATCAGCGCCGACTTCCCCAATAACACGGCCTTCTGCATCTCTAACTTTTCCATCGGCTCCCACTGTACCTAGTAAATGACCTT
>JAZKJD010000012.1:0-149519 GCA_040384585.1 Pseudomonadota bacterium | reverse complement strand
CATCAGCGCCGACTTCCCCAATGACATGACCTTCTGCATCTCTAACTTTTCCATCGGCTCCCACTGTACCTAGTAAATGACCTTGTGCATCGTAAACCGGCGCACCCACATTTTTGACACCGGTTTTGCCAATTATTTTGCCATTAGCATCCCGCACGATTCCATCAGCGCCGACTTCCCCAATGACATGACCTTCTGCATCTCTAACTTTTCCATCCGCGCCAACATGACCGATTAAATGACCAGTCGCATCGTAAATTGGCGCACCCACATTACTGACACCGGTCTTACCTATTATCTTACCATTGGCATCACGCACAATTCCATCAGCACCCACTTCACCAATAACACGACCTTCTGCATCTCTAACTTTACCATCCGCTCCTACGGTTCCTATCAAATGACCTTGCGCATCATAAACCGGCGTCCCCATAGCATTTGTTTGGGTCTTAGCATTTGCAACGCGTCCAATAACACCGCCCTTTAGATCCCTAACCGTTCCATCAGGACTTACACTACCAATGACGCGACCTTGTGCATCGAGTACTTTGCCATCCGCACCAACATGGCCGATTAAATGACCTGTTGCATCGTAAACAGGATCACCAATCGCTGGAACAGCTGCACTTCCGATCACAGAACCATCGGCTGCACGGACTAAACCATCAGGACCCACTTGTCCAATAATTTCTCCATCTTGATTGCGTACTTTACCATCGACACCTAAGCGACCGATGACTTTACCGTGCGAATCGTAAACCAAGGTCCCCGATCTAAGCTGACTAGGCTGTAGTAAAGAACCTCCTATTCCCGACGAATTAAAAGCTTGATTCAGACAAGCAGAAGAAGTATTACTACAAGCATTACAACACGAACAAGGTTTGCAACAGGAATTCATTCCTAGCTGATTTCCTTGTGATTGAAATTGCGAAGTATCTAGCAACGTAGGTATAGCACTAGTCCCTGTCTTTGCTGCTAGTGCGGCTTGTTGAAGATTTTGTTGCTGCTGCAGACGTTGATAATCCGCCGAAGGTGATTGTTGAAGTCCGCCTGGAATAGATTCAATATTAGGAGAACCTTTTAGTTGCACAGAAGAATCCGCAGGAGGTGCTGTTTTATTTATTAAATGCCCCAAACCAAATATGAGCGCAAATAAAAGAATTAGGCCCGTTACGATAATAATGGTCCGCGTACGAACGTTTTTAAATAAATGTGTAATATTTTGCAATTTAAGATTCATAGGAATACTTAAAACCCTTGGACTTTTAATTGTATAGATTGACCATCTTCAAACCCTAAGATAAGCGGTGCTTTTGGCATCTCATACGCTTTCATTCCGTCAGGGCTAGACATCGTAGCAATCCAAGCCGGCGAAATTAACGTCAAGCGTGTTCGTAAATACAAATGACTCTCTCCGTCATACCAGGCTTGTGCAGGACCACCGGAAATCTTTAGAGAAATACTTCCCTTTGGCGCTATCCCTTCTAAAATATTGAGTAGTGTAGGATCGGCGCTAGTTGGCAAACTACGTCCTAAAAGCGTTTTAGCATTAGGGCCATTACCAGGAATACGCAAATCAATACGATAATCCACTGCTTTTTGGCCAGAAATTAACGTTACCATTACCGGCGTTGCTAATCCCCGTAACTGCACTGCCAAATTTCCTACGTTATACAAGGATGTCGCTTGTATCATAAGTAAATTGCTTTTTTTATCCCACTGAATATTAAACGCCTGCGGATTGCCAATATCATAATTATCAACCGGCCAAGGCTGTCCTGTCGCATCCAGAAATGCTAAGGTCGTCACATAACCTTGCGCTAAACGAATAACGGAAGGTGTGGCACCGGGATCTAACGTTACGTATTGCGAAGAAATCGTTGGACGCGGCGGCGTGCCCGGTGTAGCAGCTGCAGCGGCTTGTGTTTGATTAAACAACAGTCTTAATCGCTGAATCTGCTCAGGCGTCATGGGCAACATGGTTTGCGACATGGACCCGAAAGCCGCTTTATTAAGTGATTGAACCGAAACAGAAGCATCACTTGCACTATTAGCACCCGAATCACTCGCATCAGAAGCCTTTACAGTAGCAGTACTTTTCGTAGGTGATGATGGACTTTGTGAATCATTCGACGCATCCTCCGCCCCTGCAACATGAGCAAATAATATAGCCAATGTCACTAACATCCACCCAACAAAACAAAAATAACTTTTTGTAAAAAGAAGTCTATTCATGCATTAACCGGTAATACCACCGCCTCCTGATACAATAAATTGTGCTATTCCTATGCTACGAGGAGATTCCAACGGTGAAACGCGTACAATAAGCATTGTCACAGTAACGGCTTGCTGAGAAAATTGGCTAGCACTTTGAAAAGTAATTAACATGGGAATTTGGACCTTCCATGTATAACGACCCGCCATAAGACCTTGCTCTAGTACCACAGGCACGCCGGTTGCAACAGAAGACACAATTAATTTTTTTGCGATCACGGCTTGTAAATTATTCGAGCTCTTTATCGCACTAAAAAACATTTGCTTGCCTTCTGGCGTAAAATAATCTGCCGCCTGCTGCAGAGCCTGTCGATAATTAACAAAATTATAACTATAGGCAGCAGCTGCTGCCGTGTTAGCCCACTCCAATAGCGCAGAATCCGTTAGATTAGGCTGTTCAAAGGGAATCAAAGGAACGATACGACCATCGTCGCTAGTCGCAAAATAGCGTGGCTCTGGCGGATGTGTGACAATATAAAATAAGGCGCCTGCTAAAATTAATACGATAAAAAAGCTGAATAATAATGCAGTAACCACCTTTCGATAATTATCACGATAAAACTCATTGCGTAATTTAACGATTTGCAGCGCATCTTCTTTCATTATTCTCTCTCTATCAATTTTTTTTATTAGCTACGTACTCGCTCCGGCGAATCTAGAGAGACCAAGCGAGTTATTTTTCCATCCATAGAAGTTGCATAAAAATCCGAAACTGGGCGAAAAATAGCAAGATAAATGACAAAACTACTCAGTAGTAAAATAATAATCAGCGCTACCAGCAGTCCTATACAAACCCGATTATAATTATCCCGATAAAAACCTTTACGTGCTCGAACCTGTTCAATTCGGTTACCCACCTTACCCTCTTCATCTAATCAGGATTTATTTGAACGGACTATACCCCAATTTTATTAGAAAAGGAAAATTTATTGACTATCCTCAGGCTGTAACAACCGTGTTCTTATCTCCATCGAAAAAATACGCGGCCCATCATCATTAAAAGCGCTTGATCCTTCTCGTTGCCTAACACTGACTCCTTTCCAAACCGTTGCCGCAATAAGACGGGACTTTATACCCTGTTGTAAAAAATAATCGACTATCGTTTGTGCCTGTTGCTGAGCTAAGCTTATATTGGGTTTAAGATCCTCAAATGATGGGGTATAAGCCAACACATTAATTCCGATGTTTTTTTTCTGATTAAGCAACGTGATGATTTCATCCAGACTGCGATAAGAAGTCGCTTGCAAGTTTGGAGTATTTTTAATAAAAAACCGCTGATTAGGAAGAATTAACCTTAACTCATCACCGACTTGTATTATTTGCACCCCAGTCTTTTTAAGACTATCTATCAGATACTGCTCCTGACAAGCCGCAGAAATTGGAACAGAAAGAGAATGCTCGCGATGCGTGCCACAACCCGCCATAAGCAAAAAAATTAAAATAAAAAAACGATAAAATAAATTCATAAGTTAAACATGTACCTTAGGTTTTATGCATCACTCACTTTTTTCTTTTTGGCTAGATTCACGTTCTTGCTTAATACTCTCAACAAGTTCATCCGCCACTTTCGCCACTTCATCAGCAGGTAAAATATGGGGTATCCTTGGCGGGTAATGGGTTGCTAAGCCCATATCTTTAACTATTTCAATCGCAATATTACTGGCATGTTTTTCAAATTTTCCTGATACCTTCTCTATCACAGCAATTTTTCCTTGTGTAATGCCACGACTTAAGAATGGCGCACTAAACTGTTCCAAATCATCAACCAGCAATACATTGTGTAATCTCGCCGAGAGAGAGAGTTTAGTAAATAAATTTAACTCACCACTCTCTAAAACCTCTTCTTCCTCCAAAATCTGTTCTTCGCCGCTTTCCTTCGTCTCCGCCTCATGAATTGCTAATAAAGCAGGCAATGCTGCTTGAATTGGCTTTCGATCGGTTTCTTCTGACAAACGATCCGCTAACTCAGAAATCACACTAGACTCATCCAGTTTATCTAAGGAAAAAACATCCTTTTCCATCAACTTTCTAAAATCTTGTAAGCGCCGCTGCAAATCGACCATAACCCGATTAACGGGTAATCCTACTTTTAAAAATTGATTCAAACGCATACGTTGCACAGGTGCTGGATTTGCATAAAACAAGCGAGCACGAATAATCTTCGATTTAAATAAAATATGTGCTTCACCCTCACGCTGTTCTTTAAGGTCTAATAAATCGATTCGAGCACGCTTTTCACTGGAAGCACTGCGCGTATCCGCATAATTATTAAGGATACTTTCTGCTCGGGTCTGAAAAGCATCTACCTTGGTCACCCATGCCTCACCCGCACTTTTTGAGAAAAAATCCCAAGTTTCTAAGGGATCTTCTAATTTCATACACAGTTTAATATTACAGTTAGCACCGATAGAGGCAGCTTCTTCTTTCGATGCTTTCTGGAAAGCTGGTAAATCTTGTCCCGCAAAAACAATAGAAAACCCCAGAGATCGTGCCTGTGCTGGAACGACGGCAAATCCAGGGACAGCATAATAACCATACTCATCCAAAACACATAAATAAGGTGTCAAGGCATTGGTTGGCTTGCGTTCAATAATATCGCGGTAATCGCCTTCAACTTCTTCTCCTAAACCTGCTGCTAACATAGCTTTTAGAGAAGCGATGATGACTTTACCTAAATTTGATAATTCATCCGGTGATTTTTCAAATGCGGGTAATAAAACCAATAAGATTCGACGATTCAACACCACATCTTTCAAATCAACTTCAGCCAAATTAGTTCGTAAAATATGTCCGTAGGTATCTGCCAAGGATCCAAATACCCGCGTTAACTGCATAGTAATAAAACCATGCTGCTCTAAAACCTGAGAAACCTGTTTACCTTTTTTTGATTTATCATAACCGGGTAAGTTAATCAGATAGTTAGTAATAGGTTCTAACACCACTTCAGGAACTTCATTTAAGCTCAATGGTTCTTGACCATCACGTGGAAAAACCTTATCTAAAACGATATTCTCTACGCGCGATAATTCAAAATAATTTCGAATGACATTGACATCGAGTAAAATAGCGCCTTGGTCTCGCATATAAACCAATAACTTCATTAGGGCTTCAACGAATACAATCGCCCTCCCTTTCCACATATCACCGTCTGGGGTGTTACTACTGGAGTCCATTAAGCTAACGACAAGCTGTGACAACATACTCGACGAACCATTAGCAAAAGGATTCATCGTATTAGACAAACGTTTCTCTTGTGGACCCACAATATCCCGTGCACCTGTCATAAAATTAACGACAAGAATATCGTCTTCGCGTCCCATAGAACGCGCCATAGAAAAAATCTTAGCGAATAAACTATTATCTCCTTTACCATCGACGTAAATGAACCCACTGCCTTGTACTAAGGAATTAAAAGCCAGCGATATTAATGCCTCTGTTTTACCACTACCGGTGGAACCAAAGATCAAGCAATGGGTACGCATATCGTCGTTGCTAAACCACAGCTCTTCTCCGGTAGAAATTTCATTGCCAAATAAACAAATGCCTCGCGATTTTCTCGGCTTATTATTTCCTGGCGCTAAGTCGTTATAATCAAGCTTCTGCGCACGCTGTGGCATACGAAACGGTAATGCAGTTTTTCGAGTATAGGCGTAGAAAAAGGAAAGAATACCGAGAAGAAAAACAATATCTGCTACAGCAGGAATAAAAAAAGAACCACAAGCAAAGCCTACTAACAAAACGGTGACAGACTGAGGATTTTTAAAAAAATCAACAAAACGCTGTCCAAGGGTACGCGTATCCCGTAATAAGCGGCGGGGATCTTGTTCGTGTTTTTGTTCTAGGCCACGCGATATAGCCATAAGTTAACCTTTTATTCTTCTTCAGAATCCGGTAGATACAAAATTTCCTTAATCGCTGCATCCAAGCCATTAACAGCTTCTTCCACCATAGGAACCAACAACGGCCTCCCCATGGCTCGCTCAACATTCCAATGAGCAAAAGGTCCAGCTACTTCAGAAAATACCGTTTGACGTCCTACGGAATTTAGCATAAACCACAATGATCTATCAGTCGGTTTTAACCATAAAAAATCTGCTGAGGCTAATACCCCTTCCTTTCTTGCTAAGACTAACATCGAAGCCATCACTGTCAAAACATAAGCATGACTCTGAATAATCCGATTGACTGCTTTATTATTTCTATGTTTTTCCCATAGACCATTAACACCAGAAAAATTAAGTCGGCCAGTAGTTGCCGATTCTGCTATTTGTAACAATAACTTATGTGCGCCCTCCCGATCACGATCAGCTCGTGCCGAAAAAACAGCAAATAGGGCTTTAGTCGCTGGCGCCAAATGCTCTACTCCCTGCCAATACTCACCTAATTGTAATACAAAGACATGGTAGGCAGCTTCTCGGCGTATTTTTACAGTCACTTGAGCGGCCACTTTAGAAGCCATTGTCATACTCGCAGAGATGGTTTTTTCTTCATGCAGTAACTGATATTTTTTTGCAAACTGCATAGGAGATAACGCCATTGCCCAGGGACCTTGATTAATATCCTCTTTAACTAAATCAAGATTGATGACCGGAGAGATCTGTGGCCAGCTTTTCCTCTCAGCCTCCTTAAGTGACTCCATAGAATACACTTTTTTAAACTGCAAATTAACATGACTGAAGTAAATAACGAAGGCTAAGATGCCAAGGATAAGGATAACGGGATAGCGTAAATAGGTTCCGACGGTACCGCTAATGTCCAGCAATTGAGGAAACTCGACTTGACTAGGCGGCAAATGCTTTATTTCAGCAGGCAGATAAGCGACACTAGGTAACACCAATGCAATAAGCCGCGCTTCCCATCCTTTTATCAGCAGAAAAAAACTGACGATTTGCGTGTGAAAGAAGGCCCACAATAGCCACCCTAATATAAACAGGCCCACAATAATCCATAAAGGGGCAAGAGAATTATCGCTGGATTGTTGTTGACCTGGAGAAGGCGGCATACATTTATTGTCATTAAAAATTATTTTTATCTGTACAGTACAAAAATAGGAGAGGTGGGTCCTGCCACTGGATGCGCTTTTTTTGCCGGCTTACACCACAAAAAAGAAGCTAGCATCTGGTGGTGTCACCCACCTCTCTTTACTTTCTTGTACCGTGCAAAGATTATTTTTCTATGCAGTGTCCAAGAAAAAGCGGATATCCTCCCCGCCCTGGGAAACAACGCTCAAATTTGTTTAACTAAGAAATTACCAACAAATTTATACTGACCCGTGCTATGCACCAAACGAACTATATTATGCAGACTAATCGCGCCTTCTTGCAAAGCAATAAGCTTTCGCCCTGCTCGATCAAATCGTGGCTGATCGATAGAGTCCGGCAATATAGCCTCAGAATTTACATTAACCACAACATAGGCATTATTAGGATTTCTCTCTGTCAAATGGGTTGCTACCCTCGCATCATCCTCATCTTTATAGATAGGACGCCCCATGGAATAACGCACCAGAGATCTAATAAGCTCACTCCATTTATGAATATTGCACCCTTGTGACTGATAAAGCGAAATATAAACCTCACTTATATTTTCATTTTTAGCTGTTACAAGTGAACAGTTAAACCCTTCCTCCTTAATCTGATCTAAGCCTACCTCTAATTCAAACTGCTCGCGCAATTCCTCTAGTTTTTTTTTGATCCCTTTTAAAAATAAATTGGCCTGCCACGGACCGTCCTTAATCCCTTCATCAAGTATTTTTTTGATTTCTAAAGCAAGCTTTATTTCCTGCTCTGAGTGAAGCATCAATAAAACCTAATTACGAAAAACCTTATTGACCGCAGGTTTTTCAAGAACAGCCCGAACTTCAGTAGCTATACCACCCAATATATTGGAAGCATCTTTAAACTCAGTACCCTTGCCCCCCCCTTGTTTTTCTGACATTTTCTCAGTAGTGTTTTTTAAAGCGACAATTTTATCAACAACTTTTCCAGAACTTTCCGTCACAGTCGGTTCAATAAAATTTCTTACTTCTTTAGGAGGAAAAAGATTATTAGTTATCATAAATTTTATCCTTATTTTTTTTATTATATAAAAGTTTAAACACCTTACTGCTGTATCTATTCATTTTCACTAAAATGAATTTATAACCGCGTTCGCTTATCATACTGCAAAAATCCTTGTATCCTTGATTCATATCCATACGTTAGCCCTATCACTTTTATTAATTCACCCATTTCATTCGGTGAAGTTAAACAATGCACCTGTCGATTCATACCTATCAACGATGTCGCATCATAACATTCTTCCATGAATTGTAACAAACCATTGTTAATCAAAAAAGCAGCCTGGGTAGTAAACCCAGCTACCGAAAACCCCGCCTCGACAGCACATCGCGATAGCAAACTAAAATCAACTGAAGCGGTTATATCTTGCAATCCAATGAGAAAAAAGGGATTTGCATGACCTCTATGTTGATAATAACACATGAGCGTACCGTGGCAGCGATCCCGATGATAATATTCACGCGCGACATAACCATAATCCATAATAAGGACTAAGCCCTGCTTTAATGCACCGCTAAGCCTATTCACCCAATCCTCTAAACCTAAACAAACTTCAGACTCATATCGCGAGACATCATTAAAATAATCACATTTTAATCGACGTAATCTTTCTACAAGCGCAAGTGATTCGGGCTGCGCCAAGAACCAGTCAAAATTATGCCTGTTATGTATAACACGCATTTCTTGAATACCATTACCAGTCCATAAAAACTTATGGACTGGTAATGCATCCAGCACTTCATTAGCAATAATCACCCCTTTTATAGGCCTTGCCGGCCAATCCTCTAACCAATCAATTAAAGAGAACAAATGAGGAATATGCTCTTTTAACAGGGTTTGTTGGCGCTGCCTTAGATTAGCGCTGATTTCTAAAATTTGATAACGAATAGGCAAGGCGTCTTTTTTCTCTAGAAACAACAATAAATCTCGCGCCATTTTACCGGTCCCAGCCCCTATCTCTAGGATATTGCCGCCCCCTAACTCTGAAAAAACCTGCTGGCATTGTCGTCCCAGAGACTTCGCGAATAAGGGTGAAATCTCTGGTGCTGTTACAAAGTCGCCTTTTTCACCCAATTTAGGTAAAGCCGATGTATAATAACCAAAATAGGGTTCATACAACGCCAGTTCCATAAAACGTGCAAAACTAATTGAGTGGGTTTTATCATGCTGAATTTCTTTTATAATCCGTTGACTCAGTGCTTCACTTTGGGCTTTTAAAGTGGAACTAGGAGAAGGTAAACTACTGTATTGTTTTATTATCATAATAGGCGCAGAGTAAAGCGAGATGTCGGATTGTAAAACAAATTCTAAAGTATACACAAAGCAGTTGGGTTTTCGGCAAGGCGCCGCGAAGATGATCAACCGGAGTGTATATAACAACCATGAGGATTGCGAACTGAGCGGGAACACAGCCGAAAATTCAAGTGCGAAGCGTATCGTCCTAATAACAGGCGCTGGAAAACGCGTAGGCGCTGCCATTGCACGTCATTGCCATCAACAAGGGATGTACCTTGCCATACACTACCGGAAATCCGCTAACGAAGCGAAAGCACTATGCCAAGAACTCAATGAAAAAAGAAGCAATACAGCCATCAGCCTACAAGCTGATCTAAAAGATATCAAAAATCATATTAATTTAGTCAACAACATCATTGAAAAATGGGGAAAATTAGATGTTCTCATCAACAACGCATCCAGTTTTTACCCTACGCCATTAGGAAAAATTACCGAAACAAATTGGGAGGACTTAATAGGTAGCAATGTAAAAGCACCTCTTTTTCTATCGCAAGCAGCGACACCTTATCTAAAAAAACAAAATGGCAGCATTATTAATCTCGTCGATATCCAGGCACAACGCCCCTTAAAAAACTATCTCGTTTACTGCATAGCAAAAGCAGGATTAGTCATGTTAACTAAAACCCTAGCGAAGGAATTAGGGCCTTTTGTGCGGGTTAATGGCATTGCTCCAGGGGTTGTCCTTTGGCCAGATGACAAAACCGCATTTAAACCTGCTATACGTGAAAAAATCATTGCTCGCAGTGCATTAAAACGCGCTGGAACTCCAGAAGACATTGCTGATACCGTCTCTTTTCTGATTAACCATGCGAATTATATTACGGGCCAAATTATTGCCGTCGATGGAGGAAGATCGTTAGGTTACTAAGCTAAAAAGACAAAAGTCCCGCTGGTGTCTCATCCCACTCGAACACGACATGCAAAAATGGGGATCTGTGCAACACTTTAGGCTTCCTACTAGACCTCTTGGAAGAGCACCTAATAGGCTTGCGCACCATGCTTCAAGACAATCTCCAAGCTTTTAGGATATAAGTTCAAGTACAAGCCAACGGAACTTTCAGATTTTAGTGTAGTCCTAATAACGAATAATGCAAGTGTCATACTCTAATTGTACTTGAAGTTGCGGGTTTTCAGCTTCAGGTGCGTTCTTTACTCGAAGAGAATCGGGATTCTCCCTGAATGATTACTCGCTATTGTCTCTTCTTAAAAATAGGACTAGAATAACCCTATTTAATGATTACCCTCATCTATGTTACGGCTCAGTAAACTGACAGATTATGCCATCGTCATTATGGCCTATTTAGCCACCCACCCTGGACAACCCAGCAATGCAAAAAGCATTGCTGGGCAGACCGGCATTTCTTTACCTACTGCCAGCAAGCTACTCAAACGCTTGACCCAACACCAGCTGTTAATCACCCAACGTGGTATGAAAGGCGGCTACCAGCTGGCATTACCAGCTTGCAATATTTCGCTAGTGGAAATTATCCAGGCCTTAGAAGGCCAAATCGCTTTAACCGAATGCAGCCACACTGACCGCCGATGCTCGGTAGAAAAATACTGTATGATTCGCAATAATTGGCGTAGGATTAACGCATTTTTTCAGGATACCTTATTTCGTATTAGTGTGGCCGATTTGATACAACCCTTACAATTAGAATCTTTGCTAAAACAACCTTTAGCGGTATTAGAGAACAACGAATGACAAACGCTGCCCTAACTAAACTATTACAACAAGACTATCAACATGGATTTATCAGCAATATTGAAGCCGACACCCTACCCTGCGGACTAAACGAATCGGTAATACGCATTATTTCCGCTAAAAAACAGGAACCAGAATTTTTACTCGCTTGGCGTCTCAATGCCTACCGGCATTGGCTAACCCTAACTGAGCCACATTGGGCAGACTATATGTACTTTCCAAACATCGATTATCAAGCCATTAGCTATTATTCAGCGCCTAAAGTGAAGAAACAGCTAAAAAGTTTAGATGAAGTCGATCCTGAATTATTACGCACCTATAACAAACTTGGCATTCCACTTCAAGAACAAGAATTATTAGCAGGTGTAGCCGTCGATGCCGTATTTGATAGCATTTCTGTCGCCACAACCTTTAAAGAAAAACTTCGCAGTATGGGTATTTTATTTTGCTCTTTTTCCGAAGCGGTACAAGAATATCCTGAATTAGTTAAAAAATATTTAGGCTCAGTCGTTCCACCTACCGATAACTTCTTTGCCTGTTTAAATGCGGCAGTATTTACCGATGGCTCGTTTTGTTATATCCCTAAGGGTGTACGCTGTCCTATGGAATTATCAACTTATTTCCGTATTAATGCCGCCAATACCGGTCAATTTGAGCGAACTCTGATCATCGCTGACGAAGACAGTCACGTAAGTTATTTAGAAGGTTGCACTGCCCCACAACGCGACGAAAATCAATTACATGCGGCAGTTGTCGAGTTAGTGGCCTTAGATAATGCACAAATCAAATACTCTACGGTACAAAATTGGTACCCTGGTGATAAAGAAGGCAAAGGTGGCATTTATAATTTCGTGACTAAACGAGGACGCTGCCTTGGTGTTCATTCAAAGATTTCCTGGACACAAGTGGAAACCGGCTCGGCTATCACCTGGAAATATCCCAGTGTGATCTTACAAGGCGATCATTCCGTCGGAGAATTCTATTCCGTGGCATTGACCAACCATCATCAACAAGCCGATACAGGAACGAAAATGATCCATATCGGAAAAAATACCAAAAGTACCATTTTATCCAAAGGAATTAGTGCAGGATACGGACAAAATAGCTATCGTGGACTCGTCAAAATAGTAAAAACCGCAGAAAATGCGAGAAATTACACGCAATGCGATTCCTTATTAATTGGCGATCATTGCACAGCACATACCTTTCCAGCCATTGAAGTGAAAAACCCAACGGCGCAGGTCGAACACGAAGCATCGGCCTCAAAAATTAGTGATGATCAGCTTTTTTACTGTCAACAACGTGGATTAGCAAGCGAAGAAGCGCTATCCCTGATCGTTAATGGCTTTTGTAAAGCTGTCTTCAAAGAACTACCGATGGAATTTGCAGTAGAAGCACAAAAGCTGTTAGGTGTTAGTCTAGAAGGCAGTATCGGTTAATTACATTTTAGAAACAAAGAAAAATATGTTAACAATCAAAAATTGTCATGCAGAAATCGATAACAAGTCCATTTTACGTGGTATCGATCTACAGGTA
Organism: Pseudomonadota bacterium; assembly: GCA_040384585.1. Taxonomy (GTDB): domain Bacteria; phylum Pseudomonadota; class Gammaproteobacteria; order Diplorickettsiales; family Diplorickettsiaceae; genus JAZKJD01. Next base: position 136,649 of record JAZKJD010000012.1, on the reverse strand, counting down.
AACCCCGGTGAAATCCACGCGATTATGGGACCTAACGGTTCAGGGAAAAGTACACTCGCTAACCTACTCGCTGGTCGTGGAAGCTATACCATCACCCAAGGCAGTATCCAGTATTTAGGAAACGATCTCTGTGCACTGTTGCCCGAGCAACGCGCCCAAGCCGGCTTATTTCTAGGCTTTCAATATCCGGTCGAAATTCCTGGGGTTAGTAATGTTTATTTACTGAAAGCCTCATTAAATGCAATTCGTAAAGCCCGTGGCGAACCAGAACTTGATGCCATGGACTTTTTAACACGGGTTAAAGAAAAATTAACGATCGTAGAAATGGATCAAGACTTTCTATATCGCTCTGTCAACGAAGGCTTTTCAGGTGGCGAGAAAAAACGTAACGAGATCCTACAAATGACGCTGCTAGAACCCACATTAGCGATCCTGGATGAAACCGATTCAGGACTGGATATCGACGCTCTCAAAATTGTCGCTAACGGCGTAAACCGTTTACGTTCACCTGAACGCGCCATGATTATTATTACCCATTACCAACGCTTATTAGATTATATTCAACCCGACGTTGTGCATATCCTGGCGGGAGGAAAGATCATCCGCTCAGGCGACTTTCGCTTAGCACAAACGCTAGAAAAAGAGGGTTATTCCGCTATTCTGCAAGAAGAATCTCTGGCTTAAAACAATGATGCATTCCAAAACAACCCCTCACACTTCTGCATTAGCGCATTATCTCAATGAATATCAGCGCGTACAAAAAAGTTTAACGGGGGCAAAACAAGAACGTTTGCAAACACGACGCCAAACGGCTATCCAACAGTTTTCCAACATAGGATTTCCAACAGTAAAACATCAAGATTGGAAATACACCTCACTCATTTCCTTCTTACAACACCCTTTTTCTATTGCCTTATCTGAACCTGACATTAGCATTGAATTAGCCACATCACTGCAAGCTACAAACAGCGATTATCGATTAGTTTTTGTCAATGGCTTTTTCTCTCAGTCCTTATCAAAAATAGCAGCACTTCCAAAGAACGCTGTTATCAGCAATTTTGCTGATATTATTGAGAATAATCCTGATCACTTATTCAACCACTGGAAACCCTCTGCTAATAAAAAAAATAGTTTTATTAATTTAAATACGGCTTTTATACAAGACGGTGCCTATATTTATTTACCTGCCAATACAAAAATAGCATCGCCTATCGAATTGGTATTTATTACCACGCACGAACAAGGTTTCATTCCCATCCGGAACATCATTATTGCCGAAGAAAACAGTCATGCCGTGATTGTCGAAAAATACCTATCGCCAGCACTTGAAGCGGCGAATTGTTATTTCACTAACACGGTAACAGAATGCTTTCTAGCCGCACAAAGCCATGTTGAACATTACAAACTCATAGAAGAAAGCGAAAAAAGCACCCATATTGGCCATCTCACGGTAGAACAACAAGAAAACAGTAAGTTTTCAGCCTATTCATTGGCGTTGGCGGGCGCACTGATTCGCAGTGATGTACACGTTAAACTCTGTCAACCACATGCACAATGTCACTTGAAAGGCCTTTACTACGCACAAGAAAAACAACACATTGATCATCAAACCATCATTGATCATGTCAGTCCACAAACAGACAGTGAAGAATTTTATAAAGGCATTATTGATGACAATGCACACGCCGTATTTAATGGCAAACTCATTGTTCGTGAAAAAGCCATTAAAAGCAGAGCAAAACAGCTCAATAAAAATTTACTATTATCCACTGCTGCTGAAGTTTATACAAAACCGCAACTTGAAATATTTGTTGACGATATTCAATGCACGCATGGTGCCAGCATTGGCCAACTCGACGAAAGCGCTCTTTTTTACCTGCGTGCACGTGGTCTAAGTGCATCAGCAGCACGTACCCTCTTAATTAAGGCCTTTATTCACGATATTATTCATCAAATGCCGTTATTCAGTACCTATCTTTCTTTATCAACTTCATTAAAAAACATATTAACTTTTCATTATGAAACCGTTTGATGTGAATAACATAAGACAGGATTTTCCTGTTTTTCAAGAAGAAATCCATGGTAAACCACTGGTTTATCTTGATAATGCGGCCAGTACGCAAAAACCTAAACAAGTGATACAACGACTCCAGGACTTTTACAGCCATGAATATAGTAATGTCCACCGTGGCATCCATCGCTTAAGCGAACAAGCCACCGATCAGTTTGAAAAAAGTCGTGAAAAAATTCAACGCTTTATTAATGCCAAACATTTTTCTGAGATTATATGGGTACGCGGCACCACGGAAGCCATTAATCTCGTCGCACAAACCTACGGACGTAGCCAAATCAAAGCGGGTGATGAAATTATCATCTCACATATGGAACATCATGCGAATATCGTACCCTGGCAATTATTATGCGAAGAAACCGGCGCACAACTCAAGGTCATTCCAATTAATGATGAAGGCGAACTCGTTCTTGAAGCCTATGAAAAACTTTTGAACAAAAAAACAAAATTAGTCGCCCTTTGTCACATTTCCAATACCTTAGGCACGATTAATCCAATCAAACAAATAATCGACTTAGCGCATGCCAACAACACACCGGTATTAATCGACGGTGCGCAAGCGGTAGCACATCAAAAAATAGACGTACAGGCATTAGATTGCGATTTTTATTGTTTCTCTGGCCACAAGCTGTTTGGCCCTACCGGTATCGGTGTGCTCTATGGAAAGCAACACCTACTAGAAGCAATGCCACCTTATCAAGGCGGTGGCAGCATGATCACTGAAGTTAGCTTAGAAAAAAGTCACTATCGCGAACCGCCTTATAAGTTTGAAGCAGGAACACCGCATATTGCTGGCGTTATCGGCTTGGGTTCGGCGATTGATTACCTCAATCAATTAAATTTTTCAGCCATACAAACGTACGAAAAAGAATTACTGGATTATGCAAGCGACCAATTAACCCGTATTCCAGGATTACGCTTAATTGGGACAGCAAAAGAAAAAGCGACTATTTTAAATTTTATTGTTAACGATAATCTAGGAAAACGCATTCATGGTCATGATATCAGTGATATTTTAGATACAGAAGTCGGCGTTGCTGTCAGAGCCGGGCAACACTGCACCATGCCATTATTACAGCGCTTTCATGTCGATTCTACCGTGCGCGCTTCCTTGGCTTTTTATAATACTAAAGAAGATATCGATAAATTAATACAAGGCATAGAAATCGCGCAAACACTTTTTAGCGTGCAAATCTACCCAAGCACTATGGCTAGCCATGTCTGAACTACGCGAACTTTATCAAGAAATGATCCTCGATCATGGTCGTCATCCTCGATGCTGCTATGTGATGGCACATGCCAATCGACAAGCGCAAGGATTTAATCAATTCTGTGGCGATCGTCTAAGCCTTTACCTAGAAATTGAGAACAATAGAATCAAAGATATCAGCTTTACAGGTTCGGGTTGTGCCATTTCCATGGCATCCGCATCGTTGATGTCAGAAACCCTAAAGGGAAAAACAGAAGAAGAAGCGAATGTATTTTTTCAATTTTTTCATGAGTTATTAACGAATAAGAAAGAACAAACTACCTCTATTAAGGGCTACGAAAAATTAGCCGTATTCTCTGGCGTTAAACATTATCCCGCACGCGTAAAGTGTGCTACATTAGCCTGGCATACGTTACAAGCTGCGTTAACTCAACAAAAAGAAGCCGTTTCTACAGAAAGTTAGCGCATTAGAAATGCCTTTATTTAATTACTCTATGTCCCTATCCTATCCTTTATCTGAAATAGCGATTGAACAAGTCAAAACCAGAATCATAGATGCCCTTAAAGGCGTCTATGATCCCGAAATTCCTGTCAATATCTATGATTTAGGATTAATTTATAATATCTTCATCGATACACAAGGGTCTGTAAAACTCGAGATGACCCTAACAACACCAGGCTGCCCCGTTGCACAAACATTTCCTAGCATGGTGGAAAATGTGGTTAATAATGTAGTTGGTGTCACGGAAGCTACGGTTGAACTTGTCTGGGATCCCCCATGGACGACTGAAAATATGTCTGAGGCCGCTAAATTACAGTTAGGTATATTGTAAAATAGCATCCATGAGTAAACCAGCAATATTTAAATCAAACTGCTCATCCAATTCGCGGATACCGGTAGGGCTAGTGATATTAATTTCCGTTAGATAATCACCTATTACATCTAAACCGACAAAAACCAAGCCTTTTTCCTGCAGTATTGGCCTAAGCTGTTGGCAAATCCAGCGATCACGTTCACTTAATTCAACGCCTAACCCTTTACCACCGACTGCTAAATTAGCGCGGGTTTCACCGGGTGCTGCGATTCGGGCTAAGGCGTAAGGAACCGGTTCACCATGGATCATCAGAATGCGTTTATCTCCTTCCGTAATTTCTGGAATATAACGCTGTATCAGCATATAACGCTGATTGTTTGCACTTAAGGTTTCTAAAATAACATTGATATTGGGATCATTTTTTCGCAAACGAAACACAGAAAAACCACCCATACCCTCTAATGGTTTAGCAATAATGTCTTCATACGCTTCTAAAAATTTTTTAGCCGCCTCTATCGTATGCGTCACTACTGTCGGAGGGCAGCACTGTGGAAAATGTAAAGTAAACAATTTTTCATTGTAATCACGCAGACTTTGCGGTTTATTCACCACTAACACACCTTGTTGCTCCGCTTTATCGAGTAGTTGCGTGGTATAAATATATTGCATATCTATCGGCGGATCCTTACGCATTAGGATCACCGCTAACGATGCTAAACGTTGTAGGGTTTCTTTACCAAACTCAAACCAATTTTCAATCCCTTCTTTCACTGTCAAGCGACGCATTCTAGCGCTAGGAATCTCATTTTCAAAAAAAAGATCAGTCTGTTCCATATAAAAAATGGGCCATTCACGCCTTTGCGCTTCTAATAACATAGCAAAGGTCGTATCTTTTTTACTATTAATTTGTGAAATAGGGTCCATGATGACACCCAGTGAGCAATTTTTCATTGCTGTTACCCTCTTTTTAAAATAGCTGCTTGCTCACGTGCCGCCGCTAATAAAGCCAAACGGGCAATAACACCATACACATAAAAACGATTCGCACATTTGCCTCCTTGTTTTCCACCCACCTCTGGAATGTTACAGGCTTTTATGAAAGGCAAAGGCTCAAATTGCATACCGGGCGAATTCAGGTTGTCACTCACTCCACGTCCGGTATGCACGCGATAAAATCCACCAATCACATATTGTCCCAACAAGTAAACAACAGGTTCAGCAACAGCATCATTCCAGATTTCAAACGTATAAATACCTTCTTGAATAATGACTTGTTGAATAGGACGATTACCTTTGGCCATCATCATATCACTGCGTTTTTTACGATTTAATTTCCGAATCTCTGAGGGATCGTGAATCGATAACACACCCATTCCATAGGTCCCCGCATCGGCTTTAATCACGACATACGGCTTGTCTTTAATGTGATATTCATCATATTTTTTTTGAATCTGATCTAAGAGATGCTGGGATTGTTCGACCATACAGTCTTCCCCCTCACGTTTCATAAAATCAACCTCTTCGCATCGCGTAAATAAAGGGTTAATTAGCCAAGGATCTAAAGAAATCAATTGTGTCAACTCTTGGCAAACTCGATCATATTCACTAAAATGATCCGATTTAAAACGCCTATACCAACCTAATTCGGTAGTCGGTAATATCTTTTGCTTAATATTCTTAAGGACTTCAGGCACGCCGCTGGCTAAATCGTTATTTAATACGATTAAACAAGGTGAAAAGTTATCTACGCTTAATTGTTGATCTTGCCTTTTTATTTTTTCCAGGAGAAGAGAACGACCTGATGGCAAAACAATTTCTTTTGTATCGCCTATGTCTTCTAATAAAGAGCCTATCCTCACTTCAAATCCAGCTTGGATCAGAATATCATGCAAAGCAATGAGGTTTTCAAAATAAAACTGATTCCGTGTATGATTTTCTGGAACTAATAAAAGTCGCCGGCATCCTGGCGCTAATCGGTCTAGTGTTTCCTGGGCTGCTTGCACGGCTAAAGGAATAAAGTCCTCTTTTAAGTTATTAAACCCCGCTGGAAATAAATTCGTATCGACTGGAGCTAATTTAAACCCTGCATTACGTAAATCAACCGACGCATAAAAAGGCGGAGACGTATTGCGCCATTGATCACGTAACCACGCTTCAATAACTGCCTGTGAAGATAATAACTGTTCCTCTAAATGGTGCAAGGATTCTAAACAATGCGAAGCTAAACAGGGGATGTCTAAAGCGTTATTCGATGACTGTTTCATCAAGTACCTCTTTTATTTCGGAAATATACCCATTGTACTTGAAGTTGCGAACAGCAACTTCAAGTACTTCCTTTACTAAACCATAACAGCAGCTCTTCAAAAAGAAAACATAAACGGCTATAGTAGTCTCAATTCCTCATTGTTTACCACAGAATGACTTTTCTCCAGCGATTAACTCGATTTTTACTCGGAAAACCCCTTAATCCATTAAATCCAGACGCTCAACGCCATATTGCACTGGTTGCCTTTTTAGCCTGGGTAGGTTTAGGAGCCGATGGACTTTCCTCTTCGTGTTACGGTCCTGAAGAAGCGTTTATTGCCTTAGGTCCTCACTACACTTCGCTAGCCCTTTACATCGCAATTGCCACCATTCTGACTGTCTTTGTTATTGCCTTGGCCTATAACCAAGTCATTACGCTCTTTCCCAGCGGAGGCGGTGGTTACAAAGTCGCTACGCAATTATTAGGACCCCACGCAGGACTCGTTTCTGGCGCAGCGCTGATTGTGGATTATGTGCTAACCATCACTATTTCTGTCGCCAGCGGCACTGACGCCTTATTTAGTTTACTTCCTTCAGCATTTTCGAGTGTTAAACTCTTTATTGAAGCATGCATCATTGTTTTATTGATTGCTCTCAATCTTCGCGGCATGAAAGAATCGATAAAAATCTTGATGCCTATTTTTTTAGGCTTTATTGTCACGCATTTTTTTTTGATCATTTACGGCGTTGCTTCCCACAAAAGCGGCTTACCCAGCGTATTTTCTAATACGGTTCATGATACCTTGCAACTATCCCATCAAGCCGGCTGGTTATTTGTCATTGCTTTATTATTACGCGCTTATTCCTTGGGAAGCGGAACGTATACTGGGATCGAAGCCGTTTCAAACAATGTCAATCGCCTTGTAGAACCGCGTATACGCACGGGAAAGTGGACTATGCTCTATATGGCACTTTCCTTGAGCTTTACCGCGGGTGGTATTATTTTGCTTTATCTGCTTTGGCACGCGCATCCTGTCTATGGCCAAACCTTAAACGCGGTTGTTTTCCATAAGATTTTAGGTGATTCCCGTATGGGTCAACTCATGCTAACCATTACCTTACTATTAGAAGCGGGACTTTTGTTAGTGGGTGCCAATACCGGTTTTTTAGCGGGTCCTAGTGTTTTAGCCAATATGTCTATTGATAGTTGGCTACCGAATCGTTTTCGCCATCTTTCCAGCCGTTTAGTCACACAAAATGGTGTGATTGTCTTTGGCTTAGCGGCTTTACTCATTCTTTGGTTGAGCGACGGCCGTGTCTCTTGGCTAGTGATCCTATATAGTATGAATGTATTTTTAACGTTTTCACTTTCTATTTTAGGCTTGTGCGTCTATTGGTTAAAACATAAAAGTGCGGCATCTCCACGCTGGTTAGCGCGTTTAAGCTTTTCAGCCTTTGCATTTTTTATCACCGTCAGCATCTTAATTGTTACCTTGATCTCAAAATTTACCTATGGTGGTTGGGTCACTGTATTTATTACTAGTCTTGTTGTTATCCTTTGCTTGCTTATAAAAAAACACTACACACATGTCTATAAAAAATTACATGACATTGATTTGCTGATGACCCGTACACCACTAGAAACGCCCAAGGTCGTAAGGCCTTTACAAGCTTCTGAAGCCACCGCTGTCATTATGGTGGGAAGCCATCGCGGAATCGGTCTACATAACCTCTTATGGATATTACGTTTATTTCCACAGCACTTTAAAAATTTTATTTTTTTAACCGTAGGGATTGTTGATGTCGAAAGCTTTAGTGCTAAAAAGGAATTGACCGCCATGCAAGTATCATCAAATAAAATGTTAGATTATTTTGTCACTTATTGTCAGAGGCAAGGTTTGGCTGCAAAAGGACTGGCGGCATATGGAACGGATCCGGCAGAAAAGTTAACGATCTTATCCCAGAAAATCATGAAGGAATTCCCTAATTCCATCTTTTTTGCAAGTAAATTGATTTTTAGCAAGGATAATTGGATAACGCGTTTCCTGCATAATGAAACAGCGATAACCTTGCAGCGTCGTTTGCATTTACTCGGCGCACAACTGGTTATTTTGCCCATGAAAATAGATTGAAATGCAAATGATTCCTGAAAAAACGATCGAAACCATTTTACGCCAACAAGATCCGCAGAGTATATTAGGATTTATTCAGAAAAAAGTATTGGAACTAAAAAAAATCAATCAACTATGGCAAACAGAAATATCCTCTGATCTAGGCGAACATAGCCGTGTTGCTAATTTCCGCGATTGCTGTTTAGTGATAGAAATCGACAACGCTGCCTGGGCAACGCGTTTACGCTATCTAATTCCAGATTTAATCAAAAAATTGCCAAAACACCCTGCTTTACAGTCTTTAAAACACATTGAGTGGTATATACAACCTCATTTTCATCCCTCTGTCGCAAAAAAACATTTACCGCCCGTTTTAACGGAGGCTAGCACACAGCTATTACAAACTGCCGCTGAAAATATAAAAGTTAAATCGTTACAAACAGCCTTAGTTAAACTTTCTGGAATAACGATCTAGGGTGTGTCGTCATTTAGCGAGATACTATTATTTACTTTCATGACTATTGATTAAATTTTCATACGGAACGAGATGCGCTTGAAGTAACTTTTTCAAGCCTTTCCCTTCATCATGTAGACGCCAATCACGTTGTAATTCGGCAGCCAGTGAAAACCAATTAGTAAGAATGGCACCCGCATTGGCCATACGGATGAGGGCAGCATCACGTACCGCTGTATTCATCGTTCCAGAAGCATCTACCACGACATAGACGGAATAGCCTTCACTTAATGCCGATATCGCTGGAAAAGTAACACAAATATCAGTGACAATACCTGCCATAATCAGCTTTTTTCTAGCAGTTTTTTTAACAGCATTGACAAAATCAGGATTATCCCAGGCATTAACTTGTCCTGGTCTTGGAATGTAAGGCGCTCTTGGATATTTTTTTTTCAATTCAGGTAGCAATGGACCATTGGGACCTGTTTCAAAACTCGTCGTTAAAATCACTGGTAAATTAAATAATTCACCAATATCAGCTAATGCTAAAATATTGTTTTTGAATTCATCAACAGGGTAATCCCTAACCAGCTGCATCAACCCTGTTTGAATATCTATCATTAGTAGTACAGCATTGTCCTCAGAAATTCTGTTATCACCTGCTTGTTGCGATAAATGTAAATGACTCACCGTATCCTCCTTAATATAAAAATTAAAACTGAGATCCCTTTTTCTTCCTACAGCGTTACTCTTCCGACCAACCGGCCTTCACTTTAACCCATAGCATTAAATAGACTTTTTTTCCAAAGCAACGTTGCATATCTAATCGCGCTTCGGTGCCTACTTTTTTCAACAATTCGCCTTTTTTTCCAATAATAATCGCTTTTTGTCCTGGACGTTCTGCCAAAATAACAGCAGAAATTTTTATTACCTTGGCTTGTTCCTCAAATTGTTCAATAACAACCGTAAGCCAATAAGGAAGCTCTTTATATAAGGTACGCATGAGTTTTTCACGAATAAATTCAGCCGCCAAAAAACGTTGACTACGATCGGTGCATTGATCACTAGGATAAACAAATTCGGAAAACGGTAACTGTTTAGCGATGGCTTTTTCTAATTCAGCGACATTATCTCCTGTTTGTGCTGACAAGGGAATGATAGATAAAAATGGCATTTTGTCACTACACTCTGCTAAAAAAGGCAGTAACCGTGGTTTATCTTTAATTTTATCCACTTTATTAACAATCAAGATAACCGGGTGATCTTGTCGTTTAAGCCGTTCTAGAATAGCTTCATCTTCGGACGTCCAACGACCTGCTTCTACAACAAATCCAATGACATCGACCTTTGTTAAGGCACTGATAGCGCTACGAACCATTTCCCGACTCAAACGACGTTGAGTTTGTTGGTGCAATCCTGGCGTATCAATGTATATCCATTGTGTGTTTTTCTCGGTTTTAATTCCTAGAATTTGATGACGCGTGGTCTGGGGTTTCGCTGAGGTAATACTCAGCTTTTCTCCTAAAATTTTATTGAGTAAGGTTGACTTGCCAACATTAGGTCGTCCTATGATTGCGATTGTGCCGCAACGCGTCGTTTGATTATACTCTTCGCACTTGAATTTTCGGTCTGCGTTTTGCATAATTTCTATAGGTCTGACACGGATTCTAACTCCGCTAAAATTTTTTCTGCGGCTTCTTGCTCAGCACGACGACGACTGCTACCCATCCCTATCGATTTGTTAGGTAAGCCATCCAGTTGACATTCCACTTTGAATATTTGCTGATGCGCAGGCCCCGCTAGCATTAAGATAGTATAAAGCGGTAAAGGCAGTTTGCGAGCTTGCAGATATTCTTGTAATCGTGTTTTTGGATCTTTCAGATCAGGAAGTGTTTCAACGTTTTCAAGCCGCGTTTCATACCAACAAAGAATACATTTTTCACAGGCTTGAAATCCACCATCCAGATAAATAGCGCCAACAACGGCTTCCAAGCCATCTGCTAGAATCGATTTACGTTGCGCACCCCCCGTTTTTAATTCGCCTGCACCTAAACGTAAATATTTTCCTAGTTCGAACTCTTGTGCTAAATCAGTCAGGGTTTCGCCTCGTACCAAATTAGCACGTAATCGACTCAACTCGCCTTCGCGTGCTAACCTATTTTTTCGAAATAAAGCGGCTGCAATCACAAAATTAAGGACAGCATCCCCTAAATATTCTAGACGCTCGTTATTCTTGTTTCCCCGAAAACTGCGATGACTCAAGGCATCTTCCAATAATTCAGGCGTCTTAAAGTGATACCCTAAATGGTTAGATAAGACTTCTACGTTTGACCTCACCACCACCTCTTCACTGAATTCGTGATCCAATTCTATCCCATCGCACTCGATTATGCTCACCATCCCAACTAAAAAATATCCACATCGCTTTACCTACAAGATCTTTTTCCGGAACAAAACCCCAATAACGACTATCATAGCTATTATCCCGATTATCACCCATCATAAAATAATTACCGGGCGGCACCTGTAATGAAAAATCTCCAGCCGGTTGATCAGGTCGAATATAAATAGGATGTTTTACACCTAATAAATTTTCTTCTTCTAGTAATACCGGCCATTTTTTTGTTGTTCCGTCTTGATCAGACCGTTCCCCTAACAATGTTTGAGTAGCAAGTTGTCCATTAATAGTCAATACTTTATCTTTATAAACAATAAAATCACCCGGCAACCCAATCACCCGTTTAATAAAATAGGTAGAGGTATCGCGCGGCCATAAAAATACTACCACATCACCACGTTTAGGTTCGCCAATGGCCATTATTTTATTGTGCAATACGGGTAAGCGTATTCCGTAAGTGAACTTGTTTGCAACAATAAAGTCACCTATTAATAAATCCGGTTTTTCTGAACCGGAAGGAATACGAAAGGGTTCAGCTAAAAAAGAGCGGAGTATCAACACCAGTAATAAAATTGGAAAAAAGGAACGAGCATACTCGATGATGACTGAAGGTTTCGTGAGGTGTTTCTTTTCTCGTCGTGATGCAAAAATTAAGAGATCCATTAAAGTAATGAGTCCCGTTACTATGACAGCGCTAGTTAATATAAGTTCAAAATTCATAGGGTAAACTCGTTTATATTATTTTTTCTCTCGTTGTAACACGGCTAAAAAAGCTTGCTGTGGAATCTCTACCCGCCCTACTTTTTTCATGCGCTTTTTACCTGCTTTTTGCTTCTCTAATAATTTTCGTTTACGCGAAACATCACCACCATAACACTTAGCTAATACATTTTTACGCAAAGCTTTGACGGTTTCTCTAGCGATAACATGAGCACCAATGGCCGCCTGCAGAGCAACCTCAAACATTTGACGTGGAATGAGCTCTCTAAGCCGTTCTACCAATTGACGACCTCGATATTGGACTTGGCTACGATGCACGACTAAGGCTAAGGCATCGACTTTATCACCATTGATTAGAATATCCAACTTCACTAAATCAGCTTCTTGAAAGCGAATGAAATGATAGTCAAGCGATGCATAACCTCGACTCAATGATTTCAATCGATCAAAAAAATCCAACACCACTTCACTCATAGGCAACTCATAAGATACAGAAACTTGTTGACCGGTATAGTGTAACGTAGTCTGAGTGCCACGCCGTTCATTACAAAGGGTTATCACGGCACCTAGATAAGTCTGAGGTACTAATATATTGGCTAACACCATCGGTTCACGCATGGTTTGAATCTGGTTCGCAACAGGTAAGTCAGCAGGATTATCAATACATAAGATTTCACCATGCGTATTGACTATCTCATAAACAACAGTCGGCGCTGTCGTAATTAAATCCAGATCATATTCTCGTTCTAAACGCTCTTGGACAATCTCCATATGTAATAATCCCAGAAACCCACAGCGAAAACCAAATCCTAAGGCTTCAGAAGTCTCAGGCTCATAGAATAATGAAGAATCGTTTAAGCTTAATTTTTCCAGGGCTTCGCGAAAATCGCTAAAATCTTCTGCATTAACTGGAAATAAACCCGCAAATACCTGAGGATGAACGCGTTTGAAACCCGGTAAGGCTTGCGTCGCCGGTTTTGCGGCATGCGTTAGGGTATCCCCTACCGGCGCCCCGTGAATATCCTTAACGCCAGCAATGATAAATCCGACTTCACCGGCACTCAGCTTTTCTCGTTCTTGCCGCTTGGGAGTAAAAATTCCTAACTTATCGGCAATATAAGTCCGTCCTGTTGTCATGACCTGAATTTTTTCACCGACTTTTAGAGAACCATTTTTTATCCGTACTAAGGATACAACACCTAAATAAGCATCAAACCAAGAATCAATTATCAAGGCTTGTAAAGGTGCTAAGCGATCGCCTTGCGGCGGCGGTATCAGCGCGACTAATCGTTCTAATAATTCAGAAATGCCTAGCCCTGTCTTAGCACTGACTCGCACGGCATCCAGCGCCGAAATGCCAATGATATCTTCAATTTCTTGAATAACGCGCTCTGGATCCGCTTGCGGTAGATCGATTTTATTTAACACCGGTAACACTTCTAAGCCTTGTTCAATAGCGGTATAACAAACGGCAACGGTTTGTGCTTCAACACCTTGTGCCGCATCCACCACAAGCAGTGCACCTTCACAAGCCGCCAAGGATCGTGAGACTTCATAGGAAAAATCGACATGACCTGGTGTGTCGATAAAATTTAATTGATACGTTTTCCCATCCTTAGCATGAAAGCTGAGCGTGACGCTTTGTGCCTTTATGGTAATTCCTCGTTCACGCTCTAACTCCATGGAATCCAAGACCTGAGATGACATTTCCCTTTCACTTAAGCCACCACAGACTTGGATTAATCTATCCGCTAAGGTAGATTTTCCATGGTCGATATGGGCAATAATAGAAAAATTACGAATGAGTTGCATTGATGTAAGGTGCCGCTTTAGAGATAGGAGCTAAGCGGGAGAGTATAACGGGTTTATATTTATTTTTGTAAACGTTCTTGTAGCCATTGCGCAATATCCATCAGTTCTTGTGAAGAAACACTATGACCTATGGGATAACGGTTGAATTGCACAGGATAAGCCAAGTCTTTCAAGCAATGATAAGAAAACTCACCTAAGGCCGGAGCGACAACATCATCTTCATCGCCATGTGCCATAAAAATAGGGGTGGTTTTATTCGCAAGACTTCCTTCTTGAGCTAAAAAACGATGTAACGGTAAATAGGTCGATAGTGCCAATATACCCGCTAAGGCATGTGGATAGCGTAGTGCCGTATATAAAGCCATAGCCCCCCCCTGAGAAAACCCCGCTAAAACAATCCTTTTCGCGGGAATGCCCCGTTGAACCTCTTTTTCGACAAGCGCAAAAAGACTTTTAGCGGCGGCGCGAATCCCTGCTTCATCTTCTGTAGAATCAAAGGTTAAGCCATGGATATCATACCAAGCCCGCATCGGTGTACCCCCATTCAAAGTAATAGGCCGTACGGGAGCATGTGGAAATACAAAACGTACCCCCGTTCCAATAGCAATCGTCCTGGCCATGCTGGCGGAATCGTGTCCGTCTGCACCGAGTCCATGTAGGCATATAATGCTGGCTGAGGGTGTTGTTAGCGGATTGACTTCTACGCATGATAATGGATTCGTATTTTCCATTCTGTTGAACCTCACTTAAAATAAAATATACTGTCCACGGTTGAAAACGCGAATTTGTCATTTCAATTCCATGACATTTAGCGCAAGTCCAGTATAGTTTGTATAGTTTCAGTATATACTAGGAACTTCATAGTTTCACAATCCAAGCGCTGAAAATTGTAATGAAAAAAAGCATTGTTAATCTCGTTTATTTTATAGCCGCCCTATCATTGGTCGCTTGTGGACAAATGGGTCCTCTCTATTTACCCGACCAAAAGCCACCCATTTATGTGCCTCATTCTTCCGCTAAATCTGTACATTAAATGTCCTTTCATTATGTAAACAATCATCTGCAGGTCGAAAATCTTCCTGTAAGCCGCATCGTAAAACAGTATGGTACGCCCTGTTATATTTATTCCTATGCGGAATTAATAAAACAGTGGAACACCTTTTGTGATGCGCTAGCAGAATATTCCCATCAGATCTGTTATGCCGTTAAGGCAAATTCTAATCTCTCCATTCTCGCTATCCTTGCAAAACTGGGCGCCGGTTTCGATATTGTTTCTGGCGGAGAGCTCGCTAGGGTAATTGCAGCTGGCGGTAACCCTGAAAAAAGTATTTTTTCAGGGGTAGGCAAAAGTAGAAAAGAAATTAGGGAAGCGCTGCAAGCCAATATCGCATGCTTTAATGTAGAGTCTCATGAAGAGTTACTAAGGATTGAAGAAGAAGCAAAAAATATAAACACTGTCGCTTCTATCGCATTACGTATCAATCCTGATATTGATGCCAATACCCACCCTTATATTACCACTGGATTGAAAGAAACGAAGTTTGGCATAAACGAACAAGATGCACTGCCTCTGTATCGCTTGGCAGCAAAATCGAAGCATCTACAGGTTCAGGGGATCGCTTGCCATTTAGGCTCCCAATTAACCACACTGCAACCTTTTCTACAGGCCATTGAACAGCTCTTAACACTTTCCAAACAGTTAACGAAAGAAAAGATAATCTTGCAAGATATTAATATAGGGGGTGGTTTAGGTATTTCCTACCATCAAGAAAGGATTCCCTCCGTACAGGAATACTGTAAAAAAGTTTTAGAAAAACTGATACAAAAAAATGCTCGCCTACGTTTGATTATCGAACCAGGACGTTCCCTAATAGCTAAAGCTGGCATACTCGTTACCCATATTGAATACCTCAAGAACAACGGCCACAAAAATTTCGCCATTGTTGATGCTGGCATGAACGATCTACTACGCCCTGCACTTTATCAGTCACAACAAACTATCCAAGCAGTTGATTTACGCCCCGAGATCCATGAAACAGTTTATGATATCGTAGGCCCACTCTGTGAAAGCGGTGATTTCTTGGGGAAAAACAAAAAACTACGGGTTCAATCTGGCGATAACTTAGCCATTCTAGATTGTGGAGCTTATGGTTTTTCTATGAGTTCCAACTATAATTCTAGACCGCGGAGTGCAGAAATTATAGTTAATAAAAATACTGCTACGTTAATTCGCTCACGTGAAACGGTGGAACAAGGCTGGTCTAATGAAATCCCAGCATTAAATTACTATACCCATTATACTTGAAGCCGCGAGTCTTTAAAGAAATGACTGTTATGAAAGTTGCCTTCAAAAAAATGCATTTACTAAGCAATGATTTTGTTGTCATCGATGGAATAAAGCAATCTTTCAAACCCAATGCCAAATTAATACGTCAATGGGCCGATAGGAACAAAGGCATCGGGTTTGACCAACTATTATTAATAGAAAAGCCACGCAATAAGCAAGCCCATTTTCATTATCGTATTTTTAATGCGAATGGTAATGAGGTAGCACAGTGTGGTAATGGTGCGCTTTGTGTCGCTCAATTTTTATTATCAGAAAAATTATGCACAGAAAATCCCATCCGCATTACAAGCAAAGCGGGATTGTTAGAACTAACGTTAGAGAAAGAAAATGAAGTCACTGCCAATCTAGGGGCACCTATTTTTGATCCGGAGAAAATTCCCTTTATCAGTTCTTTACCCGGCCCCATTTATCCCTTAGAAACTCCTTTTGGACGTTTTGATTGTTGCGTTCTTTCCCTAGGGAATCCACATTGTGTCCTGCAAGTCGATCACTTAGAAAAAGCACCCATAGAAGAACTAGGTGCCTATCTCAATCAATCCCCTCATCCTCATTTTCCGCAAGGAACCAATGTAGAATTCATGAAGATCCAAAGTCCAAAACAAATTGGTTTGCGTGTTTACGAACGCGGCGTAGGAGAAACACAGGCCTGTGGTAGTGGCGCCTGTGCCGCCGTTATTACCGGCCGCTTGCTTAAGCAATTGAATAGTGAAGTCAAAGTACATTTACCGGGTGGTACACTTGACGTCAAGTGGCAAGGAAACACATCACCTGTGTTATTAACTGGAAAAGGCGAAATGGGATTTTATGGTGAAATTACGCTTAATTGAAAACGATACGCCCTAGTAACTACAGCGTCTTCGCATACCTGAGCTTTCTGAAGAAGATGGGTAGTCTTGTGAAAAAAACCAAGGATCACTATCTCGTCGCTTGTCTCCATCCATACGATCTAGATTTCTAATAAATTCCCAATCTGAAAAAATATCAGTATCAGAGGGAGTATGATCTTTCTGATAAATCCGAGTTAGTAGTAGTTTCAAAAGTGATCCACGATTTTCTAAGGAAGCAACATTAAACACTTTAGTTAATGCTTCCACTATCTCAACATATCCTTTTTTTTCTGCTAATTCAAATACAGAATCTCCTTCTTCATTCCTTAAATTTAAGCCTTGAAGAAGCATTCCTTTAGTAGATGGCATACACACCTGTAGATAAAGCAAAATATTTAATAGATACTCTACACAATCAACATGGCCTGCTTCGCAGGCATACATTAATGCGGAATATTCTGGCTGATCTTGATGCATGATTAAACTGTGTAACAGTGATAGCATGATGGGATCCGTTTTTTTGGCAAATGAAAAAATCATCGCTATCGCTTCTCTATTTCCCTGTCGACTGGCTGCTAACAAAGGTGTGAGCCCTTTACGATCCGCACGCAAAATAAAGAGTTTAAATCCTAGATTTTCGTCACCTCTAAAAGCCATCACAGCATAATCGAATAAAGTTCTTAAAAAATCTACATTATTTTTTTTCGCAGACTTGATAAGTGCAGTACTTCCCTCTTTATCTTGGTAGGCTAACAGCGTTCTTACCGTTAACTTACTTTTATAAACTAGCCCAGTCCCCTCTACCACGGAACGCAGTAAATCCTTATTATCATTTTCAATCGCCCTCATTAAGGCGGTTTTCCCTTCCTTGTCAAGCTGAAATAAAAACCCTTGAAATAATCTCGGATGTTTATTAATCCGCTTCCCTAAATTTAATAAGCAATCTACTATAAAACTTCGACTTTTCGACCATGCGACTGTCAGTGCCGAAAAGCCAGCATGATTCTCTTGCAGAAGATAATCTTCTAATTCTGACTCATTAAATCTTTCTTTTTTATTGACCTCAAAAGCAGCTATTAAAAGTTCTAGAACCTTTATTGTCCCTTTGAGATCCACTTTTTCACAGGCTTCGATCAAAGCGGTATTTTTTGTATTTGGTGCTACCCAAAGCGTTACTAGATTTTCATCAGCAAGTTTTATTTTATAAAAAAAATGATCTGAATACTTCGTTACTATAAGGAATGCACTTTGCTTAGCATAAACTTGACCGACATGATTGACTAAATTACAAAAAAGATACTGTAAAAACTGGCTAAAAAAATGCCTAGCAGATTGTTCTGGCGAATAATTTTCTAAGATTTTTTTATTCTTTAAATAAAAACAGATTAAATCTTCTAAGAAATATCCAAGTACAAATTCGATGTCCAGTATTTCCGAATTAGATATAAGCTTGAAAATATAACGGATATAGCTTTTCGAAAGACCATCCATTAGGAGTGAATTTTCATAATTATCAAAATCGATGCTATCCATCTAATACTTCCCTGCATTTCAGAACTCAGCACAGGACAAAAAATCATGTTTGAATTTACGCTATTGAAAAAACAGCTAATTTTTGTTCAGTCGGTAGTAAAGCATTTTTCGTCATTGCGAGCGCGTAGCGCGCGGCAATCCAGGGAAACGCTTCATTTTTTCTGGATGGCCACGGCCTCACTGACGTTTCGGCCTCGCCATGACGGACTATTTTTATTTTTTGTACTGCTGCGATTTCAGCGGACAGAAGCGGGACCTAACATTTTTTCAGGATTAACCGCTTCATCAAATTGCTGAGCGGTTAAATACCCTAAGCTCAAACAAGCTTCACGCAAACTCGTTTCTTCCTGTAACGCTTTATGGGCAATCTCAGCCGCTTTATCATAACCTATCACCGGATTTAACGCCGTTACCAACATCAACGAATGCTCAAGGAAGCTTTTAATTTTTTGTTTATTCGCTTTTAAGCCCTTAACGCAATAAAGGTTGAATAAATGACAAGCATCGCTTAATAAATCAACTGAATGAAGAAAGTTATAAATCATTACGGGTTTAAATACATTTAATTCAAAATTACCCTGGCTACCCGCGATAGTGATCGCGGCATCATTTCCCATCACTTGTACACAAACCATGGTCATCGCTTCACACTGGGTGGGATTAATTTTTCCTGGCATAATGGAAGAACCCGGTTCATTTTCGGGTAAAATTAATTCACCCAAACCACAACGTGGCCCAGAACCTAGCCAGCGAATATCGTTAGCCATTTTCATTAAAGCACAGGCCAATGTCTTTAACGCGCCGCTGGCAAATACCAAAGCATCATGCGATGCTAAGGCCGAAAATTTATTTTTCGCGGAAATAAAGGGTAGCCCTGTTTCATTAGCGATAATTTTTGCAGTTAACTCTGCAAATTTTGGATGTGTATTTAAACCTGTTCCTACGGCTGTTCCACCAATCGCCAAAGAATAAAGACCCGTTAAAGATTGTTCAATCGCGATCGCGGCTGCATCTAGTTGCTCCACATACGCTGAAAATTCTTGTCCTAAGGTTAAAGGAACCGCGTCTTGTAAATGGGTACGCCCTACCTTAATAATACCGTTAAATTCTTTCACCTTTTCATCTAAGCCATCTCGTAATGCTTTCAAAGAAGGAAATAATTGCTTTGCTAGCGCTAATACAGCCGCAATATACATAGCAGTAGGAAAAGTATCATTAGACGATTGTGACTTATTAACGTCGTCATTAGGATGGATAGGATTTTTACTACCCCGCCTACCGCCGGCAAATTCAATCGCTAGATTAGCAATGACTTCGTTGACATTCATATTACTTTGTGTGCCACTACCGGTCTGCCAAACGCGCAAAGGAAACTCGTTATCGCGCCGCCCCGATCTGACTTCTCTGGCAGCACGGATAATTAACTCAGCTTTTCCCTTGGGCAATAATCCTAAATCATGATTTGCGCTGGCAGCAGCTTCTTTTAACAATCCAAAAGCATGGATAACTCCCAACGGCATTCTATCGTTAGCAATTGCAAAATGCTGCAAACTACGTTGGGTTTGTGCACCCCAATAGTGTTCCATAGGAACCTCAATAGCACCCATACTATCGTTTTCAGTTCGCACCATCTTTTGATTTTCTGACATAAAACCCCTAAATTATTGCATTTAACTAAATGATTAACTACGAGCTCGGGGTCCTGCCGACGAATACATTTTTTTGTTAGCGGGTTACACCGCTACAAAAAAACGCATTTCGCCGTCACCCCTAGCTATACCTGCTGTTAGTATTTTCGTTAAATGCAATAAGCGCTGACACTCGAAATTTTGGCCGTTATTATACGCTTTTATATAAGAAAATATAAGCATTTATCATGAGAGAGAGAACCTAATGTTTGTTTCTCAATCAGCTTGTTTTTGTAGATCAACTTGATTACACTCCTGACCTTTTAAAGGACTGAAAAAATGAAAAGAATCATAGGGATTATGAATCTGGATGACATAGTAACGCCAGACATTTCTAAGATGGTTGATGTTCTTTACCAATTAATCTACAAAAAATGCCCTGATCTGCAGCCCCTCAAAATAAAAAAAGCTATCCATGAAGTTATCCAGGAAAATAAAAATGATATAACAGACCTTACGCTAGGCGAAGAAAACTTTAGAAAAAAAATGATTCTCTCTTTAAGGCAAAAGACTAGGATATATCGCTCGCCGATGAAGCCCTATATTAATAGGAAGTTGACGGCAGGTATAACGCTATCACCTCAGGAGCTTAATGAAGCATGGTTAGCGGCTCAACCCAATGTCAATCAATACAAACCCTCATTGGAACAAGCAATCCATTACCATCAGCCTCCAAATCAAGAACTTGTTTTTATTAGTGATGCTTATCCAAGAAAAATACTATATGACTTGTACGAAGCTAATATACTCGATCCGCTTTTAGATAAATCATTTGAAATTAAAACGATTAAAGGTATTCCACTTCATGCAAGCGACACTTCGGGAAAATCAAAAGCTGAACTGCTTGACAATATTATTACTAAAATCTTAGAAAACACAGCCTGTCCTACAAAAATAAATTTCTTTTCTTCACTTGAACTTAAACCAACTCCACTTAATATCAAGTATATTCGGCCTATAAACCCTATTAGACATTCAATACAAAAAGATGAACTAAATAACGAAATAGAAAAAAAATTAGCACAATACAACATTGGTATCTTAGATTGGAACAAAAACGAAAAATCTCTTGCTGAATTATTGAATGACTCCCCGACATTAAGCGAATCAACCGCATCCAGGCTACACTTTTAAAATTAGTGATTAGGTTCTGTCTCTAAAGTCCCCTTGTGTCATTCCTATAACGTTATCGATAGTTTAGATTTAGCACCACACTCTTCTTTAACTAATTTAGGAACCAAATAACCCGCTAAGATAGCGTGTATACCGCTTATTAGTTCCCTTGCTTTCGTTTCACTGACTGCAAAATGTGCAGCACCTTGTACTTTATCCAATAGATGCAAATAATATGGTAAAATTCCAAACTCAAATAAACGTTGACTCAAATTAACCAACGCTTCTACTGAATCATTAACACCTTTCAATAAAACGGATTGATTTAATACAGTAACTTTATTTTGTCGCAACAATTCGATTGCCGAGGCCACTGAATCATCTAATTCATTGGCATGATTACAGTGAACTACCATAACAGGCTGTAAAGAGGTTGAAGTCAACACCTTTACAAAATCAGAGGTTATTCGCTGAGGCAATACAATCGGTAATCGCGAATGGAGTCGTAAAATTTTCAGATGAGAAATCCTAGCAAGATCCTGAATACAACTTGCTAAATAGTCATCATTCGCTAATAAAGGATCGCCACCGCTTAAAATCACTTCATAAATGGTAGTGTCGGCAAGAATATAGGCCAAAATATTTTTCCAC
The DNA here is from genome assembly GCA_040384585.1 of Pseudomonadota bacterium. GTDB lineage: Bacteria > Pseudomonadota > Gammaproteobacteria > Diplorickettsiales > Diplorickettsiaceae > JAZKJD01. The sequence goes on along the minus strand of JAZKJD010000012.1, from coordinate 114,655 downwards.
GCTTTTCCTCCTGGAATATTTTCCCGATAGGGGAAATGACGCCGAAAACAATAACGGCAATTAACCGCACAAGCACCGGCAAGCGTTAATAAGACTCTGCCATGATATTTATGCAATAAACCCGGGAATGGATTAGCCGATTTTTCATTCAATGGATCCTGACTAAAACCAGGACTTACGATTTCTTCTTCTACCAAAGGAAGCACCTGTCGCAGCAAAGGATCATGGGGATCGCCTTTCTGCATACGAGAAACAAAACCTTGTGGAACACGTAAAGGAAATAATAGCGCTGCCCGTCGTGCGGCAGGCAATAAACCGGTATCTAAGCGAAGTTGTTCTAGTAATTCTGCGGGAGAAGTCATAACTTCTTTAAGCAGTGTCTGCCAATGTTCTTGCATAGGTTTTTATCATATTGCGGGTATATACCGCTCGTATTCATAAGCCATCTTGAAGATGCGAAATTTTCAAACCTGAAGTTGCGAATTCGCAACTTCAAGTATAATGGGTATATGAAAGAAAGAATACATTTTTTTCGCTGTTTTTGCTTGACTATGACGACAATTATCACTTTAGAGACAAAACCTAAAATTATCTCCGTTTTTTCAAGTCACGATAAAAATTTTCGTGAACACCCATTGCCAATAAAACTCTCTGTTTTGTATCCCATTCATAAGCTAATAATATTTCGCGATACTTTATTTTAAATTTATAGACAAATATATCCGATAAATCGCCCTTCTTTTCTTGTCCTATTTTAGGATCATGAATAATCGCTTTGATTGCCTCATTGACCTTTATTTTATCTTGCCCGTAGAGTTTTTTATACACTTTCTTAAATGCAGGCATTTGTTTAACAATGATATCTGTCATCATCATCTTCAAAATTAAATGGTTCCGCTAATGATCGTTCTGTCAATTTTGAAATTAATAACTCTTTTATAAACTCAGTAGGTAAATCAGGATTTTCTAACGCGCATTTTCCTATCTTTGCCCAAAATTCAATCTGACTAGGAATAGAACGACACTCAGCTCGAGCTACCTTCTTCGCTGCCCTATATATTGATTCATCGATTCGGATTGGAACACCCATACATACTCTCTCGCTTCATTTTACTACATTTGTAGTATAGTGTATCGATCGTAAACAAACCAGCTACATGTTTTATAATTTACAGCAACTATAGCCTTTAAAAGGTTGGCTGATTTACAAATCAATCCATCATCCCTTTGGGCGGTGACATCACGTTAGGAGGCGGCTGATTTACACTGGCTAAATCATCTGGTGGAATATCGAGTAAATGCAAGGCGTTACTCATAATATGCGAAAAAATAGGTCCTGCGGTATATCCGCCATAATACAAACGCCCTTTCGGATCATGTAAAACGACAGCAATAACTAAGCGAGGACGACTGGCTGGCGCTATGCCAATAAAAATACTATTATAATGATGCTTTTCGTAACCCTGTGGGCCTACAATACGAACCGTTCCCGTTTTACCCGTGACGCGATAACCCGATACCCGTGCTAAAGGTGCAGTACCCCTCTTGGTTAAGACCGATTCCAACATATCGAGCACTTCTCTACTAACCTTCGGGTCGATAACACGTTGCCCCGCTGGCGGATCACCGGTTATTTTTAGAAAGGTCACTGGAATTTTAATCCCTAGATGCGCCAATACTGCATAGGCCTGTGCTAACTGCAATGTAGTGACTGAAAGACCATAACCAAAAGATAAAGTCGCTAACACGAAGGGATTCCAGACTCTAAATCGGGGTAAAAATCCCGTTCTTTCTCCCGGAAAGCCGCTTTGCGTCACTTGACCAAAACCGACCTTATGTAGCATATCCCACAGGTTTTCAGGAGGTAAAGACAAAACAAGTTTTGACATACCCATATTACTTGATATCTGCAATATCCTTGTCAAATCCATCACCCCATTATTATGCTCATCCATAATTCGCTTACCGGCAACAATCATCCAACCCGGTGATGTGTCAATCTGACTCGTGGGAGTAAATTTCCCACTCGCTAATACACTGGCCATACTAAAACTTTTAATCGTTGAACCCGGTTCAAATAAATCTGTTAATGCTCGATTACGATTACGGCCATCTTGTACGCGCAATCGGTCATTAGGATTATAGGAGGGCCAATTGGCCATGGCTAAAATTTCACCCGTCCTCACATCAAGAACAACAACAGAACCTGAGTCGGCTTTATATTTTTCAACACCGGCTTTAAGTTCTCTATATGCTATATATTGGATTCGCCTATCAATACTGACTTGCAAGTCATGCCCCGGTCTAGAGGGACGGATAGAACGTACATCAGCAATGATGCGCCCTAGTCTATCCTTAATCACTTTTTTCAAACCGGGTCGACCTTCCAACCAATTGTTATAAGCGAGTTCTAATCCCTCTTGACCTTTATCATCGACATTGCTTAAACCAATGACATGCGCCATTACCGGGCCTTCTGGATAATAACGATGGTATTCATCCTGCAAAAACACACCCGGTATTTTAAGAGATTTTATTTGTCTACCGAGACTGGGATTGAGGCCTCGTTTTAAATAAACAAATTCTTTTTCTTGTCCGCGTAAGTATTGCTCTTGGATAGTTTGGGTGGAAAGATGTAATAATTGACTCAATGTGTGTCGTTGGGAAGGTGTAGGCTTAAAAAAGCTGGGATCGATCCAAACGGCATTAACAGGGGTACTAATCGCTAAAGGTTCATTATAACGATCGAGGATCATGCCACGATGTGCAGGAATGATCACACTACGAACCGTTCTCGCATTACCTTGACTCTGTAAAAACTGACGATCAATGATCGTCAGATCAATGAGTCTAGCAATCAATCCCAGCGCAATAGCGATTAAAATGAATATAACAACCCACAAACGCCAGTCAGTGAAAACGGATGGAGTACGCTTGGTTTTATTTAAGAGTCGTACTCCCATGAAATCGTATTATTCCTAAGTAGACTGAGCGAGTAATACGGTATCCTTTGTGTGTGGGATCTGCATTCCTAAGGCTTGTTGCGCTAATGCCTGGACACGTTCCGGCGCAGCCCAAGTATTTTCTTCAAGTAATAACTGACTCCATTGTGTTTTTAAACTATTCCGTTCTTGTTCGCTAGCTTGTAATTCACTATATAAGTTTCGCTGTAAGGCCTTAACATAAACAACTGACAATGCCGAAGATAAGACTGCCAACATTAATAAAATGGCGCCTAACAAAGAAATCTGCCATCTCCAAGCCTGCCCTCGCTCCCATAGTAAAGGACCTCGTGCAAGCGCACGTGCTGCCACATTCATAGTAATTTCTCCGCAATTCGTAATACAGCGCTACGCGATCTTGGATTATTAGCGATCGTCTGTGCACTGGGTTTAATTCCTGGCCCTAAGTTTTTTAGCTTGGGTTTCCATTCCGTAGGCATTATCGGCAGCCTCTTCAATTCGGCTGGCTCACGAGAATGCTCACGAATAAAACGTTTAACGATTCGATCTTCTAAAGAATGGAAGCTGATCACTAGCAGACGCCCACCTATCACTAATACGTCTACACTTTGTTTTAAGCATGTCTGTAACGCTTCCAATTCTCTATTGATGTAAATTCGTATTGCTTGAAAAGTCTGTGTAGCTGGATGTTTGTGCCGCGCCCAACGAGGATGGGCTAGCTTTACAATCGTTGCCAATTGGACTGTCGATACTATTGATGCCTGTTTACGTGCATCAGTAATGGCCCTTGCAATACGCTTTGCATATCGTTCTTCACCATAGTCCTTTATTACCTGTGCAATTTCTCTTTCTGATGCACAAGCTAACCATTGCGCGGCGCTGATCCCGTGGTTTGGATCCATACGCATATCTAATGGCCCATCCCGCAAAAAACTAAATCCCCGTTCTGCTTGTTCTAATTGAGGCGAAGAGACACCCAAATCTAATAAAAGTCCATTCACTTGCCCATGACTACCATTGGCTTTTGTTATAGTTTCAAGCGCTGTAAATGAACTCTGATAAACACTCACACGTTTATCATGGCCCCAGCATTGCTTCGCATAAGCCACAGCCGATGGGTCCTTATCAATAAGCAATAAGCGGCCTTTTTCACCTAAATTCCGTAATATTTCTCGACTATGTCCACCACGTCCAAAGGTCGCATCGATATAAATTCCTTCGGGCTTAATCGCTAACTGCTCGATGACTTCCTCAAGTAAAACCGGTTGATGTTCTTCTTTTTTTTGCATTTATCGTTATAAAGCCAAGGACTGTAGTTCATCCGGTAAATCCCCTGGTTTAATCACTTCCATCATCCAGCGAGAACGATATTCATCCCATTCACTCGCACTCCATAACTCAATCTTCCTACCTTGCCCTACCACCCTGATTTCCTTTTCCATCTTGGCATAATCTCTTAGTAATGACGGCAATAAAATTCGCCCATTATTATCTAACTCGAGATCCGTCGCATGCCCTATCAATAAACGCTGAATACGCCTAGCGGCTGGATTAAAGCTGGGTAAAGCCTGCAATTTCTCCTCTATCAATTCCCACTCTTTGGCAGGATAGAGCAAGAGGCAGGGGGATTCTGTATCGATAGTGACCACAACCTGGAATGTTTCTTCTACCGGTAGTAATTGTCGATGACGCACCGGTAACTTAATCCGACCTTTCGCATCAATCACTACTGAACTTATACCCCGAAACATAATTTATCCCATTTTTTCCCACATTTACCCATCTTTTCCCACTTAATTACACTATAGGAAGTAGAAAGTCCTCTTGTCAAGACTTAGTCGATTTTTAAACAAAGATTTTTAGAACTTAGGAATTTCATCGCAGTCTGCGCAAAGGATTGCACTATAGAAAAGGGACAGAACCTAACAGTGGGTAGGAACCTCACTGTTCACTGTAGCAGATATTTTCCCGCGTCATCAATAATAGGAGACAGAGGCGGCGGTGGCATTGCCCTGAAAAGTCCTATTTTCAGGGCATTCACAAAAGGTAGGGTAACGAAAGATGATTGAGAATCGGAAATGAGAAGTGGTGGATAGGCCGCTACATAGGTAGTAACTCTTTCAACGACTGTTAGTGATGCGACTACTGGAGAAAGTTGATCTTCGGACCCCCAAGGATCGATACGACTTGCAAAGTGCTTGAAAAGAAACTCATTCCGTAACATCGCACGAAACTCAGATTTAATTTCTTCCTTCTTACGCCAATGTGTAATAAGATTAGATTTAGATTGCTCAATTAATTCATTCATCTTACTAAATTCAGAATTTTTATCTAATAATTCTTGCTCTATTATTTTCCAAAGAGACAGCCCTAGGAGATTATTCTTCACCAGTTCAGTCGCTAAATTAGACAGTTTTTTCTGTTTACAAAAAAAATCGTCCAGCCTGCCATTGTAATCTACCATTGCCGCCATATACTGAACGGCTAAACTCCAAACGGCTAAACTCCAAGCGTCAAAATTAGATAATTGATTTACATTATTTGGACTAACATTAGCTTCTATCTTCTGATTTGCCCACTCCAACCGATGAAGACTGTTAACAATATTATCTAATAGGCCATCTATTTCTTTTTTACAAGCCACTACACTAGCTTTACATCTTTCCCAGGGTTCATCATTGGTTAACACTTGAGATTCAGACCAGTGAATGATACCTATTAGTTCTAATTGTTTCTCCTCTAATGTTTTCTTATAGTTTTCCAATTGAGCAGAACGATCAAGCGATAAATTAGCTAAACCAGGTGTTAACACCGCAATCTCTTCAAAAAGCTTAAGTAACTGTGGGTATTTTGCTATTTCCCAATTTTCTTGCCAGCTGAGAAAGATTATTATCCGTCCGTTATAGGAATCTATGATATCCCGATTAACTTCTGTTATTTGATTAGCAAACTGATTATTTTTATGGGAGAAATGCTCGATGCGCGTTATTGCAGATTCTGATTCTTCACGTTCAACACCACATTTTTTCTCACACGGAATAAAGGCTTTTTCAGTAAGCGTACTTACCTCTTCTTTGGTAAGCAGTTCATGCAATTTAGTTAATTCTCGTTTGTAATGATACCCATCATTACAAGCAAGCAATAATTCCATCAAATATCCACAGCCAATTTCTTTTTGATTTTTTATGTACATCTCCAAATCCACTAGCATTTTAAAACAAAGCGATAAAATTTCATATTGTTCAATTCTTTCTTTTATATTCTCTGACAATTTTAATTTTTCTCTTTGAGATGGATAAACAGTTGACGTAGAAAAACTCTTTACTAATTCTTCTACCTCTTTATTATGCTGGGAATACTGAGTCAATAATTTATTATAGATGTTATAAATTTTTTCTTTGCTTCTCGTGCGCACTTTAACAATCTTGTTCATTCCTTCTTTTTTAGAAGCATTTTTTTTATCTATTAAACCTTCCACTTTTTCCAAAATCTCTTTCAAACTTACCGTTGAAAAATCCAATGATTCGGAATAGGGAGAATTATTTAATTTTTTTATTAAGAATTGCATGGATGAAGCCACCTGGCCTATAGCAGAATCCATCTGCTTTGTAATAGCCAAAAGTTTTTCTTGTTTTTTGCTTTTATCTTGAAGCAGATTAAAGTAGTTTTCAACCATCAATAACTGCTTAGAAAGTGTATTGGAAAGTTCCTCCAAGGATTCAAGTTTTTTTATTTCAACCTCAGTACTAACAACCATCTGCTTAGATAGTTTAGATTTCTTAGTCGATTTCGCAGATAAAGAGTGCAAACGTTTCTGTACATCTTGTTTTCGTAATTCAAATGTTTTCTTATGAATTGTTATGAAATTAGTTAATTCCTTAGTACCAGTATCATTTTCTTTTAATAACTCCTGAATTTTCTTAACAATCAATTTTCCCTCACGAGACGTTTCTAAGACTTTTCTAGCGCATTTTGTAATACTAGTCAGGATAGAATCTTTTTCTTTTTCAAGATTTTCAGTTTTATATTTATCTAATATATCATCGATACCGCTCATTTTTGATAGAAAAATATCTATATTGTCCACGATCTTTTGACCGCTTGTTCTATTGCCATGCGCTCCTTTTAAAAAGGCCGTGACCTCCTCCTCTATCTCCTTTATACGCACTACCGTTTCTTCTTTGTCTTTCTCACTAAAGATAAAAGTATTTACTCTTAGCAACTTAAAATGCAATATTTCGGCTTTTAACAAAATTAAGTTGGAAAAGTTCCGGTAAATAATAGAATTATAGACTATACAATAAGCTAAAATGACGAAATCTCCCAAGCTTAGATTTTCCAAAATGACTGGAGACCTTAACTTAGCAGTAGCTAATCCTTCTGGTGAAAATAAAAACTCTGTTTCTTCATATATGACTTTATAATCACCCCGTAAATTATAATAGAGGTATCTTATCAGCTCGATATCGCAACAAAAATCGTTCTGCCTCCCTTCTCCATCAGAAATAAATAGCAACAATACTGGATCTATCTTACCTTCAAGCACTTCATTTATCTTCGTTTCATTGTCTTTTGTCGCGAACAAATCAAATGGATTATGTTTCTCTGTATTCAACAACAATGATTTTACAAAATTCTCTTTCCAGTATTTTAAATATTTTTCTACGTTAACAACGGTGATTTCTAACTCTGAAATCGAAGAAAGTTGATTTTTATCGTCTTCAGCAGTTATTCGATTTAATTGATCTCTGATATTCTCAAGTTTGTCTCCCAGAGTAGATTTAAAGAAAGAAAGTGAAGGAAAAACCTTAAGGGAGCAAAAAACAGCAGGCTCTCCAAGTTGAATATTGTTTTTAAGATATTTAAAATTAGAAGTTACTGGCTCTAATGTAATAAAACGAATTAGCACACTGCAGAAAAAATAATGCCATAAACTTACTAAACCCTCATCAGTATCTGGCAATGCTACCTCATTGGGTATATAAGTCCGAAAAAAATTCTTTATATTAGTTAAATCAAAACAATTATTTTTACAGAATATCCTATAAATAACGTCTTGCTTAAGCCCAATATCGCGAGCATAGGAAACAAATTGTCTATAATCAGAATTTACGTCAATGCTAAAATGAAATATTTTTTCATTATATTGACCTAGATAGTTTTCATATTGAACAGAGTATTTTAATTGTTCGAAATATTCCGTTATTTTTGGTATATGATGCTCTATAAGATCACGTTCTTCCTTCAATATGCGTTTAAAAAAATCTGGATCTAATTCAACTTTTGATTTATCTTCTTTAATAGAAAATAATACAATAAAATCAAGAGTAAATTCTCTAAATCTTTGATAGAGAGAGAAACTCTCACTATTTAATAAACAGTTCCTATGAGCCTCTTCTATTTTTTCAAAATCTGATTTTTGCTGCAAATATATATCGTTCTTCGTATTTGTCTCAGTATCTACTTTAGAAAGCGCTTCGCACTTCTTATCGTAATCTTTTTTTATCCTGTTTAGTTCCTCTTCAATATTATAAAGATAACAAGAAGGGGATAAACTGGGAGGGATAAGTAAATCACTTTCATCAATTGTTCTAGTAGAAGTAAAAACACTCTCTGTATTATTAATTATCTTCTTTTCTTTTACCTGTTTTTCTTTTTTTTCTCTTCGTGTTTGTCTTGGATTTTTTTTTGGCATAATATCCCTATTAGTATTTTATTATAAGCACATTATAATACACCGCCAACACCTGAAGATGCGAACCTTTCAAGTTAGGAATGAGCGGGAGAAATTTTACTTCAAGAGGACATGATGGGGCAAGCAGCGTAGATATGACAAAAAAAGAATAAAGAGAGTTAACCGATAAGCCGGGTTCTGTCGTGGACAGTCATTCATCTAGGATATACGTCACCATATACCTCAAGCGACCTACCCGAACCTGACGTGGGCCACGCCGTAAATAGGTTCCTATTTGGTCTTGCTCCAAGTGGGGTTTGCCCTGCCATCACTGTTACCAATGATGCGGTGCGCTCTTACCACACCTTTTCACCCTTACCTAGATTAATAGGCGGTATAGTCTCTGTGGCACTTTCCGTAGGCTTTCACCTCCCAGGCATTACCTGGCACTTTGCCCCTAGGGAGCCCGGACTTTCCTCTATAAGGTTAACTCTGAAAACCGTAGTTTCCAAAACTAGCGCTACAGCGACTGTCTAGCTAACTCTCATGGTGTAGCGTACTATTTTTCCAGTAAGGATTGCAACCTACCCGCAAAGATAAAGCACGTGAAATTGAAAACTCGCAACTTCACCCGCAATGGGTATAAACTACTGCGTCACCATTTCTTTTTAATCTACTACAATGAAAAAACTTTATATCGGCCTGATGTCTGGCACAAGCATGGATGCTGTGGACGCCGCCTTAGTTAATTTTTCCACTCCTTCTCCGGAACTGATAAGCACACATAAGTCTTATTTACCCGATGAACTGCGACTTGATTTGAATAAATTGTGTAGTGCCGATTCGATTCAAATAACTCAGCTTGGTGAACTCGATCTGAAAATAGCCCATGAGTTTGCTGATACTGTTAAAAAATTATTGGAAAAAACTTCTTTTTGCAAAAACGATATTCTTGCTATCGGTAGCCACGGCCAAACGGTTTTTCATTTTCCTCAGCATCGCTATCCATTTACCATGCAAATTGGTGATCCTAATATTATTGCTGAAAAAACAGGTATCACTACCATTGCCGATTTCCGGCGCCGCGATATGGCCGCCGGCGGACAAGGAGCACCATTAACTCCCGCCTTTCATAATTTTATTTTCCGCACTGAAAAAGAAGACAGAATTGTGCTTAATCTCGGCGGCATTGCTAATATTACTTATTTACCCGCTAATGCTAAAGCGCCTGTGATTGGTTTTGATACCGGTCCTGCTAACTTACTCTTGGATAAATGGATACATCGACACCATAAACAGTGGTTTGATAACAACGGCAACTGGGCAGGAAGCGCCGTTTTTGACGACGGCTTACTAAAACAATTTTTATCAGACCCTTATTTTCTCTCAAAACCACCCAAAAGTACTGGCCAGGATTACTTTAATCTTGTCTGGTTAGAAAAACAACTTAGGCAGTGGAATAAATCATTAACTCCTGTCATCGTTCAAGCCACGCTATGTGAACTGACAGCAACTAGCATTGCCACAGCAATTCAACAACTCAATAGCTCGCACGGATCGATCTTACTTTGCGGCGGAGGAAGTAAAAATACCTATTTAAAAAGGCGTTTAGAAAACCATTGTCAACAACATCGTCTTCAACTTTGTGATGATTTCGGAGTCCCTTCTGAATGGATAGAAGCCATGGCATTTGGCTGGCTTGCCAAACAAACATTAGAAGGAAAAGTGAGTAACCTACCTGAAGTCACCGGCGCTAGAAATCCTACTGTGTTAGGTGGAATTTACCTAAAAACCTAAGCCTTGTTATGGAAATATCCCTTTGTTAGCGGAATTAGGCCGCGAATGAAGCGCCACAACCACAAGTTGTTTTCGCATTCGGGTTACGAATAATAAATTGTTCACCGCTTAAATCGGATTTATAATCAATTTCGGCGCCTAGCAAATACATTAAGCTCATGGGGTCAATCAGAAGCTGTACGATTCCGCCAGCACCTCCTTCGTCATCAGTATCCCCAAGGCCCTTTTTCAAGAGTCCCTTACTAATAACCCTATCATCGGAATTTACCGACTCATCAAAAGTAAAGCCATATTGAAAACCAGAGCACCCACCCCCTGTGATAAATACACGGAGTTTTAGCTTAAAATTACCTTCTTCCTGTATAAGTTCCCAAACCTTATTAGCCGCATTTTCCGTTATAGTAATAGGTTGAACTAGAGGAAAAGCCTCTTCTACAGAGAGAATACTGGGTTGTTGTAATGCTTCTGCCATTCAAGCTAAACCTTTGGTGAAAAGTGTATTAATTGTACACGAATCTAGGATGTGTTGACAATGGCACGATGATGGCGAAAAAGAGTTAGGATAGGCTACGTAGTTGCCGACGTAGCTGCCTAAAGTCATTCACATTTAGGCTATCCGCTAACACTAAGATACTAACATATCTAGGCCTACATTTGAGGCAATCAAACTTTAATAACACAAAATAGCGCGTACAAATACTGTTATCCGCTAATTTTGCTGTTTTTATCTCTGTTAAATTATCTCTTAATTGCCAATGCCCAGCGTTTTGTTGCCAAAACTCGATAACAGAGCGTGGATTACTTAATAAAACATGCTGACGAAAAAGCGCCATGAAACTCATTAAGCAAGCTAAGGCTAAAAGCAATCTTGACCACCAAGGCCAAGGCAAAAAACACAGACAAGCAATCGCACCTCCATGAATAATTAATAATACTATCGCTAAATAATAGGAAGATTTTAAACGAAAAAATTTAGTGGCCACGCACAATACTCTCTACAAGCCTTTGTAGCAAAGGATCTACAACAGGTTTACGTTGAATTAGCCACTGATAAAGATCTTGGTCATGATAACTGAGTAGCTGCTCAAATAACGCTTTATTAGTGTCACTTAAGTCCAAATAATCCTTATCAAAAAAAGATAATAATAAAAGATCCAGCTCTAACATTCCTCGACGACATTGCCAACGTAAACGATTTATTTCTTCTTGCATATACTACACACATATACCCATTGCACTTGAAAATGCGAGATGGCATTTTCAAGTGCTTTCCTTGCGCGATGGGGGTTTTCAAGGGGAGAATCGCGATTTCTCCCCTTGAGTAACGGGGCGGAAGCTTAGCTTTCCCCGTTAGGTGATAGGTTATACCGGCTCGCCATGAATTCGAAAAGTTCGCATCTTCAAATGCGAGCGGTATATAATTCTACTTTACTAGAATATCATGGATTAATCGTTGACTGCCATCAGCCATTAGCATATAGCCTGCAGCATGCGGTAGTGTGTCTTGGTATAACTCGGAAAATTGCGACAAATAATCTGGATTAAAAAAAACCGATCGTATACTCAAACTGGCTAAAGATACGTAATTTGCACGCAGTCCTACTAAGGTTTTTTTCAAAAAAAGTATTTCTAATTCAGGATAAAGTGTATCATTTTCCTCAATAACATTTTTATTTGTTTTTGTTACTACATTAAAAATATCACGTGTTTCAAGAATATCCTCTCTATGGTCTTCTGACGATTTATTTGGATGTATCACTAAAAATCCAGAATTTTCTGGTAGAAATGTAGGAAAATCTCTGGCTTTCACTCTCAGATCAATGGCTAATGCTCGTGTTAATGACGTTGATCCCATAAAAAAAACTTCTTCGCTCGGGAAATATCGAGTCAACAAAATATAAGCCAAGCTGGCAATAACAATCGACACAATAGCTGCAATTAATTTTAACCATCCCATTGATATATCCTATTTTCCTACCTACGATGACTTGATGAGTTTTATTACATTTAAAAAGATTGTTACAAAACGCTGGGTGGCACGGGATAGACTTTCTTTTGCGGTGTAAGCCAGCAAAAAAAGTCTATCCCAGTGACAGGACCCATCAGCTAATCAATCTTTTTGAAAATGCAATAAAATTTCTCATTCAACGAGTTTTAACGTTTCGCGTCTTCATGTGCTCGCGGTATATATCGCTCGTCATGCTTCGCCAGTACCCTTTTCGCTTGCATAATTCCTGCTTGGTCCAAACTTCCTTCTATAACGACTGATTGTCCTTCACGGAATAAATCAGGTAAAACACCTTCATATTCAACTAATACATTGTGCAAGGGATCGCTGACTACAAAAGAAATTTGTAAGCTACTGGTACTATGCTTCATCGACCCTTTCGTTACTTGCCCGCCTAAACGAAAGAATTGGCCCGAAACCACTTTGCCATTGGCAATTTGCGTGGGAGTATAAAATAAATTAATGTTTTGTTTTAACGCATAAAGCGCTAAAGCAAGCACTGCTGTCAGGATGACAAGCAGCAGCAGCATAAAATATAAACGTTGTTTTTGGACTGCATTCATTAGACCTCCTGCATAAGCTGCGTGACAGACTTGATTTCATCGTTAAACGCTAGTCTACGGTCCCCATTTACTCATGTAAACTCCGGTTCCTCGACTATTGTTTGCCTTGAACTCAAGCCCATCACTGGGTTATGCAAGTGGTCTATTGCCTTTGTCCATTTTAAAACTTACAGAACACCTTTTATGTCTTTGGACTTACGCAAATGACGACAACCTTAGTTATCATTGACTAATTCATTTATCTGTAGTGCGGCAAAAACCTCATTAAGCTGCTGCGTCACACGTAAAAAAGTGGTACGTTTCGAAAGTTCTTTTAAACGCTGTGCGCCTACATAGGTACAAGTGGAACGTAGGCCCCCTAAAATATCGAGTATGGTATTTTCCACCCTGCCTCGATAAGGGACATTCACTGAACGACCTTCGCTTGCACGATAGGAATTAATCCTGCCATGATGTTTAACCATGGCTTCATTCGAACTCATCCCATAAAACCGCATAAACCATTTCCCATCTTCCTGTATTTTTTCTCCCGAACATTCCTCATGTCCTGACAGCATACCGCCTAGCATAACAAAATCCGCTCCCGCCGCAAACGCTTTAGCGACATCGCCCGGAGAAACACAACCCCCGTCTGCACATAAATGGCCTCCTAACCCGTGCACAGCATCTGCACATTCAATAATAGCGGATAATTGCGGATAACCCACGCCTGTTTTCAAGCGCGTGGTACAAACAGAGCCTGGTCCTATCCCTACTTTAATAATATCTGCCCCCGCCAAAACCAATTCTTCTGCCATTTCGGCCGTCACAACATTCCCAGCCACCAAGGTTTTTTTCGGATATTTTTTGCGTAAACCTCGAACACAGTCAACAAAGCGCTGCGTATAACCATTGGCTACATCAATACAAATAAAAGGCGTAGGAACCACCTTCAGTATTTTCTCTAGCAATTCACCGTCCTCTTTTTTTATACCCGTCGTTGCTAAACAGTAATTACGTAATTTTTGATTCTTAGCATAAAACTGCTTCCACGCTTTTAGGCTAGCAAATTTATCAATGGCCGTCAGTAACTTATGTTTTGCTAAACTTTTTGCCATGGCAAAAGTCCCAATATGATCCATATTGGAAGCAATAATAGGAATACCTTTCCAAGAAAATTGTGAGTGTTTAAAAAGATATTCCCGTGTTAGATCAACATCCGCCCGTGTTTGCAAGGTACTGCGTTTAGGACGAATTAAGACATCTTTAAAATCTAATTTTATTTCTTGCTCAATACGCATAAAATAACCTCACCATTGCATTGCAGTTGCGGCTTAGTTTAGGAGGTATATGCTATCATAATGGAGATGCGTAAACACTCACTCGCTTAACTAATGAAAAAACCGCTTATTTTAGTTGATGGCACGTCTTATCTGTATCGTGCCTACCACGCCCTTCCTCCTTTAAGCAATTCAAAAGGCGAACCCACTGGAGCCATTTATGGCGTCATTAGTATGCTGCGTAAGCTACTTAAAGACTATCAGCCTGAGTATATCGGTGTCATATTTGATGCCAAAGGTAAAACGTTTCGTGAAGACTTATACACGGCTTATAAAGCCAACCGGCCTACGATGCCAGACGAGTTACAACAACAAATAGCAGCGCTTTATGCCCTTGTTGACTGTATGGGCCTACCTCGATTGGTACAAGAAGGTGTTGAAGCTGATGATGTCATCGCCAGCTTAGCGAAAAAAGCCATTCAACAAAATTGGCCTGTCTTAATCTCCACAGGTGACAAAGACTTTGCACAATTAGTTGATAAAAATATTACCTTAATCAACACCATGAATAATACTCAGCTTGATCGTCAAGGCGTCATAAAAAAATTTGGCGTAACACCAGAACAAATTGCGGATTATTTAAGCTTGACAGGTGATGTCGTAGACAACGTACCGGGTGTTCCTAATGTAGGCCCTAAAACGGCAGTTAAGTGGCTAAATCAATATGGAAACCTAGAAACATTAATCAAAAACGCTGACACAATTAGCGGTAAGGTGGGTGAAAATCTACGTGCGAATCTTGATCAACTTTTGCTTTCTCGGCAATTAGTCACGATTAAGAAAGATGTTGAGCTGGATTGCTCTTTAGAGAATTTACGTCCTAAATCCCCTGATCTACCCGCGTTAATGCAATGGGCTAAAAAACTTGAGTTTACAGGATGGATAAAAGAATTAGAAAAAACCTTAGGCACTGAAGCACAAATCATTTCTAAACCCAACTACACTATTATCCTCGATGAGATCAACTTCAATCGTTGGCTTAAACAATTAGCAAATAAAAAACAATGGGCCTTAGATACAGAAACAAGCAGTTTGGATGTGATGAAAGCAGAGCTAGTCGGTTTGTCTTTTGCGATGGAAACAGGAAGTGCTGTCTACATTCCTTTTACACACGATTATCCAGACGCGCCCAAACAGTTAGCTAGAGATTGGGTATTAAATAAATTAAAACCTTTTTTAGAAGATCCTGCTTATTTAAAAATTGGCCATAACCTAAAATACGATATGAGTATCCTGGCAAATTACAATATCAAACTGCAAGGCTTGACTTTTGATACCCTGCTAGAATCTTATTTGCTCGATAGTGCAAGTAATCAGCATAGTTTAGACAGTGCGGCATTAAAACATCTTGATTATAAAACCACGCATTTCGTAGACATCGCTGGTAAAGGAATCAAACAAAAAACCTTTAACCAAATCGATCTTGTTGTAGCAGGCGCTTATGCCGCTGAAGATACGGATATTTCGTTACAATTGCATGCATCACTTTGGCCACAACTAAACAAATTGCCAGATTTAAGCCATGTTTTTACCAAACTGGAAATGCCACTGGTTTCCGTATTATCACGTATGGAACGATACGGTGTCTTAATTGATGCAAAATTACTAAAAAAACAAAGTGTTTCACTGACAAAACGTCTTGCCACACTGGAAAAACAAGCCTATGAATTAGCGGGCAAATCCTTCAACTTAAGTTCGCCAAAACAGTTACAAACCCTATTATATACCGAACAACACTTACCTATTTTAGAAAAAACTCCCACAGGACAAGCATCGACCTCTGAAAACGTTTTACAAACGCTGGCGATAAAATACCCCTTAGCCAAGGTTATTCTAAAACACCGACGTTTAAGTAAATTAAAATCAACCTACACCGACAAACTTCCTCAGCAAATCAATCCAAAAACTGGACGCGTTCATACCTCCTATCACCAAGCAGCAGTTGTCACTGGGAGACTTTCATCATCGGATCCAAACCTACAGAATATCCCCGCGCGCCACGCAGAAGGCCGAAAAATTCGCCAAGCCTTTATTGCCGCTAGGGGTTATCGAATTATTTCAGCCGATTATTCACAAATTGAATTACGTATTGTCGCCCATTTTTCCCAAGACAAGGGGCTACTAGAGGCCTTTGCAAAAGGTCTTGATATTCATCAAGCCACCGCGGCAGAAGTACTAAAACTTCCACTGGAAAAAGTGAGCTCTGAACAAAGGCGCAGTGCCAAAGCGGTCAATTTTGGCCTTATTTATGGTATGTCTGCTTTTGGTTTAGCGCGACAATTAGGGATTGAACGTGAAGAAGCCAAACGCTATATCGATCGTTATTTCGATCGCTACCCTGGCGTAAAGCATTATATGGAACACACCCGTCAACAAGCACGGCGACAAGGTTATGTCACTACGCTTCTTGGGCGACGCTTACGTTTACCTAGAATCAATGCCAGTGACCCGCTACAGCGAAGAGCGAGTGAGCGTGCCGCCATCAACGCACCCTTACAGGGTAGTGCTGCCGATATTATAAAAAAGGCCATGGTAGACATCGATCATGCTTTTTCATCAGAAAACCTCGACGCCCATATGATTATGCAAGTGCATGATGAATTAGTCGTTGAAACAGCAGAATCTTGCCAGGATACTGCGAAAAGGCTCATTGAAGATCGCATGGTCAATGCAGTAAAACTAAGCGTACCATTACTTGTTGCTATCAACACCGGGCTTAACTGGGACGAAGCCCATTAGGCTCTGTCCCTAAAGCCCCTTGTCGCTATCTACTGCGTTAAAAATAGCTCAAAATACCCATTGCATCACCAGGACTATGCCCTATTCATTTCCCATGCTAAACTTACAAGACTTGGTTATAAGTTAAATAAATTTAAGACCAAGGCTTTTTGAGATTATACTTATATTTAAATTTGCATGGAGAAGCTAATTATGTCTAAAGGGCAACTACAAGATCCTTTTCTAAACGCGCTGCGTAAAGAAAAAGTCCCAGTTTCAATTTATCTCGTTAATGGAATCAAACTGCAGGGCTTGGTAGAGTCTTTTGATCAATTTGTAGTATTATTAAAAAACTCAGTAAGCCAAATGGTCTACAAACATGCTATTTCGACAGTCGTTCCTGCACGAAACGTTAAATTGGCCACTATAGAAGAAAGCAACGATACACAAAGTTGTGATGAGGAGTTAGAAACTGCTAATATTTGAACGTCCGTAATATGACTTGCCTCCAACCCAAGAACTCCACCTAAAATAACAACGACAGTGTCGCGTTTCGGAGGATGTCTTCGTTTAGCGAGGATAAGTTAGAAAACATTGTTTTTTTAGTATCGAAACAGCGCATACTTGAGGGTTGTGAGTATCGACACGCAGAAAACAGCGGTTTCTAACTATCATCCTGCCAAATGAAGACACCCTCTAAGACCGATAATAGTTGCGAGAAACTGCTGAGCATGCCTAAAATGTCTACTTATCTTTTCGGGAGTCAACCCTTTTTAATCTGGGTCTTGGAGTCATATTTTTAAAAATGCTAACAATCGGAGCCACCTATGCCCTGGAACGAACCGGGTAATTCAAGCAACAACAAAGATCCGTGGACTGGTCGACCTAAACAGACCCCTCCTGATCTAGAAGCATTTTTACGCGATTTACTTAAAAAAATTGCTGCTTTATTTAAATTAAAATCATTTAATAAAAATGCGGCAATCCTTACCAAAACGCTTTTGCCCTTACGGTTTAATAGTAAAGTCATAGGATTCATTTTTACCTTTCTGCTACTGGCTTGGCTGTGCACAGGTTTTTTCACTGTAGATCCTTCAGAACAAGCCGTAGTCACCCGTTTTGGACACTATATCGCAACGCTTTCACCTGGACACCACTGGATTTTAAAACCTATTGAATCTCGCTATGTCATTCATCCCAAAAATAATTCCTCTTTTTATTATCAAACTACACTGTTAACACGCGATGGCAATAAGGTGTCTGTCGTAGCAACACTACACTATTCAATAGCCAATGCACGCCAATTTCTTTTTTCAAATGCACAACCCCTGCAAAGCTTACAAGAGCTTACCGCGAACGCTGTGCAGCAAACACTAGGACAACTCTCTTTAGAACAGCTTTTAATAGCAAATCTCTCCTCTTTGCAACAAACCTTACAAACCAAAATTGATCAATCGCTTGCTAAATACCGCACGGGTCTAGTGCTTAACACTATCAAACTACAGCCTATTCAAGTTCCAGAAGAACTAAAAGCTTCTTTTAACGATGTTGCAAGCGCACAAACCGATAAAGAGCAGCTTGAAAACCAAGCAAAGGCCTATGCAATACAAATTGAACCCGCCTCCAACGATCAGTCCGAGCGCTTAATAGCCGATGCAAAAGCGTATCAACAAGAGGTTATATTAAAAGCGAAAGCAGAAACCACACGCTTTTTAGCCTTATTGCCCGCTTATGAAGCATCGCCAGTATTGACACGCAAACGTTTGTATCTAGAAGCCATGCAAGCCATGATGATCCACAGCAATAAAATGCTAATAGATAATTCAGCCAATACTTCATTTTATTTATCTTTAACTAATTCAGCGCTACCGAATCCGGATAAAACAAAGGTAAATGCTCAAGCTAGCAAAAAATCTTCTGTGACTCCGGCAAACCCAACATTACCTGAAACAAGCAAACCGTCGCAGACTGATAATACGGTGCCAAGTACCTATAACATCACCGGGGGCTACGAATGAGCCTTGCCAAAAATAAAATCATCTTGATTATCGCCCTGTTAATTTGTCTTCTTTTTATCGCATATAATAGTGTTTATACCGTATCGGAAGGCTACACTGCGTTATTGTCGCCTTCTATCACCTTAAGAAAAGCGAATTTACTTTCTACAGTACCGCAAGAACCAGGCTTACATTTCAAACTCCCTTTTTTAGCACAAACTACACTAATTGATATGCGTTTGCACAACTTCACCTATAAAAAATTAAGCCTGTTAACCGCAGATCAACAAGCACTCATCGTAAATTACTATGCCTCCTGGCATGTCACGCACCCTATTGACTATTTACAAACCCATAACAATCCTCAAGAAACGAAAAAACAACTAACAAAAAAAATTAACGTGCTGTTACAAAATGCATTTTCTCACAACACACGTAACACTATCCTTGGCAAGGAACAAGCTTCCTTACTAGATACCATCAGAAAACAAGCAAATAAGCAGCTCAAAACACTGGGAGTCACCCTAGTAGCAATAGGATTTAAGTCCATCGCTTTCCCTGCAGAAGCGAATACCGTCGTATTAAAAAACATACGTAAGGAGCAAGCACATATTGCTCTTGAACAACGCGCTATTGGAAAAGCCAATGCAGAAAACATCCGTGCAAACGCTGATAACCAAGTCGCCTTACAGCTTGCCAAAGCCAAAGAAGAAGCTGCCATTATTCGCGGCCAAGGCGATGCTAGCGCTGCTAAAATTTACAGCGAGGCTTATCATAAAAATCCGCAATTTGCTGCTTTTTTTCTTAATTTAGAGGCCTATCGAAACGGCTTTACTCAATCATCAAGCAATAATTTTATGGTGTTAAACACGAAAGATAGTTTGTTTAACCTAATAAAGGGAACATCCAAAACCCATTCCAAGGATCTAGGTTAGGGAGCCAGCTTAAATTGTATTGCATTTTTACTCTGTACAGGACAAAAATTAAAGAACAAACAGCCGGGTGACAGCGAATGCGACTTCTTTTTGTGGCGTAAGCCAGCAAAAAAAGTGCATACGTTGGCAGGACCCGCGCCAACAATTTTTTTGTCCTGTGCTGAGGTATTTTTTAAAAGACAGGAGTTTTGCATCTAATAATGGAAGTCTATTGAAGATACGTGTTTATTGTTTTCCCAGTGAGATATCAATCATGACAAAAACCGTTATTATCGTCGGCTGCCAATGGGGCGATGAAGGCAAAGGAAAAATTGTCGATTTACTAACACAAAACGTAAACGCCGTTGTACGTTTTCAAGGCGGTCATAATGCCGGCCATACCCTCGTTATCCAAGGAAAGAAAACGATCCTGCGATTAATCCCTTCAGGAATTCTACATGCCGATGTGGAATGTCTCATTGGCAATGGCGTCGTTATTTCGCCAGAAGCCCTACTCAAAGAAATGGATGAATTAGAAAAACAAGGTATTCCAGCCCGTCAGCGTATCAAACTCAGCGCCACCTGCCCCATTATCTTAGCTTCCCATATTGCACTCGACAAAGCGCGTGAAAAAACAGCAACAAATGCGATTGGCACGACAAAACGTGGAATAGGGCCGGCTTATGAAGACAAAGTCGCACGACGTGGCTTACGACTTTGTGACTTTTTTAACCCTAAGCAATTCGCTGAAAAATTAAAAACACTTTTACATTATCATAATTTTTTATTGGAAAAATATTATCACGCTGAAGCTATCGACTACGAGCAAACCTTGGCTAGCTTACTAAAACACGGCAAAGAACTCGTTCCTTTAATTACCGATATTCCCGCCTTACTAGCAAAATACCAGCAAGAGAACCAAACACTCTTGTTTGAAGGTGCGCAAGGAACCTTCTTAGATATCGATCAAGGCACTTACCCTTTTGTAACCTCTTCCAACACCATTGCCGGCGCTGCTGCCACGGGCAGCGGCCTAGGCATACTCCACTTTGATTATGTGCTAGGGGTCAGCAAGGCGTATAGCACACGGGTAGGAAATGGTATTTTCCCCACCGAATTACTCGATCAAGCCGGAGATGATCTCAGAGATCGGGGCAATGAGTATGGGAGCGTCACGAAACGTCCACGCCGTTGCGGCTGGTTAGATAGTGTATTACTACGCCGCGCTGTGCAACTTAATAGTGTATCTGGACTCTGTCTAACTAAGCTTGATGTCTTAGATACACTAGCCACTATTAAAATTTGCACCGCTTATCAATTAGGATCGCAAGTACTAACCGACTTACCTGTAAATCCAGAAGATCTCACTCAATGCAATCCATTGTACGAAGAGCTCCCCGGATGGAAAACATCAACAACACCGATTAAAGAATTCTCTAAACTGCCGAAGAATGCGCAGCTCTATTTACGACGTATTGAGGAATTAGTCGGCGTGCCTATTGTTATTATTTCTACTGGTGCGGATAGAGAAGAAACGATTGTGTTGGAGAAGATAATTTAACCACAAATAGAAGTATCTTTGAGCTCGGCTTCAACTTCTAACGCTTCAGACTTTGGATGCATACCAATCAGCATATTTTCACGTAATTCATCTCTAGGAAGTAAGGGCGATAAATCTTCTAAAGGTGGAGAAATAATGGAACCCTCTTTCTGCAAAGCAAGCGATAATTTTGGAAGAAATAATTGTTCAGGATGAGTAAAAACCTCACAAATAACGGGTCCAGATAAATTCTGTAATTTTAGCATAACAGATTCAAAATCATCCCATGTTTTAATGCTAAATGAAGCCATACCAAATGCTTGGGCAAGCGCTGAAAAATTAGGGCAACTCACACCTGATTTTTTGTTGGTTCCAGCATATCTCCCAGAAAATAATGCCTTCTGAGTATTTTTAATCATAAGATAACCATCGTTGTTAAAAATAAAAATTTTTATAGGAAGCTGATGATGCACAATAGTTTGCAACTCCTGTAAATTTAGCATCATACCGCCATCGCAATTAAGACAAATAACCTCAGCATCTTTATTGGCAAATGATGCACCAATAGCAGCTGGAAGTGCATAACCCATTTCACCAAGGCCGGTAGAAGTCATTAAGCGTTGCCCTTTTTTAATTTGTAATACCTGATGTGTGCTCAGCAACGCAGTTCCCATATCAGTCACTATAATTTGATTAGGCCTAAAATAATGAGATAACTTTTGTATAAAAGGGTAAGAATTAATATAACCCTCTCGGTCAAGGTGCTCATTAATTAAGACCGGATATTTATTTCGGTAATGATTACATTGTTCCAACCACGAAGGATTAACTTTTTCTGTAGATTCATAGTAGCGATCTCGCATCATTGTTAACATGGCTTGTAGAAAATCTTTTGCATCCGCCCATATAGGTATGGTTACTTTTTCCCCATACTTTTTAAGCTCCGCCAAGTCAATATCAACCAAAGCTAGCTTTGCCGATCGAATAAATTCACTCAAATCATATCCAATTTGAGGAATGGCAAGACGTGTTCCTATTGCTAAAAGAAAATCGCAATTTTGTAAAATTAAATTAGCAGCTCTTTGACCATAAACCCCTGCCCTACCAAAAACCAATGGATGATCGGATGAAATAATATCAATACCCGCCCAGGAAATTAAAACGGGACATTGCAGCGCATTAATAAAAGATTCAACTACATCAACTGCCCCTGCTAAACGTATACCATGACCCAACCAAATAACTGGCCGCTGCGCTAACATTAACTCAGCTAGCACCTGTGTTGCTCCCTCAAGAGGATCAGTCATTTGTAGTGCATCAGTATAGATAGATTCTAATTTTGTTACTTTATTACATTGAGATAGTTTAGCTTCTTCAAGCAGTGTTGATTGTATATTCATGGGGAAATCTAACCAGCAGGGACCTGGCTTAGCATTCAACGCGTGATAATAAGCCGTTTCCAGGGCTTGTAAGGTCTCATTTGGATTGGTAATCCTTACCGCGTATTTCGTTACCTTTCTGACCATCGCCACGGAATCGTATCCTTGAATTCCCCATATACGTAAAGGATTATCTTCTAGAGTAAATTTAGAATTTTCATTTCCAGAAATCACTAAGCAAGGAATAGAATCCATCCATGCACTCACCACACCTGTTATTACATTGGTCGAACCTGCTCCGGTGGTCACAATGGCTAGCGATAATGTTCCACAAATACGATAATAGGCTTGAGCAGCCATACAGGCAGCTTGTTCATGATGAACACAGATAATCGTTGTAAATCCTTTAGAAGTTATTGAATCAAATAATTGTGCATTTCCTGCACCAATAATGCCAAACACATGACGTATTTCTTTTTTAACTAAAAAATCAGCTATGATTTCACTTACTTTCATAAATAATTTTCACAATATTTATGCCAAATTAATAGTGATGGACTTAAGTTTTAGCCGCTAAATTGCTAGCCACTTCAATGATGATATCTTCTTGCCCTGCCACTATTTTACGACGACCGAGCTCAATAAAAATATCCCTAGGATCGACTTCGAATTCTTTGGCTATTCGTAAAACGGGTTGTAAAAATCCGGAAAACACTCCAGAAAGTCCGCTAATAATACTCAGTGGTTTTACATAGGGAATTTCTTTTAATAATTCTTTTTCAGCGAGATCACTTGCATCTAACATTTTATAGAAATCGATCCCGGTATGATAACCTTTTCGTTCAAGCACACCTACCAACACTTCAAGCTGTGTGTTACCGGCTCCTGCTCCAAAACCTCGTGCACAACCATCCAATATACTAGCCCCTGCTTCCGCCGCGGCCAAAGAATTAGCAATAGCCAAACCTAAATTATTATGTCCATGAAACCCTATAGGAATAGAAAGAGAATCAAGCAGTATTTTTACACGTTCTGTTACTTCTTCTGGCAGATAATACCCGGCTGAATCCATAAAGATAATCCCTAATGCTCCATAAGTCTCCATTTTACTGGCTTGTTCAAGCAATTCCTCTTTCGTTATCATGTGCGACATCATCAAGACGCCATAGACAATTTTATCTTTTCCCCGTACAAATTGTATATGTCTTTCGCTAATATCTGCTTCAGAACAATGAACAGCAACTCGCACAACATCAACACCCAACTCAATAGCCTGGCGAAGATCCTTTTCAATCGTGGCAAATCCAGGAATAATATGGATACCTAAGCGAGATTTTTTAAGATTTTTTCTTGCTACACGCAAAGCTTCATCATCAGTCATCTTAGATATTCCCAATTGTAATGAAGAAGCACCTAAACCATTGCCATGACCTACTTCCACAATCGGAATACCTGCTGCCTCTGCAGCAATACAATACTTAGTAATTTGATCTACACTTAATTGATGTTTTACTGCATGATTTCCATCTCGTAACGTAGGATCACTAATTAAGATCGAGCGCATAAAATTTCCATATTTAATTTACTCTTTGCGTATTTTTCCGCTATAACTAAAGCAGCGCAATTAATAATATCAAGGTTTCCAGCATATTCAGGAAGATAATCACCTTGCCCTTTCACCTGAACGATAACAATTACCCGATTATTTTCCATGATTGGATTTAACAGTATTTTATAACCGGGAACATAGCTCTGAACTTTTTTTTCAGTTTTTCTAACAGCGTTACAAAATGATTCCATATCTAAACTTTTTACTTCAGCAAAAATGGTCGTTTGCATATTAATACAAGGTTTCGCAGGATTAAGATTTAAAATAGCTTTAGCGTTTGGAACCCCAGAAAAAAATTTTATAGCATGCTCAGTGGTATGAATATATTCGTCTAAATTAATTCGAGTAGCAGGCCCCGCACTAGAAGAAGCAATACTAGAAACTATTTCTATATAATTAATTTTTGCACCTGAGCTTACAAGCGCCTGCACAACTGGCAAACTGGCTTGGCCACCACAGGTCACCATATTTACATTTTTATGCTGTAAAACACTGTCTATATTAATAATGGGTATACACATTTCACCCGTTTTAGCAGGCGTCAAATCAATAGTAAACTTATTTAAATCGCTTAAAACCGTGGCATGCACTGTATGCGCTGCAGCCGAAGTCGCATCAAAAACAATTTCACAGCAATCTGGATTCTTTTCAATATAACGAATACCAGCGATAGAGGTAGTGATGCCCAATGTCTGTGCTTTTTTAATACCCTTAGAGAGTAAGTTTCTACCAATGAACGCACTGCATTCTAAATACCGTGATCGCAATACTTTAATAAGTAAATCTGTTCCAATATTGCCACTTCCTAATATTGCAACTTTCATTTACCATTAAACTCCATTCATTTGTTGTCTAAAGATATGCCAAGTTATAGTCTTGTTTATCGCATCCGCCAAGCTAATTTTTGGAATTAACCCTAAATGTTCTGTAGTCCGAGTAATATTAGGTACATATCTTTCAAAAAATTTTTCATTAGGAACGGGTTGCATTATTTTTACACTAACTTTAGGGCCCTTTGAGTTAGCCACTATCGTGGCAAGTTCTCCAATGGTTAGAGCCTTATCAGAACCTACATTATATGAAAATAAATTTTCCCCACGAAATAAAATAGTCCATAGCCAAATAGCTAAATCAGCAGCGTATAAATATGAACGGTAGGCGCTACCATCACTTTTAACAATTATAGTTTTATTATTAAGCTTATCACGTATAAAATTACCAATTGCATAATGTAAATCGAGTGGCAAGTATGGACCAACAAATGAAAAACATCGCGCAATTTTCACAGAAAATTGATATCTCTCAGCATACAAATGACATAGGGATTCAGCCACATACTTTCCTGCAGCATAGGCAGATAGAAAATTTCTTAAATCGACTTTCCTTAGGCCGTTTTTATGAAACAAAGAGAGATAGCATGCTTGTTTTCTATATATAGCTCCAGAACTAATAAAAAGAAATTTTTTTGCTCCACAGCTTTTTGCAAATTCTAAAGTGCGTTTAGTACCATTTATAATATTGTTGTAGATGAATGAATAATTATTTCCATTAGTGTTTATTCTACTATCCATGGCCGCATGTATTATATAAGAGAAATTTTCCATTGGATATATAAAATCTATAATATTGCCTTTGTGAAGATACAACGAAGATTCGCTAGCAAGTCGCTGAAATTTTTTTATAAAACGCTTAGGATCACGAGTCAAAATAGTTAACTCCGCATTTAATTTCATTATCTTATTAATAAAGATAAAGCTTTCTAAAAGCCAACTACCAAAAAATCCCGTACCGCCAGTGATAAAAATTTTCTTATTTCTTAATTCCTCCCATAAAGGTTGAGTTTGTAAAAAAATATAATATAAATCGTCCTGTAAAGGGTTATTAATAATCATTAAAATTAAATTTTTTAAAAATTTTTATCATAAGTATAATTAAAATTTATACGTTCTTTCTCTATTACCAGTGGCCTTTTCATAGTACGCGAATGAATAGATAGGATATATTCACCTAATAATCCTATAAAAAATAAATGTATTGAAGAAAAGAAAAATAAACCACATAAAATAGGAGATATTCCAGCATTAAAAGAATTCCAATAAATTAATTTAAATAAAAAATATAAAAATGAAACAAATAAACTTAAAATTGACAAAAAAAATCCTCCTATCGTTGCTAATCGAATGGGTAATTTAGAGTGACTAGTAATTCCCAACATCGCCATATCATAAAGCGTATAGAAATTATTTTTACTACTTCCATATTTTCGCTTAGGTTGAGTATAAACAATTTCCTTACGCTCAAATCCAATATCTGAAATAAGACCTCTCAAATAAGGATAAGGATCATCGATTTCTTTTAATATTTTTAGTATGGACTTGTCATATAAACCAAAACCTGTAAAGTTCTTAATTAAATCAATATCAGCAATTTGCGTAACAAAATTATAATAAAAACGTCTTAGCATAAACATTAGTTTAGATTCTTCACTTTTATGTTTAATGCCTATTACAATTTTATAACCACTCTCCCACGCTTCAATAAATTTACTAATCATTTGAGGAGGATCCTGCAGATCTGCCGCCATAGTTATTGCAGCTTCGCCTTCCGCTTGTAATAAACCATAATAAGGGGATCGAATATGTCCGAAATTACGTGAATTAACTATAATTTTTATATTATTATCTTTCTCTGAAATTTCTCTTAATATTTTAACCGTGTTATCTTTAGAATTATTATCAATAAAAATATGTTCATAGCTATAATAATTAAATTTATTAAATACATTTTTTATTTGTTCATAAATATTAAACGCATTTAATTCTTCATTAAAGCACGGAGTTACTATAGAAATAATTTTTTTCACAATTATTCTCTCATGAAATTAAAATTTAATATTTTAAAAAAACAGTTTAAAATTATTTTTATGTCATTTAAAAACAATAAATTTATTTAAGTAAAAAGTAATGATTGACACTGGAAATATCGCTAAAAAAACCCGATAAATAGTTATTAATAGTGTATAAATTAATAACTCTAATAAACTCAACTCTTATATAATATAATAATGTAGCAACAAGAATAAATTTAAAAAATAAATTAATATTTGTATTTTTAAAAACAATTTTCCCTGTAGTCATAAAATTAAAAAAATACCCAAGCAAGTAGAAAAAAAGGTTGCTAAGCAATAAGAGCATCCCATGAAAATAGAAAAACTGTATACAAAATAGCCGAAAGCTGTATTTATCCCCCCTACTAATATAAAACGTGTAAATTGTTCTCTGGTTTGTATATTTTCTTTCATTTAGAAAAAGCAGGATATTTCATGTAAGTTTTCGCAAACTCTTCAAATGTAGTATAAAGATGAGCCAACATATTAGCCGTTAATCCATGATGGCTACCTATTAAAATCCCTCCTCTCATGACTTGATCAGCATGGGGATATCCAAATTCTGTTTCACGTCGTAGAATGTCACTGAATCCAGGTTGTCGCAAAATATTTCCTGTAAATATAGTTCTAGTTTGAATATTTCGTTGCTCTAAAAATATTTGTAAATCTTTACGCTTAAACGGAGCATCGTCTTTAACAATAAGTGGGAAAGCTAGCCATCCTGTTCTTGAATAAGGTAATTGCTTAGGTAAAATAAACCAATCTTTATACGCTGAGAAAAAATTTATATGCGATGCAAATATCTGTTCACGTCGTGCAATATTATTTCTCAGTTTACTCAATTGAACTAAGCCAAATGCTGCTCCTAACTCAGAAGGTTCTAAATTGTAACCAATTTTTTCAAAAATAAATTTAGCATCATAATCAATCTGATCTATTTTGGTTTGAAATCGATTTTCAATGATTTCTGACTCAACACATAACGACGAACTACGCCCCCAGCTTCTAAGCAACGTTGCTTTCTTTGCAAGTTGTGGATTATTTAAACATAGCATTCCACCATTTCCAGCACAGTTAATAATATGCGAGCCATAAAAACTAGTAGTGCTTATATCTGAATAATAACCACTAGAATTTCCATTAAGCATGGCCCCTAGAGTATCACAAGAATCCTCAATAACTATAAGATGGTATTTATCAGCTATTTCTCGTATTTTTTTCCAATCAGGTAAATTCCCCAGTAAATTTGGAATCATTAATGCTTTTGTTTTAGCAGTCACCATACTTTCAATTTGATTAACATCAATATTAAAGGTATCAGACTCGACATCTATAAAAACAGGGATTAAATTATTTTTTACTAATGGAGCAACGGTTGTTGAAAAAGTCAAAATGGGTGTAATGACTTCTGACGCTTCTGGTAATTCTAGTAACTCAACTGCTAAATAATTTGCAGATGATCCGGAGTTAAGCATTATTCCAAATTGCTTATTAAAGAGGACTGCTATTTTTTCTTCCATTTCTCGAACGTGCTTACCCATTTGAGTTGAGCTACGTAGTACAGAAACAACCGCTGCGATTTCATCTTCTCCATGTACAGACTTTCCATAGGGAACGTGAATATATTTATACATTTACTTTCTCTTCCATGAGATTATTTAAACGATGTATTATTCATCTGAATCACTTGTACATATTGGCCACAGCAAAAATTGCGTAAAATAGGGATTTTTTCGAAAAAAGGCTCAATAAATTTCAATACCCTTGCTATAAAATCTGGAAAAAAAATAGGGACTAAGCCTATATAATACGACTTTACTGTTCTTCCCCCATTACTAAGAAACCATTTATTGAGTTTATGAGAAAAATACGATTTCTCTTCATGCTGCACATGATAAGAAGAAGTTTTTTCAATAATTTTTAAAATAAGATTATATCCATTAGGTTCTAAAACAATTATTCTTTTTGCTATTTTACATACCCTTTCGATTGCTTTCTCAACATCATATAAATGATGCAACACGCCTCGAATAATGGCTACATCATATTTCTGTTCCAGTGGAAGATTATAGATATCCATTACTTGAAAATGAATATTCCCGATTTCTATTGTATCTTTCTTTGCCAACTCAATCGCAGAATGATTAGGGTCCACTCCTACAACACTCTCAGGTTGCATTGCAATAAATTCTTTTGTGTACACTCCATCACCGCAACCAATATCAATAACTTTTTTACCTTTTATAGAACCTAATACTTGATGAATGGCTTGGGTACTTCGGTTAACAGATAGCCTACAAGATAATTTATTAGTGTTTGTATAGAGATATCCATTATTAGAAATAATGTCGGACTTGAAAGCATCAATATTTTTTTCTCTCATAAAAATCTCCATAAAATATAGTTGAATTATTTACACATAAATCTTAAATATGAACTAAGACTGTAGGCCAAATAATAAAGTAGCTTTAGTTTTATATTTACGTCTTACTAAAAATAAAATATTTATTTAAAATAAATGATAAACTAGCTACAAACACTATAGAAATTATTCCTGATAAATATAAATTATTAGATAACAAATAAACTATCTTAATAAAAAAAATGTAAGTAAAATATATAAACATATATACTAATATGAATTTCTTAATTAATTTATAATTTGACATATTAAAAACTATTTTTCCCAATGTTATAAAACTAAATAGCGTACCAAAAAAAAATGAAATTGCACTAGAAAATATATAGTTAAACCCAATAAAAATGAAAAATGAATAAACGCCATAAGAAAATAAAGTATTTAACGTACCAATGAATATAAACAATACAACCTGTTTTCTAGTCTTTGACACATCAAAGGAAGCTTCACTCATTTAGTCATTCCGTCCGCTAGATAACCTATTCTAAAGCATGGGATTTATCATGCATAAATTCTATAATCTGATAAAGTGTTTTTTCTTTCATATTCTCTCCTTTCTTGCAAGATTGATACCAATCAACTGTTTTGTTAAGTGCTTGTTCAATTCCCCACAGGGGTTTCCAAGCTAAATTTGATCTTGCTTTTGTAGAATCTAATTTAAGTAATACTGATTCATAGAGATGGTCTCTTTCATCTAAAAGCCATTTTCCTCGCCGATTCCAGTGTTGTATAATCTTATCCGCAATCCAGCTGACTGATTTGACGTCTTCTTCATTTGGCCCAAAATTCCACTCTCCAGAATAGTGATTAGGAGACTTGTATAATTGCTCCGCAAGAATAAGATAGCCCTTTAATGGCTCTAAAACATGTTGCCAAGGACGTAATGCGTTGGGATAACGCAGTAAAACATCTTCTTGCTCGATACAAGCATTAACAATATCGGGAATTAAGCGATCCTTAGCCCAATCCCCTCCCCCTATAACATTTCCCGCTCTTGCTGTAGCAATTCCTATCTTTTGGTTTTTAAAATAAGAGTTATAGTAAGCTTGCGTTACTAATTCAGAACACGCCTTACTATTACTGTAGGGATCATGACCTCCTAATCTATCGTCTTCAGAATATCCACGTTTAAACTCTTTATTTTCATAACATTTATCACTGGTTACGTTGACTACGGCTCTTACCGAATTAGTTAAACGTACTGCTTCTAAAAGATTTACCGAGCCCATGACATTTGTCCCATAGGTTTCTAAAGGCGCTTCATAAGAATAACGAACCAGTGATTGTGCTGCCATATGAATAACGATTTCTGGCTGATATTTTTTGAGTATTTTTTTCAACCATTCAAAATCGCGTATATCCCCTAGAATACTTGTCATCCCTTTGCTAAGCTGCATAATTTCAAAAAGATTTGGCTGTGTAGGTGGCATCAAAGAAAACCCTATCAAATTAGTACCCAGTGATTGCAGCCATAAAGAAAGCCAGCTACCCTTGAAACCAGTGTGACCCGTTAGTAATACTGTTTTCCCTTGCCAAAATTTCATGCGTAAATCTCTAAATACTTAGGGTGTGTTGACAATTGTGCTAGGATGAGCGAAAAAGCGTTGCTTTTGAGTATCGTAACGGAGTATACACAGCGTATGTGAGTAACGAAACGCAGAAAAGCGACTCTTTTTCGCCATCATCGTGCCATTGGCAACACACCCTAAGCACAAACTGTGTTTTCTATAATTCTTGGCGTATCTTCCCAGAGTTTCCATGGGGCTTTTCCTAATGACCAAAGTTCTTCCAAAATATTCTTATCACGTAAGGTATCCATAGGATGCCAAAACCCCTGATGAAAAAAAGCCGATAACTCACCTTCCTGGGCTAAATTCTCAAGAGGCTGTTTCTCCCATAAGGTATTATCATTATCTATATAATTAAGAACTTTTGGCGACAAAACAAAAAAACCACCATTGATCCAAGCGCCATCTCCCTGGGGTTTTTCCTTAAAAGCAATTACCTTTTTATCCGAGATATTCAAGGCGCCAAATCTACCTAAGGACTGCACAGCCGTTAACGTTGCTAATGTATTTTGTTGTTTATGGTAGTTGATAAGCGCTTGAATATTAACGTTGCCTAAGCCATCTCCATAGGTAAAACAAAAATCATCGTTACCAAGATATTCAGCTACTTTTTTTAATCGGCCTCCTGTCATGGTTTGTTCACCGGTTTCCACTAAGGTTATCCGCCAAGGCTCTGCACTATTTTGGTGTATTCTAGTCCGATTCTTAATCATATCAAACGTTACATCGGATGTATGTAAATAATAATTAGAAAAATATTCTTTAATAAGATAGCCTTTATAACCCAGACAGATTATAAAATCATAAATTCCATGCGCTGAAAATATTTTCATGATATGCCAGATAATGGGCTTACCACCAATTTCAATCATAGGTTTAGGTCGAAAACTTGTTTCTTCACTAATCCGTGTACCTGCTCCACCTGCTAATATCACTGCTTTCATAAATTTCCTTCTTACTGATCAGTCGTTATTGCACCTTCAAACTTTAACCTAAATGCGAAATCAGAATACTGCGGCACTCCATCAACAATAGCAGAACCATTAGCATAACTAGGTTTTTCCGACGCCCACCAAGTAACAGCATCTCCAGAAACACTCTCCGCAGACGATAAACGCAACAAATAGCTTTTTCCTTTTTGCAGCTTAACAGCAGCAAACGTAAACGATTCCCAACCATTATCTAATAACTCAATTGGCGATCGCTTAATAACGGCAAGTTGTCTATGACCGCTATTGAGAATCTCTAGCTGGATAGCCTTATGATTTATCCTGGAAAACGTAGCCAACAATAAGTCTACCTGTGTTAATAGAGACTCTTTAGCAACAAAACTCTGCTCAAACGTCCTACCTGAAATCAACTCACCAAATGTTTTTTCTTGTACTGGATTTAAAACATAGCGCCCTCTATTTTGATAATTGATAGAGAATATAAATATTACCGGGACAAGAAAAATCAAAAGACCAAGATAATATCTTATGCGTACCTGTGAATATAAATAAATCTCAGAGGCCTGTATACTAACGGTAAGAATCGATTTATATCTTAGAATAAATTGTAGAATCAAATAAGCCCAAAATACAGAAAGATAAACATTAGCACTAAATCCTTTAAATAACTTAAACAAACTTCCTATATTTCTTGAATTCTCGAAGGGAATATGTAGTAATTTTGCTTGAAACATAGCCAAATCAACATTATTTTGAAAAATTAAAAATACATAAGCAATGAAAAAAAACATTCCCAATAAATCAATCCATAAAAGTCTATAAATTTTTTCTGGCTTATTCATCACTGTGGTTAGCGCCATTGCGGGAGTTATAAATATCAACCATTGTGGATGCCAAGAAATAAATAAAAAAGGGAGAATGGAAGAAAAAAGGAAAATATAGGCCGCTACTCGCTTGTAATTTTCAGAGAAATCTAAACAATAGGAAATTCCAGCCAATATAGAAAACACTGCAAATATATAATAAATTTTTTGTCCGCTAATATCCAAGGCAGCAGAAAAAACCCGACCTAAAACGGAAAAACCCATCACTCCTGAAATATAAGCAGATGAATGCCCGTATAATCCTTGGATTAAAAGGATAGGTATTGAAAAAATCACCCCGCATAAAAACAATTTACCTATCTTTTTTTCAAAAAAAAGTAGTAGTGGAACAAAAACAAAAAGAGGAAAATATTTGAATGTAATCGCTAAACCAAATAAAAGGGATGCAAAGAAAATGTTCTTTTTCAAAAAAGCTAAAAATCCAGCTACTGTTAAAAAAACATAGAAAATATCGTATTGAGAAAAAATAAATTGTGAAAATACAGCAAGTGGTGTTGTTAACCAAAGCCATGTCGCGTAAGCCCCCCATGATCTATACCCTTCGCCTTTCAAGATGTGGTGTTGTTGCACATCGGTACTCACGTGCTCATGTATTTCATATACATTCCGCTCGTTCGTCCTCGTGCGCCTAACCACATCTTGAAATCCTTTGGGTATATTTTGACTATAAACCTGGGTCACACGATAAAAAAGTAATCCTGTGGCAACATATACCAACGAGGTCAATGCTTTTAACCAATAAACCCAATAGGGAGAAAAGTAAAAAGGTGATTTTATCAGCCCAAAAAGTTTAAATGGATAAAGCCACAATGCAAAAACTACAAATATGGATGGGGGATAATTGGCTGCGGCTAAAACACCATGGCCCTGAATTTTCTTACAATTTTCATAAAATTCAAGTGGATTTCCGTACAGATAATTTAAAGCATTCCAGCCGGTAACGTATATATCCGATTGAAAAAAAGCAACATAACAAAATAAAAGCAGCGCCCCTCCAATGAGGTAGTCTGCCATACTTAATTGATAAGCTGGGAATAAATTTTTAGTCGTCTTCACTTATCCAAAGTTCCATTTTGGTAACGAGAGAAAATAGTATCCGATGCGTTTATGTCACAGCTCGGCCTGGCTATGTTACAATCAATCTCTCTTTAGTACAATAAGCTTTTTACTTTTAGGGCGCATCGCTCAGCACAGGACAAAAAATAATGTTTGAATTTACGCTATTGAAAAAACAGCTAATTTTTGTTTCAGTCGGTAGTAATGCATTTTTCGTCATTGCGAGCTGAGATATCCCCACGAAAATTGCTAACCTGTATTAAAGAATCGCGCAAAAAATGAGGGCCCTTGTTTTTTTAGCCTCAGGGTCCTGTGGGCATCTCGCGTTTATCCAGCGAGGGGTGACAAATAGGGACTTCCTTTTTTATGTCTGTAAAGACATTATAAAAAGGGAGTCCCTATTTGGCAGGACCCCGAGCACTGAAGAAGATGGCTAGGATAGGCTAAAATTCGTGGGGATATATCAGATTGCGAGCGCGAAGCGCGCGACAATCCAGTGAAACGCTTAATTTTTTCTGGATGGCCACGGCCTCACTGACGTTTCGGCCTCGCCATGACGGACTATTTTTAATTTTTATCCTGTACTGATGGTGCATCGTGCTTAAGCGAAGTATGGGACTTCGAATAACGTAACGCAGCATACTTGAAGATTGTGGGTAACGGAATGACACGATTTTTTATAAAGCTTTTAAAGCTTAATGCCAAACTAGCGAGATATATCGCTAAATATCTTCCCTTTATTACAAAACCTGTTGATTCATCGCATCCGACTTTTATTTCTGCAGAACAACATGTTCCATTTAAAGAGCTTTATTACCAGCACACTCTGAACACATCAGATAAATGGGCTCATTATTTTGATGTCTATGATGATTTTTTTAAGCGTTATATAGGAACCAACCCACAGGTATTAGAGATTGGCGTGCAAAATGGTGGCAGCCTACAAATCCTTAGTCAATACCTGCAAAATGCAAGGATTTACGGTGTCGATATTGACCCAAATGTAGTCAATTTAAGATTAGAAGAGAATATAACCGTATTTAACTTCGATATTACTGATAAACAGGCTATTACAAAAAACTTTAAAAACTCAGCATTCGATATCATTATCGATGACGGCTCACATATCTGCTACGATATCATCACGACGTTTCAGCTACTTTTCTCTATGCTAAAACCAGGAGGTGTTTATTTGATAGAAGATTTACATACCTCTTATTGGAATAGTCATGGTGGTTCCTACCTAGGTAAGGATTCTGCTATCGAGTTTTTTAAAAAATTTGCCGATTTATTACATTTCTACCATATCAACGATGATCAATTTGATAAAAATCTTTCTAAATCTGATGTTTATACATTTCAATGGCTACAGTCTATTAGTTTTCACGATAGTGTTGTGGTGATACATAAGCGACTAACACCTCGATATAGCCCCTATAAAAGAGTGATAGTAGGTAAGCTAGAACCCGTCGCTACTGTCATTGCATTAGCGAAAAAAGAAGGTTGGTATCATTCTATTCACTAATCATTTCGTGTTCATAGGGTGTGTTGACAATGTCTTTAACAAGCCTGAAGAAAACGTCTCTTTTGGCTGCCAATTTAGCTCTTTTCTTATCTTTTCTGCATTAATCGCATAACGCCAGTCATGCCCAGCTCGGTCTTTTACAAATGTGATTAAATCCACATAATTATTAGCGACAGGTTTTATTTTATTGAGCTCCTCACAAACAGCATAAATTACCTCTAGATTCGTTAACTCATTATTTCCACCGATATTATAGCGCCCACCCAGCTTTCCTTCACGGATAACAATATCAATGCCGCGACAATGATCCTCTACATAAAGCCAGTCGCGAATATTAGAGCCATTACCATAGACAGGAATAGACTTCTGCTTTAAACAGCGATCGATAATGGTGGGAATAAACTTCTCGCTATGCTGTAAGGGACCATAATTGTTTGAACAATTCGTTATACTAATAGGAAGTCCATACGTCTGATAATAGGCGCGTACAAGATGGTCAGAGCCTGCTTTACTCGCTGAATAAGGCGAATTAGGTCGATAAGGCGTTAGCTCATTAAAAGCCGCTTCTCCCTTTTGTAAACTGCCATACACTTCATCCGTAGATATATGATGAAACCGACACGCCGTCTCGCTTAAACCTTGTTCTTCTAACCAATATTGTCGACTCGCTTCCAATAAGGTAAATGTGCCTGTTATATTGGTTTGGATAAAATTCTCAGGAGAATCAATAGAACGATCCACATGTGTTTCAGCAGCAAAATGTACAATAGTATCTACCTTAAAATCTCTCAGTAACCGCGCAAGTAATTGGCTATCCAAGATATCTCCTTGCACAAAATGGTGATTATTGGGATATGGCAAATCCTTTACATTATCTAAAGAACCTGCATAACTCAATTTATCGAGGTTGATAATAAATCCATTAGGATAATGTGTCTGATAATAGCGCACAAAATGACTAGCAATAAAACCAGCCCCGCCTGTGACTAGAATATTTTTAGGTGCATAAGTCATAGAAAATTGTTAATCACCTTCATTAAGCCTTCATGCCAATTATTGGGACTAATAGTAAAAACTCGCTCAATTTTGTTACAAGATAACTCTGAATGATAAGGTCTACTCGCAATAGTAGGATATTCTAAGGCTAAAATGGGTAAAATGGTTTTTAATGCTAATATATGCCGTATTTTTGCTTTATCTACTATTTGCTTAGCAAATTCATACCAATTCGTCATAGGGGTTCCAGTATAGTGATACGTGCCCCAATCCGTCTGACCTTTATGCAAACACTCTATTATTGTTAGTAAGCTTTTCGCAATATCGCCCGCATAAGTAGGGGCTCCTCTCTGATCAGAAACAACCTGTAATTCCGATCGCTCTTTAGCCAACCGTATCATGGATTTCACAAAATTATTGCCATGGCTACCAAATACCCAGCTCACACGCAAAATAATATGCTTATGCCAGATTTCTCTTATAAAGACTTCTCCAGCTAGTTTACTCTGCCCATAAACAGACAAAGGCTGTGGATCATCTTCTTCTATATAAGCCGTTTTTTTTCTACCATCAAAAACATAGTCGGTGGAAATATGTAATAAAGGAATATCGAATTCACGGGCTATTTCTGCTAGATATTTTACACCCGTGGCGTTAATGGCAAAGGCAAGTGCTTGTTCCGTTTCTGCTTTATCCACTGCGGTATAAGCGGCGGCATTAATAATATAGTCCGGTTTTATTTCAACCATTCTATGTTTAATCTGTTCAAGTTGTGTGATATCGAGCTGTTGACGCGTATCCGCCTGTAAATTAATCTTTAATTGCGAGGCTAAATCCACAATTTCGTGACCTAACTGACCATTTGCGCCGGTTAATAATATTTTCATTGGAAAATCAAAGTCTAGCAACTCAAATAAAATACGCAATCCTATGCGATCGATTGATACTGTTTTCTTGCTAGAAAACCATCTTGTAAACCACGCCACGCTGATAAAAAACTTTCTCTGGGCCTAGGCACAAAAGGTATCTTCCTGATTTCTAGTATATTTCTAAGCAAAATAAAAAGTCGAAATGAAAACGGAATCTGTTTCTCACTAAAAAGCAAGAAGCTATTACGAATAGAATAATAATAACGTACGGGATTCTGATATTGTAAAATAAACTTTCGGATCGTTCTCACTTCTCCTATCGTATGATGCATCTGAACATCTTCTACTAAAACAACCTGGTAATTTTTATATAAGGCACGTAAACACCACTCTGTATCTACCAAATCGATAAAATACTCTCTTTTCGGATAGCCAATATTTTTTAAGGTAGGGACCCAGATTAACAATCCTGAACTAATTAATATATTCTTTAATCTCAGCTTATCCCTTAGCTTAGCCTTTAACATAGTTCTCAGCTTATTTTTTAGCTTTTTTTCTTGTTGCCAATCAAAAAGTCGCGGATCACGCCAGGATGGTCCTATGGCACTCAAACGAGAATAACGCTTTTGTAGTCGATAAAAACCCAAAACCATATTTTTTATAAAATCGGGAGGTAATTGGCTATCTTGATCAAGAAACAGCACAAAATCAAAACTTTCTGCTTCAGCCATTTGGCAAGCAGTATAATACGCACCGGCCACGCCAACATTTTTTGGACTTTGAAATGAAATAATGCCATCTGATTTCTCTAATGCTAAGGCGCTAGAATTTTCAGTATTATCAAATAATAGAATTTTACTCTCTTCATATTGCAAACAAGCATTGATGAGCGCTAATACTTTATCCTTATCAGGATAATAAAGTACGATATTAATTAATACAGTAGAAGTCGACATCATTGTCAAAAGGTATTTGAATGAAACTCAATATACCTTACACTAAAGAGAAACTAAAGTACGTCATATACCCTTCGTCTTTCACGTTGTGGTGTTGTTACACATCGGGGCTTCGCGTGCTCATGTATTTTACATACACTCCGCTCGCTCGCCCTCGTGTGCCTAACCACAACGTGAAATCCTTTGGGTATAGAAGCATAATTTTAGATTAATCAAGGAAGAAACTGTGAAAGGTATCGTGTTATCAGGTGGTTCAGGTACGCGTTTGCATCCTATTACCAAAGGCATTAGTAAACAGCTCCTACCCATTTATGACAAACCGATGATTTACTATCCCATCAGTGCATTAATGCTAGCCGGTATTCAAGAAATACTTATCATCACCGCCCCTGAAGCTTTATCACAATATCAGTGTTTGCTAGGGTCTGGCGAACAATGGGGACTCAATTTAAGCTACTTAACACAAACTAGTCCGGATGGTTTAGCACAAGCTTTTCTTATTGGTGAACATTTTATTGGTAATGATTCAGTCGCACTCATTCTGGGCGATAATTTATTTTATGGTGAAAAATTTTCAGAGGTCTTAAAAACAGCGACTACTCATCATGAAGGCGCTAAAATTTTCTGCTACTTTGTGAACGATCCCGAACGTTATGGCGTCGCTGTGTTTGATAAAATGCGTTCTTTAATCGACATTGAAGAAAAACCAACGTTTCCTAAATCGCATTGGGCTGTGACTGGACTCTATTTTTACGATAATCAAGTCATAGATATCGCAAAAAATATCAAGCCATCCGCGCGTGGGGAATTAGAAATTACCGATATCAATCGCCATTACTTAGCAAAAGATCAACTTCAATACCAATTAATCGGCAGAGGCAGCACGTGGCTAGACACAGGCACACATGATGCCTTATTAGAAGCCTCCCATTTTGTGCAAGTAGTCGAAAAACGTCAGGGCTTAAAAATAGCTTGTTTAGAAGAAATCGCTTGGCGCAAAGGCTTTATCAGCGATGAAGCCCTAGAAATTTCTGCCGACAAATTAACGAATACAAGTTATGGAAGCTATCTACTGGATCTCCTCAAAAAAGAAGAGAAAGAGACATGAATATTATCCAAACTCCACTAAAAGGTCTGATGCTTATTAATCCTAAAAAATTTCTGGATGAACGGGGATTTTTCTTAGAAACTTTTCAAGCAAAACGATATCAATCCATGCTTCAACTGGATATTTGTTTTGTACAAGATAATCTATCACGTTCCTGCAAAAATGTGTTA
This sequence comes from Pseudomonadota bacterium, assembly GCA_040384585.1. Taxonomy (GTDB): domain Bacteria; phylum Pseudomonadota; class Gammaproteobacteria; order Diplorickettsiales; family Diplorickettsiaceae; genus JAZKJD01. The sequence continues at coordinate 74,786 of JAZKJD010000012.1, read as the reverse complement.
AGAGGTTTGCATTATCAATTACAGCAACCTCAAGATAAACTAGTCACTGTCATAACAGGCAGTGTATTTGACGTGGTTGCCGATATCAGAAAAAACTCCGCCACATTTGGACAGTGGTTTGGCACTGTTTTAAACGATGAAAACCACCATCAGCTATTTATACCTAAAGGTTTTGCCCATGGTTTTTGTGTACTCAGTGATTCAGCAGATTTTCACTATAAATGTAGCGATTACTATAACCCCAGTGCAGAACTCGGAATTCTATGGTCTGATCCTAGCTTAGCCATTCATTGGCCACTGCAAACTCCCGTAGTCTCTACCAAAGACAGCAATTACCCTTGTTTAAAAGCGTTACCCAAAGAACTATTATTTAATGATTAAGGGCACCTCTATAAATTAGAAATTGCTGTGCACAGTACAAAAATTAAAAATTGTCCGCATGGTAATTCGATTATATATTATTTTTTTCAGACAAATTAAGTTAAAATCATACTTCAATTAATCACAAACAAGGATAATAAGAAGTGGCTACTACTATTCATCAACCCCATGATAAATTTTTCAAACGCAACCTTAAAGAAAAAAAGGTAGCCATCGATTTTCTTAAAATGCATTTACGACCCGATATTTATAAAACCGTTGATATTGATTCCTTACAATTAACTGAAAAAAGTTTTATTGTTCCTGAACTTCGTGAAATTCACAGCGATGTTATTTATAAATGTCTTATTAAAAACACGCCTGGTTATTTGTTTTTTCTATTGGAACATCAATCGACGGATGATCCTTTGATGGCTTTTCGTTTCCTGCAGACTACTGTTGCCTTGAGCTATGAGCATCTTAAACAAGGGCATAAGAAACTACCCCTTATTCTGCCGTTTTGTATTTATCATGGAGAAATATCACCATACCCTTATTCGACAGAAATTTATGCTTGTTATCAAGATCCAGAGTTTGCCAGACAGGTAGTTTTCAAGCCTTTTAAACTCATTGATTTGACTGTCCTCTCAGACGAGGAAATTGAAAAACATGGCTTAGTTGGACTGATGGAGATGCTTTTTAAGCATCATCGAGATAAGGATTTTTTGTCGATTCTGAGGAAACTACTTAAAACGAAACTGGTTCAGAATGTAATCAAGCAGCTTAATATTTCTTATTTGACGGATATGTTAAACTATATAATAAATACCAGTCAGGATGATAGCGAACCACAAGCCGCGCAACACTTGATTCAAGAATTAATACAGGCTTTCCCACAGGAAACAACGAGGAAATCAATTATGACTTTTGCACAACAGCTAAAAGAGGATTATAAACAAGAGTTTATGGATACATTTGCTCAACAACTCGAACAGCAAGGCCTACAGCAAGGCCTACAGCAAGGTCGAAGAGAAGGCGAGCACCATAAAGCCATCATTATAGCTAAAAACATGCTTACTATGGGGATTGATCGTAACCTTATTAAAAAAGCTACGGGACTATCAGACCAAGATCTTCTTACTTTAGAGACCTATGAAACCCCATAACAAAAGGAACTATGCGTCCTACAGGAACGTATTCGTCGCATGTCTGATAGACAATAAACACCTATCTTCAATGCGCACATTATTAGACGCGAAACTCCTATTTTCTTTTCACACACCATTTCCATGCATAATACAATGCCGATTTAGTAGCAACCCATGCCATGCGTTTATCATGATAGGCAGCCCGTTGCCATGCATGTTTTATTTTCACAGCAGGCGAATACGCAATTTGCGAAATCCTTGCCATACGGCGCCCCAAATCTGAATCATCGCAATACATAAAAAATTTTTCATCAAACCCCCCTAAACTTTTCAGTAAATCGAGACGACAAAACATGAAGCACCCTGTAGGATTCGTCAGATTAAAAAGAGGTTTATCATAATTTTTATCACGCATCTCAAATCTAGCCAATTGTTTACTAAATAGTTTTTTAAATAAAATTGGCGAAAAGCGACGTAAAAAACTAATCCAAAGACTGGGATTATGCCGACAAAGGTATACTCGTTTTTCATTCATATCATAAACATCTGGAACTAACATGCCAACATGTGGATATTGCTGCATAAAATCAAATGCATTTTTTACGGTATCTGGCATCAGATATACATCATTATTAAGAATAAGATGATATTCTGCGTCACTTTTTAAAATAACTTGATTATGCCCATAGCCATAGCCACCATTCTTAGGCGATACACGATAACGAATAGGTAACCCAGGAAAATATTTTTCTGTTTCAACTTCAATATCAGAAGCTCTGTTCAATTCTAGAGCACCATTGTCGACTATAGTGATTCCATACTGAATATATTGTGGAATAGCATTAATTAAGCTTGAAAGGCAATCTTTGACATCAGAAAATTGCTCCTGATAAACAACGATGCCAATTGACAATGTTATAGTATCCATTAATTTCTTAACTAATAGTATTATACGATTTATTAAGCACCAATTTCTTCATAAAGATTTTTTACCTGTTGAACCATTCTCTGAGTGGTAAATTTTTCTTTAGCATATTGATACGCTGTTCTACCTAAAGCGTGGCATAACAAAGGTTCTTGATAAAGTCGTCGTATGGCATCCGCCAATAACGTAGGGCATCGTGGCGACACAACGAAACCTGTCAGCCCATCCTGGTTAATATTGCTTGCTGCATTAGTCAGATCGCAAGAAATAATGGGCTTAGCACACGCCATCGCCTCCAACTGCACGATACCAAAAGCTTCATTTTTGTCTATGGAAGGCAAACAAAACACATCACAAGCATGATAATAGGCCGGTAAGTCTTGCTTAGATATTTGTCCTAAAAAATAGACTTGTTGCTCTAGCTTCAATACGCTAACCTGCCGCTTTAATTTCTGCGTTAATCTTCCATCGCCTCCTAATAACAAAATAAGATCAGAGGGGAGTTGTGACATGGCATCGATTAAGTAACAAAACCCCTTGTAATACACATGTCGCCCTAGCGCAAACACGATAAAGCGATCTGGAAACTGACGATGAATCCGTTCAATCCTTTCTTGGTGCTTATTGATAGAAAAATAATCAAAATCCACGCCATAAGGAATGATATGTATTATATTACGCTGCCTAGCCACACTCAATTGCAATGATTTTTCTGATAAATATGGCGTTGATACGATCAACGCTGTCGCTTGTTTTAATAGACGGTTCACAAAAGGCTGGTAAATCTGTAATAGCTGTTTTTGACGAATAACATCGCTATGCCAGCTGATGATTCGTTTCACTGAGCGAGGCAAAATTTCAGAAGCCAAATGGGCCATGGGATTGGGAAAATGTAAATGAACCTTAGAGAAACAATAACGTTGATGTAGCTTTTTTATTTGATAAGGCATGCTTGGACAAAGCGGCGTACTGGCAAAAATGCCCAATAACGATACGCTATGTTCTACATAACCCGATTGCTTAATGGTTTTGGCCTGAAGGCTATTATTAGCAACTAGGTTTACTAGTTGGAAATTAGAACTCAATCCCTCAAGTAGGCTATCAATAACCGTTTCGATACCACCCACTCTCTCATTGGAGAATTTACCCAAATGTAAAACGCTTTCCATAAATCCTAAATAAGGAAAAAAGCTAAATTACCATCTTCACTAACTAAGTCCACCTTATTTCCAGTAATTATTGCTAACTCTTTTTCAATAGCTAATCCATGGTCCAGGTATCCTCGTCGATCAATATAAATACCGTTAAAAGCGAGGGTTTTAATCGTTTTAATTTGTTGAGAAAGTGGTTGTTCTGCCAACTTTCTAAAAAATAAATCCCCTGATCTTCCTTTCATTCCTCCCGAATTCCAATGCAAAGTGGAGGAGTGTAAATAACCTCGAAAAAGATCATAAGAGAAAAAATTATTATTTATCACTTCTTCTGGAAAAGCTATATAGGGAAGCTGATATACAGCCCCCTCTGAAATTAATTGTTCAATTTTTTGGACAAAATGACGATCACTAAGAAATTGATTTTTTAAAGTGTTTAAATAGGCTGGTGTAAAAGAGCCCGTTTGATCCCAAATTCCAAAAATTATCAAAAAAATTACTGTGCATATTTCAGACAGCTTTAAAAATTTTATACTTATGAATTTTGTAAATAATTTTTCGGCACATAGTATAAAAGTAAAAATAGAAGCAAATCCTATAAAAACGCTCACTCTATTCCAAGCTCTGATCATTGGTGTAATTAACAAAGAAAAAATTGATGCAAATCCACCAATAGTAGAAAATAAAAATAGAAAAATAGCTAAAAAAGAAAGTAATTGTATACGGCTATCGATTTGAAACCTAAAAAAAGGAGTGCCTATAGCAACTCCCAACAAGATGATTAGCCCAATACTCCCTACTAAACCTAATGAAGCTGTACTGTTTTCAGTTACCAACGGAAAAGTTTGGCTATAGTGATTACTTATATCTCGAAAAAAACGAAAGCGATGCGCTTGCTGTGGCAATAGCATTTGTGTTAGCTTTAATCCGTAATATTCAGATTCTAGCGCACTGCGATGCGCGACTGTAGGATTAATACCATTTTTATAGACATAAATAGCATTTGGAGCAATATTTATGCTGATTCCAAGCGTAACCATGAATATAACTATAAGAGCAGAAACTATATTTTTACTTGTTTTCCATTTCAACGTTCCAACAATTCCCGAAGCTATAAACATTAATACCGCAAAAAGAGAATAATAAACGCCGAAAGAAGCTAAGGCTAATAAGATCAAATAAGGTTTAATTTTTTTCCAACCTATCTTTCCAGATTCAAAAAAAATAGGTATCTCTGAAGAAATTTTAAATGCAAACCATACAAATATCGGTATACTGAAATACCAAGTATAGAATAAATGGGCTATTCGTAAAAAGTGAAAAGGAAGAAAAGTAAATAAAATTGCGCCCACTAAAGAAAAAGCTTTATTAATCCCTAATTTCTGCAGTATAAAATATGAGCTTAAAGAAGTCACTGAAAAGCCTAAGAGAAAATATATATTTATGGTTAAAATGTAGCTATGTGTAAATATTCCAAGTAGCTTTAGTACAAAAAAATTTCCAGAATCTGAAGCTGGAAAATCATAAAAAACAGATCCAAAAGGGAACCCAGAATAAACACTATTGAAATACCAAAAACCATCCATTAAACGCTTAGTTAGCCATGACATGAAAAATGCATCCCCAGAATAGCCAATGGGAAAGTTCAAATTGAAACACCCCATAAGCCACCAAGCTAATAAAAAGCAAAACCCGCTTAGAGCAATAGGTATTAACTTATCTAGCGACACTATCCTTAAACTTTCTCGGTTTTGAACTAATAATCCTTGTTCTAGCATTCGATTCTCCTAGTACTGTACCGCCACAAGTATAGTTAAATGAGAACTGATCTTGCAACAGTTTAGTAAACACTAAGAAGGGAGACATTGATATCCTAAAAAAGCTGTGTTTCAATAGCAATCTAGTAAGCAGAGCGCAAGCTTTTACAAACAATCTTGAGACTTTAAGGATGAAGCAAGATGTTAATCCCAATTATATTATCAGGTGGTAATGGAGCCCGTCTATGGCCTATTTCCCGAGAAGCGCATCCTAAACCCTTCATCCGATTTAATAATGACCCTCACTCCCTATTACAAAAAACCTATCAATGCGCAGCGAACATACCTAATGTAAAACAAGTCATCACAGTAACTAACTTTGAATATTACTATCAAAGTAAAAAGGAACTCAATGATCTTACTGAACTTTCCGCAGCAAAAGAGTTCAGCTTTTTACTAGAGCCATTTTCTAAGAACACAGCGCCTGCTATCGGCTTTAGTGCGCTATTCGTTGAAAAATTAATTAGTGATGACGCTGTATTATTGGTATTACCTGCCGATCATATCATTGTGAATCAAAATAAATTTAATCATTGTGTAGAACAAGCCTATCACTTAGCAAAAAAAGGGCTTTTAGTCACGTTTGGTGTTATTCCACATAAAGCTGAAACAGCCTATGGCTACATGCAACATAACGCTTCCTGCGAAATAGATTCCGCCTATAAAGTAAGTAGTTTTCATGAAAAACCTACCTTAAAAGAAGCAGAATTTTTTGTAGAACAAGGTAACTATCTATGGAATTCAGGAATTTTTTGTTTTACTGTAAACACTTTATTGCAAGCAATAAAACAACATACTCCAGAACTTTATACGAAGATCTTACATTGCTGGAAGGCAAGTGAAAAAAATACATTTTTCTTGCAAGATAAGATAGAAAATAAACTTAAGCTTGATAAACAAAGCTTTTCTAAATTAGAAAATATTTCTATAGATTATGCTTTGTTGGAGAAAGCTAATAATATTGCTGTTATTCAAGCTGACTTTGGATGGTCCGATATAGGCTCTTGGGATGTTCTAAGTAAATTATTAAAACCCGATAAAAACGGAAACCGTGTAGTAGGCAATGCTATTGTACAAGAAAGTTATGACACGACGATTTATAATCAAAACTCTCCTGGCCGCCTCATTGCTGTATTAGGTCTAAAAAATTTAACCATCGTTGATACCAGCGATGCCTTGCTCGTTTGCAATCATGCCCATGTACAGCAAGTTAAGCAATTAGTAGATAAATTAAAAACAAACGGACACGCATCCTATCGATATCATCAAACCGTTTATCGTCCATGGGGGAATTATACTGTTCTAGATCAAGGAAAAAATTATAAACTTAAACGACTTACCGTACATGCAGGGGCAAGTTTATCATTACAAATGCATCAATATCGCAGTGAATATTGGGTCGTTGTTGCGGGTACAGCCACTGTACAAAATGATCAAAAGCAATTTGTTCTGAAAACACAAGAATCGACATTTATTCCTATGGGTAATAAACATTGCCTCAGTAACTTATGCTTAAAGGATCTAGTTTTAATTGAGCTGCAAATAGGTACTTATTTAGACGAAGACGACATTATTCGATTTAAAGATGTTTATGATCGTGAAAAAGCTACTGAAGTTACTTATGAATAAGCAGCTAATGCCTTTTGATAAAGATTCACCGTACTATCAATACATTTTTCCCAAGAAAATTTAGATGCTTGAATAAGACTTTGAGCGCTCAAATGACTCCGTAAAGCATTATCCATTAATAATAGCCTTAATTTATCACTGATAGCATCTACATCCAAGGGATTAACTAATAATGCTGCATTTTGCACAACTTCTGGCATGGAGGATACGTTTGAAGCTAAAGCAGGAACACCACTGGCCATCGCTTCTAACAGCGGTAAACCAAAACCTTCATAAAGTGAGATATAAACAAACGCATAAGCACCTGAATATAAATAAGGCAAATCAGTCTCTGCAACATAGCCTAAATAGTAGAGTTGTTCTTTTTGAAGTAATGGTTGAATTAATTTTTCTAAGCGATAGATACCCCAACCTTTAACACCTACCAACACTAAGGGATAACGTTTACGCTGCTGTTCTGATAACTGTTTAAAAGCCTGTATTAAACGCTCTAAATTTTTTCTAGGCTCTAAAGTTCCAACACTGAGTAAATAAGTTTTTTTCCATAAACCATAACGTGCTAGAACCGATTTCACTTCATTGAATTGCCTCGGTCTAAACACCTTAGAAATTCCGTGATAAATACTCGTTATTTTATCAGGCGATATTTTAAAAACATTAATAATTTCATCACGAATAAATTGAGAACCGGTAATAATATGATCCGCACTATTTATACTTCTAGGCAAATGATATAATAAAAACTTAACCCTTTCTTTGGGATGATATTCGGGATAATGGATATGTGATAAATCATGTACCGTACAAATTTTTGGTCCTAAATAAGGTCTTAAAATATAACAAGGCTCATGATAAATAAAGCCCTTATCTATCATGGGCCTTGTTTTCCTTTTAAATACAACATTACGATAGTATCGTAAAGTCTCATAGCTACCTGGCAATAATTTAATTATTTTTTTAAAAGTTAATTGAAGGAAAAAATATTTTTTGTTTATCTTCTTATCTGATAAATTTGGTATGCACACAATCTGATTGATTAGTTTGTGTATTTGCAAACCTTGTAATAAATACTGAGTATACCAACCAATTCCAGTTAATGGGTATTGAATAGGTCTTCCACTTAAAATAACGTTCATGTTATCTACCCCATTTAATTTAAGACTATAGAGTATAAGCAGATAAGATATCTAGCAACACTAGAATTCCGCCTAAAACTTTGTTAGCATTAGCTCTCTTTCAAAGGACTGAAGATGACAAAAAAAGCATTGATAACGGGCATTACCGGACAAGATGGTGCTTATCTTGCACAATTTTTATTAGCAAAAAAGTATCAAGTGTATGGCTTAGTAGCACGCCGCACTAGCGATAGTCTATGGCGTTTACGGGAATTAGCCATTGAGCCCGCCATTACGTTCATTAATGGTGATATGATGGACCCTGCATCCTTAGTCAGGGCTATGGAAGAATCTGAGGCGAATGAAGTTTATAATCTCGCTGCACAAAGCTTTGTTGGTACCTCCTGGGAACAACCTAGTTTAACGGGACAAGTCACTGCCTTAGGCGTTACTCATCTCCTAGAAGCGATTCGTTTAATTAATCCAAAAGCAAAATTTTATCAGGCTTCCAGTAGTGAAATATTTGGTTTAATTCAAGCCGAACAACAAAATGAAAAAACACCCTTCTATCCTCGAAGTCCTTACGGAGTAGCTAAGCTTTATGGGCATTGGATGACGGTTAACTATCGCGAAAGCTTTGGCATGCATGCTTCAAATGGAATTTTGTTTAATCATGAATCTCCCTTACGTGGAATCGAATTCGTTAGTCGTAAAATAACCCATGCAGTAGCCCGTATAAAACAAGGCACTTTAAAAAAATTACATCTTGGTAATATAGATGCAAAAAGGGATTGGGGGTTTGCAGGGGATTACGTTGAAGCTATGTGGCTAATGTTACAAGAAAAAAACCCTAATGATTATGTTATTGCAACAGGTCATAGCATTACAGTTAGAGAACTCTGTAAGTTAGCATTTGCACAAGTAGATCTAAATTACGAAGACTGTATTGTTATTGACCCAAATCTTTTTCGTCCCGCAGAAGTCGATATATTGTTAGGTGACCCCCAAAAAGCCAAGCAGCAGTTAAATTGGGAAGCTAAAACTAATTTAGAAGCTTTAGTGAAAATGATGGTAGCTGCAGATTTAGACCGATTAGGTTAAAGAAAATTAAGAAAATGGAACAGGTTAATTTTTTTTCTTTATCTAATGAAAACAGAATACAGATAAATGTTAAAAAATTAGTTTGTGTTTCAAAAAATTTAATTAAATTAATTAACCGCTTTAAAAGTTATATTTTCAAATTTATATTAACTATAATAGCCAAAATTATTAGATTTATCTTTTATTCTAGATTAATAAAGTTGATTCCAATAAAAATAAAATTAAAAATCAAATATAAACTTCTTCTTAATCCTAAGTTTTTTCGAACTTTAAATTTTTTGCGTTCATATTTAAAAAATCCTATAGATGATAAACCCTTTGAATATTTTTTTATTTTTTTAATTAGTAAAATATATCTTCCTACACTTGATCTAGTACTAAATAAAATTATTTGTAAAGAAATAATATTAAATCAGATAAAAAAAAGATCAGATCTTCAAGTTAATTTTCAAAAAATATTATTTAATAAAAAAAATATTTATAATTCAAGTAATGTTTTGTTTTCTTATGAATTAAGAAATAATTTACCTATTAATATTAATGAAGTTTATTCAAAATTAAAAAAAGAAATATATTATCAATCCGCCAACTATAAACTATGAAGATTGTTATCGATTTACAAGCTGCACAAAGTGAAAGCCGATTAAGAGGTATTGGGAGGTACTCCTTATCCTTAGCTAAAGCAATAGCAAAAAATCCGGGTAAACACGATATTTGGTTGGCTTTAAATAGCTGTTTTCCTGATACAATTGAATCAATACATTTATCCTTTAGAGGCCTTATCCCTTCGCAACAAATAAAGGTCTTCCAAACAAATCAACCTTCAGCTGAATATTATTCTAAAAATATTAATAATGCAAATATTTCACGGAAATTACGTGCAAATTTTTTACATAATCTTAATGCTGATATTATTCATTTAAGTAGCTTATTTGAAGGTTTAATTGATAATTCTATAACTTCAATTGAAAATTTTAATCAGTTCTATTTAACTTCTGTCACTCTGTATGATCTTATTCCGCTAATTCATTCAAAAAACTACTTACAAGATAATAATACTTGTAGATATTACTATAAAAAATTACAAGATTTAAAAAAGGCTGATTTGTTATGTGCAATTTCTACTTCAGCGAAGCAAGAAGCCATTGATTTACTTTCCATTTCTCCAAATAAAATTATACATTGTTCTTCTGGCGTAGATGAAAAATTTAAACCTACAAGAATTAGCAACCAAGCACAGTTTAATATAAAAAAATATTGTGGAATTAATAGAAAATTTATTTTATATGTAGGTGGTTTTGATCACAGAAAAAATATTCAGGGTCTTATTGAAGGATTTTCTTTACTAAATAATAATTTAAGAAAAAAATATCAATTACTTATAGTAGGAAATGCCACTAACAGCATTCGTCAAAATATTTTCTCCTTAGCTAAACGTTTTTCTTTAAATGAAAATGAAGTATTAATATCGGGTTATGTAACCGATGATCAATTAATCAGTTTATATAATTTATGTTGTTTATTCGTGTTTCCCTCATTTCACGAGGGCTTAGGTTTACCTATACTAGAAGCTATGGCCTGTGGAGCTGCTACTATTGCTTCAAACACATCAGGCTTGTCTGAAATAATAGGTTGTAAAGATGCTCTCTTTGATCCTAAGTATCCAAATAAAATTGCAGAAAAAATAACTTTTTTATTAAACAATAAAATGTTTAAAAATTATATAATCGAATATGGAAAACAGCGTATAAAAAAATTTACATGGGATGCAACGGCTAGAAAGGTATTAGAAGCATATGAAGACGCACTACAAATAAAAAATAAAAAAATATTTTTTTTGAACAAGCATTACTATCTTAAAAATAAAAAAATTGCTTTTGTTTCTCCGTTTCCACCAGATAAAACTGGAATAGCTAATTATAGTATGCAATTAGTTACTGAATTAGTGTATTTTTACGATATTATTTTAATCGTAGAAAAACTTTCAGAATCCAAATTTAATCCTTGGTTAACAGCCAATTTTTTAATAAAAGACTGTGATTGGTTCAAAAAAAATGCTAGTTCGTTCGATATTATTCTATATCAAGTAGGTAATTCACATTACAATTACTATATGTTTAAATTAATCGAACAATATCCTGGAATAGTGGTATTACATGATTTTTTTATAAGTGATGTGCTGCACTATTTTAGTAAAAAAAATATTGAGAACCACTATTCATTTTTGCGTTCTCTTTTTTTTTCGCATGGATTTTCTGCTTTATGTGACTATCAAAAAATTGGTATTATAAAAACCATAAATAAATATCCTTGCAACTTCTCTATTTTAAAAAAATCTACTGGAATTATTGTTCATTCAAAAAATGCTTTGGAATTAGCTTATAATTGGTATAAATTAAATAATCCAATTTTTATCAAGAAAATTCAGAAAATTAAACCAATGTTTACTCAGATAGATAAAGTGATAGCTAGAAATAAACTAAACTTATCTGATAATGATTTTTTAGTTTGCTCTTTTGGATATATCACTCCTAGCAAATTAATTCATCGTATTTGTTTAAGCTTAAAAAATTCTTTAAAAAATTCTAATTTTCATTTAGTATTTGTTGGACACAGTCTGATTAAAAATTATGAAAATAAGTTGTTTACTATAATAAAAAAATATCAACTTAATAAAAAAATTACTATAACAAATTTTGTCTCTTCTGAATTATTTTCAACTTATTTATCCGCAGCTAACATAGCTATTCAATTACGTTCACATTCCAGAGGTGAAACTTCTTTCTCTATTATTAGTTGTTTAGATTCAGGTATTCCCACTATAATAAATACTCATGCAGGTTCAAATGAATTTCCTGATAATACTGTATACAAAGTAAGCGAAAATTTTACAAATCAAGAATTAGAAAATGCAGTTGAATATTTATATCAAAACCAAGCGTTTAGAAATCAACTTTCAAAAAATGCTTCTACTTATGTAAATAAAATTCATCATCCTAATAAAATAGCCAAAAAATATTATGAAGTTATCGAATTTTTTAAAGCATATAATCCCAATTTTCTAGAAAAGAATTTAATTAACGATTTAGCTGAAAATTTTAACCCACAGGAAAATGAATCTATATTAGCAACATCAGCTAACATTGTTTTCAATCGTATTCAAATTGGACTGAACCAATTTCTTATTGATATCACTACACTTGCAGATATCGATTATAAAACCGGTATTCAACGTGTCGTTCGCGGAATATTACTTATTTTATTAAACAATCCTCCAGAGGGATTTCGTATAGAACCAATCTATATAAACAAAAATGGACACTATCTTTATGCTCGAAAATATACATTATCTATTTTAGGTTTAGATCAAGGTACTCTCGAAGATGATATGGTTGAGATTAATGCTGGAGATATTTTTTTAGGATTAGATTTGTGTTTGGATACAATTCCTAGAGGTATGCCAATCTTAAGAAATTGGAAACTTCAAGGTGTAAAATTTTATTTTATTATTTACGATTTTTTACCTCTACTTCATCCAAATTTTTTTCCTAGTTGCATGTATAATGGTTTTCTCTCATGGTTAAAACTTATATCAGAGATTTCTCATGGATTGATCTGTATTTCCAAACAAGTAGCCAAGGAATTATTAAATTTTTTTCGATCCAATACCTTATCTTTAACTCAAGTAAATATAGGGTATTTTTATTTAGGTTCCAATATAGACGCCACACTTCCTTCACATGAAGGCACTATAGATAAAAAATTAATGGATAAGATTTTTTCTCGCAAAACTTTTTTAAGTGTAAGCACAATTGAACCAAGAAAAGGTTATTTGCAACTTATAAATGCTTTTAGTCAACTTTGGTTAAGCAATTATGCTATTAATCTAATAATAATTGGAAAACAAGGATGGATGGTTGAAAAAACAATTGATAAAATTCTTAATCATTCTGAATTTGGTAAACGTTTATTTTGGTTAAAAAATGCTTCTGATAAGGAGCTTAAAGAAATTTATAATCGTTCAACAGCTTTAGTGATGGCTTCAGAGGGAGAAGGCTTTGGTCTTCCTATAATAGAAGCAGCTCATTGTGGATTAAATGTTATTGCTAGAGACATCCCCGTTTTTAGAGAAATAGCAGGTAAACATGCATTTTATTTTACAGGTATGGACCCGAAGGAATTAGCGAATGCTCTAAAAGATTGGTTAATATTATATTCCAAAAAAATAACTCCAAATATTAAAGGCATGAAATACTTGAGCTGGAAAGAAAGCACACAAATGCTATTAAATGTGATAATTCAAAACCGTTGGTTGACAACGAACAAAGCACAACAGACTTTAACCCTCCTGGAGGATCAATTCTATGAAATCGAAAATTAGTATTAATGAAACAAATTATCCTATAGTTGGAGCTAAGGACTATTTAGATACTTATGGAGAACATTTTGAACCTTATACTGTAGAAATTTTCAGACGTTTTTGCGAAGAAGATTCACAGGCAATAGACATAGGTGCCAATATAGGCCTAACTGCAATTGCGCTGGGTAGCATTTGTAATAGAGGTAAGGTTGCAGCCATTGAGCCCATTCCTGTTACTTTTCAGTTCTTAAAAGAAAATGTGAAAATCTCTGGGTTAAATAATATTACTCTGCATAATTTTGCCTTAGGAAACCAAGAAGATACGGTGTTGATGCAAGGATGTGCAGATTTTTTAGCGGGTGCCTTTGTAGCCAAGCAATATCAGGCAAATAAAGATCACTTTACAGTAACAGTTCCCTTGTATCCTTTAGACAAAGCATTTAATACATTGCTGCTAGATCGTATTGATTTTATTAAATTAGATGTTGAAGGTTATGAATTATTTGCTTTAGAAGGTGCTCGTCAAGTTCTTACAACTTTTAAACCAATAATTTATCTTGAAATGAATCACTGGTGTTTAAATGTTTTTCATCGTATTACTTTACCAGAATTTCATGAGCGCCTTATTCAAATTTTTCCCTATGTCTTTGCCATTCAAGACTCATCTTATTTGGACTTCGTTAATCCAGATAATTTTCATCATATTGCTCACGAGCATGTGACGAAATTTAAATATTTAAATATCATTGCTGGATTTGATAAGGAAAAAATTATACAAAAACTTTCCCTTGTATAGAAAATTAAAAAAATTTGAATCATTTGAGTTAATTATTCAAAGCAATGTACCTTTCAAAACCATCCTTGATAGAACCAAAAAATTTAAGCTGCCCCTTTTCCAGTAAAACCACTTTATTACAAAATCTTTGGATAGTTTCATTCGAATGTGATGCCAGAACTAAAATACTCGATTGATCAATAAACTCTTCCAAGCAAATCTGTGCTTTTTTAGCGAACTCTGCATCGCCGACTGCTAGCATTTCATCCATCAATAAAATATCGGGTTTAACGCAGATCGCGACAGCAAAAGCTAAGCGCAATTGCATGCCGCTAGAGTAAGTACGAACCGGCGCAAATAAATAATCACCTAACTCGGTAAACTCGACAATTTGAGCTAATTTATCGCCTATTTCTTTACGTGTTAAACCGAGTAATAATCCCCTCACCATAATATTTTCATAGCCTGTTGATTCGGGATTAATGCCTAACATGACATTTAGCAAGGGAGAAATTTTTCCTTGGTAGTAAATACGTCCTTGAATGGGTTCATAAATATTAGCTAGTACACGCAATAAAGTACTTTTCCCTGCACCGTTATGGCCAATAAGACCGACACGATCACCATGGTTAAATTTCAGTGTCACCTTATCCAATGCCTTAACCAGAACGGTATTTTCCTGGCTTTTTAAAACACCTCCTGTCGTTAGGCACAAAAACTGTTTCCTTAAGGAACGTGCACTAAAATTATAGATGGGAAAATCAACAGAAACTGAATCGAGTTGTATTGAGGCCATTATTGATCCTATTTTATAGCCAATAAGCAATTCTAGCGCGATAGCGTGCAAATATCGTAAAAGAAACAAAAAAACCTAGCAATGTCAGGATCGCAATAAAATAAATAGTATAATTCGAAGGGGCACTTCCTAGTAATGGATTCCTAAGTAGCTCCATAAATTGAGCAAAAGGATTAAAGTTAACAATATACTGATATCGTTCTGGCAATACACTTGATGACCAGATAATCGGCGTCAAAAAAAATATGACTTGCACCAGACTAATAATTAATTGGACAATATCTCGAAACCGGGTACCTAAAATAGCTAATATAACACTATACGTAACGCCATTTATCCAAATAATCGCTAAGCTTAGTAAACTAAACAGCGTATAAAGGTTAATTTTGACGTTAAAAAAAAGAATAATGGGAATAAAAACCAGAATATGGTGAAAAAAAACAATAAAACATTTAGTAACCGTTCGGAACACGAATACCGAATAAGGCTGCTTCATCTGCTTAATAAATTGTTCTGATTCAACAAAAATACTGGATCCTTCCGTTAATAATGATGAAAGAAGGCTCCAACCCAAAATACCTGCTGCAAGAAAAGGGTAATATTGGGATAAATCCATTTTAAACAAACGTCCATACAATAATCCCATAGTGTAGATGGTCACCGCCATACTCAAGGTGATCCAAAAAGGACCTAAAGTTGAACGGCGATAACGAAGCTTAATATCTTGCCAGGCAAGCAAAAGCCAAATACGCCATTCTTTAAGTCCCTCAAAAATATCTCTTAAAGCAAGACGATATTTTGAGTCGACGACTAAGGAAATAGTGTAATGACTTAAGGATACGTCGTTCTCAGGAAAGGCTTCTTCTTTTATTCCATCCATTGATTCTTCCATCCGTGCTATTGATAAGTCTGTTATTTAAGTTGAAATCACCTTCGTTGCCTGTAAGGTTTGAGCATGCTGCAACCTTGCCGCTTCAACGAAACTAACAAACAATGGATGCCCATCGCGCGGATTCGATGTGAACTCAGGATGAAATTGACAAGCAATAAACCAAGGATGATTTTCTAACTCGATCATTTCAACTAAATTTCCATCTTCTGAACGACCCGAAATCATTAAGCCTTGTTCTACTAGTTTAGGTAATAACTGCTCATTAATTTCATAGCGATGCCTATGACGTTCAACAATGCTATCCTGTCCATATAAAGCCCTTGCTTTCGTACCCGCTTGAAGAAGACAGGTTTGGCCACCTAAGCGCATCGTACCGCCCAAATCTGAATCTTTATTACGCTTTTCATGTTTACCATCGCGCGTCACCCATTCGGTAACTAAAGCAACTACAGGAAAAGGTGTCTGCGCATCAAATTCGGTACTATGCGCATTTTTTAAGCCTACATGACGCGCAAATTCTATCAGTGCCGTTTGCATCCCTAAACAAATGCCTAGATAGGGAATATTATTTTCTCTCGCATACTGCGCCGCCAATATCTTACCCTCAATACCACGCTTGCCAAAGCCACCCGGAACCAAAATAGCATCTAAAGGTTCTAATAATTTTGTCCCTTGTTGTTCTAAGGCTTCTGCATCGATATAGATCACATTCACATAGGTATGCGTTTTAATGCCTGCATGGATTAAGGCTTCACTTAAGGATTTATAAGAATCCGCTAAGCCCATGTACTTACCGACCATACCCACCTTGACTTCGGCAGTTGGATTTTCCCTGGCAGCCACCACTTCTTCCCATGCTTTTAGATCAGCGGCGGGGTAATCTCGTAAACTAAAACGCTGCAACACCATTTCATCGAGACTTTGTTGATGTAACAATAAAGGGACACGATAAATATTATTCACATCCGGCAATGAAATAACGCCGGCGCGTTCTACGTTAGTAAATAAAGCAATTTTTTCACGCGCATGCTCGGAAATTTCTTCTTTCGAGCGACAGATTAACATATCCGCCTGTATACCGATGGAACGTAATTCTTTCGTTGAATGCTGCGTGGGCTTGGTTTTAATTTCACCGGCAGTACCGATATAAGGCACCCAGGTGAGATGAATGAATAACGTGTGCTGACTACCTAACTCGATACGTAATTGACGTATCGCTTCTAAAAATGGCAGCGATTCGATATCGCCCACCGTACCACCAATTTCAACTAAGGCAATATCAGCACCGTGAGCGCCCTTAATAATCGCCTGTTTGATTTCATCGGTTACATGGGGGATAACCTGCACTGTACCCCCTAAATAATCGCCACGGCGCTCTTTGCGCAATACCCGGGCATAAATTTGACCGGCGGTAACATTATTACTCCGTGTCATTTTTGTGCGTACAAAACGCTCGTAATGACCTAAATCCAGATCGGTTTCAGCTCCATCTTCTGTCACAAAGACTTCCCCGTGCTGATAAGGGCTCATCGTCCCGGGATCAACATTTAAATAAGGATCCAATTTAAGTAGGTTAATCGATAGACCACGCGATTCTAAAATGGCCCCTAAAGAGGCGGCAGCTACGCCCTTTCCTAAAGAAGAAACAACGCCACCCGTAATAAAAATATATCGTGTTGCCATTTAAAGGATATAAACCTCCGAAAATAAATGATCCTGCAAGCCACGTGTTAAACAATTAGCCACTAAGGTAGCGGCTTCGGCTTCGCTGCTTAAGCCGTCAGCATAAACGGCTTCACACACATCAGCAAAACAATTGCCTGCTTGAAAGGCTTGGAAAACCACACACTCCGCCTGCGTCAAACTGTTAGCATACGACTGTAATTCTTTACGCCAAACAATGCAATATGAAGATTCTTTACTTAGCTTAGGCAAGGCTGTTTTTTGTACTAACGCTTTCCAAAAATAAAAAGTATTCCAGTGAAACGTCAAACATTGAACAGATGGGTGGGTTTTAAAGCATAATGAAGGCCAATGTTGCATGGGTATTTCGCTTAATGCGCTAGGGTGTAAAAAAGACGCATCTGCAGATTCCAGGCTGAGGCTTAAGGCCCTCATTAGCGCTGCCAATTCACTTAAATACGCTTCTTTGGATTGATAAACCGCTAAAAAATCAGGCAATTGTTTAGTAAAGTCATTAATAGAATAAAAACGTGAGGGATATTCATCGATATAGACTTCAGATAGTGCTTCAAAGGCTTCCTCACCTAGGTATTTAACTAATAGCGGATATTCTTTTTGTAGCGCATCAATAAGACGCAAATAATAGGCGTCGGCATAAACCGCCAACCGATCATCGAGAATCCCTTTTATTGGTTTTATTAACTGGTCCGCAATGCACTCATCCTCTACCAGTAAATGGCTTTGTAAGGCCTCTTGTAGACTAACTAATGAGGACATCTTCTTCCTTCCATACGGTTTCTGCTATCTGCTTTGCCTTCTGTAGCTCTGCCAATAATTCTGGCAATTCTGGAATATTATCATCACGCTCTATCATCGTAGAAACCCTAGGAAAGCGGCGTAAAGCCGCTGCATAAAGCGACCATACGGAATCGATAATCGGTGCATCATGGGTATCGATAATATAATCTTCGCAGTTTTCATGGCCTGCCAAATGAAATTGCCGCACACGATGAATTGGCATGGCCTGTAAATAGTCTAATGGATCAAATTGATGATTCACTGAATTCACATAAATATTATTAATATCGAGCAGAATAAAACAATCGGCTTGTTCGGCAATCGCTGCTAAAAAATCCCATTCCTTCATCATGGATGATTGATATTCAATATAACTCGATACATTTTCTAATAAGATTTGTCTTCCTAAAAAATCTTGCACTTGTTTAACCCGATTTACGACATGTTTTAAAGATTCTTCTGTATAGGGAAGCGGTAAAAGATCATGGACATTTATACCTTGAATACCTGTCCAACATAAATGATCAGAAATCCAAGCCGGCTGTATCGATGCCGCTAAGGCTTTAACTTTTTTTAAATAATCAAGATTGATAGCGTCAGTGCTACCTATGGATAAAGAAACGCCATGTAGCACTAAAGGATAATGCTCACGTATACGATTGAGGTAATAAAGCGGCTTACCCCCTGCAACTAAATAATCTTCTGTAATCGCTTCAAACCAATCAATATCAGGGCGATCTTCTAAAATAGTAAGATAATGTTGTGCACGTAAACCAAGACCAAAGCCGAGAAAAACATCCTCTGTTAGACCTTTTTTGAAACTTTGCAATTGACTTGATTTCATTGTTGAACGTCGCATAAAAAAGCCGCGTGATTACTACGCGGCTTTATTCTACACACACCATTTACTAATGGAAAGCCATTAGACAACAGTAAACTAATTTTTATGCATTCATTTGTTCTTGTGCATTTTCTGCTCTGCAACGACGGTGGTGGTGATGTCTTTTATGGCACTTAGGAGGACATACTTGTTTACATCTACTCATACTTTTGCAGGTATTGCATGGCGCGGCACAAGGCGCGGCACAAGGTGTTTCACAAATTGGCGTATTTTCAGGTATGTTACGTGCACCTGTAGCACAACCTGACAGTATGATAGCAGCAGCAGCGGCAGCAATAACGAGACCCGTCTTTTTCATGATCATGATCATCTATCCCCTGTAATAAAAATGAATAAGAAAAATTTTTCTGATGTTACTAAATCTATAGTGTATCAATGGAAACTATACAACCTCTAGCAACAATTTAGTTTTTATACATAATTGCAAAAGAATGCAAGTATTTTTTAGTTTTTACTCAATAAACGCGCAAAAACTACGCTATTTCTCTTTTGATAAAGCCGTAGCCGTAAATAAGTGACACTGATAAAATAAAGTATAAAAAAAATTAAAAAGCCAATAAACAGTATTCCTTCTGCTAATTGGTATTGATAAGCCACTAAACCTAGTGTGCCCAGTACTAAATTTGTACTGCCTAAAATGATACTAATTTGTGCAGCAGAAAGCTTTAATTCAGCTAATAAATGATGGCAATGCTGTCTATCGGAAGAAAAGATTGATCTTTTTTTGCCTACTCTATAAAGCATCACGGCGGTTGTATCAAATAAAGGGAGTGCCATAATCCATAACATGGTAACAGGCGTGACTGCATGGGATCCTGTTTGTGAAAGTTCAATCAAAAACCAAATCAAAGAAAAACCTAAAAACATACTACCCGCATCTCCCATAAATACCTGAGCCAAACGACTGGGAAATCGAAAATTAAGCCATAAAAAAGCCAAAACAACCGCTATCATCAGTAACAACATATAAGCTGATAATAATTGGCCGCTTATTATTGCGCAATAAATTAACAGCATTAATTCAACAAAGACTAATGTACCTGCCAATCCATCAATACCATCAACCATATTGATCGCATTGATAATACCTAATCCTGCTATGACGCTAACAGGCAAACTACAAAACCCTAAAACCAGCGTTTTATAGAAAATTAAATTTCCTAAATGGGTTAATTTTATTCCTCCCCAAAAAAACATTAATAAAAGTGCAAAAATCTGTGCTAAAAATCGACTTTTTGTGGAAAGTTCATGAAAATCATCCAGTAAGCCAACAAAGACTAATAGTGCGGAACCCGCGATAAAACTACGGTAATGCTGCAAAGAAATAGGCAAGGTTAACAGGGCGACTAAAAAACCCATAAACATCGCTAAACCGCCTATTAACGGGATATCGCCTTGATGGTGCTTTCGACTATTTGGCGCATCGACTAAACCAAGACGTATTGCCAAGGGTTTTAGTAGAACGATGCAGGCTAATGTGATAAAAAAAGCGATAAATGCAGGAAATAGGTTGAACACTTTTGGCAATCCCTTGCGCTCTACCTTTAAGCGCTACAAGTAGACACTTATTCAATTAAATTGAATACTCTCCTATGGCGAACCTTACACAGCAAACTGCAGACTATACAGCTTGGCGTAATAGCCATTTTTTGCCAGTAATTCTTGGTGTGACCCTGTTTCAACGATGCAACCTGCATCTAACACTAAAATTTTACTGGCTTTTTCTACGGTAGAAAGTCGATGTGCGATAACTAAGGTCGTGCGATTGTGCATAAGTTCCTCTAATGCCGCTTGTATGTGTCGCTCTGCTTCGGTATCTAGTGCGGAAGTCGCTTCATCTAAAATTAAAAAAGGTGCATTTTTAAGTAAAGCGCGTGCAATAGCAATCCGTTGTCGTTGCCCGCCTGATAGTAACACACCATTTTCACCGATTAAAGTGTTGAATCCTTCAGGCAGCTGTTGAATAAACTCCATGGCATGCGCTGCTTTTGCTGCACGAATAATCATGGATTCACTGACATTGCTTAATTGACCATAGGCAATGTTATGTCTAATGGTATCGTTAAATAAGGTCACATGTTGGGAGACTAATGCAAATTGCGTGCGTAGGTTACTCAGTTTGAATTCACGAATATCAATACCATCGATGAGAATTTTCCCGGTGTAATTATCATAAAAACGCGGTAATAAATTAACTAAGCTTGATTTACCACTACCAGAACGTCCTACTAAGGCGATGGTTTCGCCGGGATTGACGTTAAAATTAATCTCTTGTAACACGGACTGATGCGGTAAATAAGAAAAACTGACATTCCTATATTCTAAAGATCCTTTTACCGTCGCTAAACTATGTGTTCCTTCATCGCGCTCTGGTTTTTCATCCAGTAAACTAAAAATGCTATGCGCTGCCGCAAGCCCTCGTTGAATAATGCTATTCACTGCAGCTAAATTTCGCATGGGTTTTAATAAAAGCAGCATGGCACTGACCATAGAAGCAAACCCACCGGCGGTAATATGTGTTAAATGCGAGGTTGCCAGATAGATGGTGACCACAACGATTCCGCCGGCAATCAGTTGCACCCCGGAACTTGCTAAAGAATTGGTAACCACCACTTTTAATTCACGAAACCGGTTTCTTTTCAGTAATTTTGTAAATTTACTCGTTTCATAAGCTTCTCCACCAAAGGTGCGGATAACTTTATAACCATCAATCACTTCTTCGGCAATTTGTGTTATTTCACTCATTGAATCTTGAACGGCTTTATTTAAACCTCGCATACGTCGACTTGAGTAACGCGCAATCCAAATCATGGTGGGAACCGCAATAAAAAAAAGTAAACTCAATTCCCAACTCGCCATTAACATGATAAACACTAAGCCAATAATAAAAGCGCTTTCTTGCACTAAGGTAATTAATGAGTTGGTGCTGGCATTTGCAACTTGTTCAACATTGTAGATGATTGTCGAAAGCAATTGACCTGAGGTGATATTGTCGTAAAAAGTTGAAGGTAAACGTAGCAGCTTAGCCAAAACATCCTGTCGAATATGCAGCACATTGCTTCTAGCCACTCGCGCTAAACAATAACCTGAAGCAAAATTAGCCAGACCACGTACTACGAAAGCAACGATTAAAATGAAAGGTAAGTAGTGTATAAAATGGATATCCTTGTCAACAAAACCTTTATTGAGTAAAGGTTTTAAAAACCAAATAAGACCGGCATCGGTAGCTGCTAAAAAAACAGTCCCTATAATCCCTAATACAAACCAACCCCAGTGAAGCTTTATATACGCTAATAAACGACGGTAGGTATAGAAATGCGACGGCTCTGTCATGGAGAAGTTGCTGTACCACCTACTGTTAAGGTATCAATCTTTAAAGTAGGTTGCCCTACGCCTACAGGAATACTTTGTCCTTCTTTTCCACAGCTGCCGATTCCGCTATCTAGCTTGAGATCGTTTCCAATCATAGAAACCTGAGTTAATACCTCAGGGCCATTGCCAATTAATGTAGCGCCTTTCACTGGACGAGTGATTCGACCATTTTCAATCAAATACGCTTCACACGCTGAGAATACAAATTTACCGGAGGTAATATCGACTTGACCACCAGAAAAATTCACGGCATAAATACCCCGTTTAACAGAGGCAATAATTTCTTCAGGCGCATAGGGACCCGGTAACAGACAGGTATTTGTCATTCTCGGTAGGGGTAAATAGGCATAGGACTCGCGACGTCCATTCCCTGTAGACTGCGTTCCCATTAAACGGGCATTGAGCTTATCTTGCATATAGCCTTTTAAAATACCTTTTTCAATCAAGACGGTTCTTTGAGTAGGCGTTCCTTCATCATCGATAGTGAGTGAGCCGCGTCGATTGGGTAAGCTGCCATCATCCACTACTGTACAACCGGAAGAGGCGACGCGTTCTCCGATTCGACCAGTAAAAGCAGAACTGCCTTTTCGATTAAAGTCACCTTCTAAGCCATGGCCAACAGCCTCATGTAGTAATATACCCGGCCAACCCGGACCCAACACGATAGGCATCATCCCTGCGGGTGCAGGAACCGCATCTAAATTTAAAATGGCTTGCCGAACCGCCTCTTTTGCGAAATTGATCGCGACATTATTTTGTATAAAATGATGGTAATCGGTGCGCCCGCCACCGCCAGCAAAACCTTGTTCACGATGACCTTTTTCTTCGGCAATCACACTGACATTCAAGCGAACTAAAGGGCGGATATCTGCCGACATCGACCCATCGCTATTAAGGACTAAGATCGTTTCTTGCATACCCGTTAAACTGACATTAACTTGCTGAATACGTGGATCAAGCGCGCGTGCTGCTTCGTCAACTTGATGCAGAAGATTTAATTTATCGCATTCATTCAGTGATAAGATCGGATCAATGGTTTGATAGAGCGGTTTGATCAACGATTTTTTTTGCCAGGCATTGATTCGTCCATGCTGTCCTTGCTTAGCAATACTCGCTGCCATTTTAGCGGATGATGTTAATGCCGGTAAAAGTATATCATCTGAATAAGCAAAACCGGTTTTTTCACCACTGACGGCGCGAACACCGACACCACGTTCAATAGTAAAACACCCATTTTTAATAATGCTATCCTCTAAGATCCAGCTCTCTGAATGAGTCGCTTGAAAATAGAGATCAGCCATATCCACTGTAGGGCCTAGTAACTGACCAAAAACCGTTTGTAATTGATTTTCAGTGAGACCCGCAGGCTCCAATAACGCTTCTCTAGCAAGAGTAAGATTGTTTTTTATCATGACTGCATCCTATCGTAGCCAGCAGTAGGATGCAATTTAGCGTGAAGTTTTTACCACTTCCGGTTTACCCCACGATCCTGTCATATGGTAAGTCGTCTCAGCAATCTTTTGCACAGTGGAGCCTAATACTGCATTGGCTACCCAAGTGATAACGCCAGCAATCGGTCCGCCTGCCAACCCTACAATCACCGGCAAACTCGATGTAAAATGGGGAACAATTTTAATGGTAAGATCGTAATCTTTAGCCAGTAAACCAATTCGGCCAGTCATGGCTATCGTCGCCACCGGTCCTTCAATCGTGACGTCTCGTGTGAAGGCATTTCCATTGCTTAAAGTGAAATGCCCCTGTAATTCTGTGAAATCAAAGCCTTTGGCTTTTAGATCGCTAAAATCTAATTTCAGACGACGACCTAAACTTTGTAAACTTAAAAAAGTCAGTAATCGACCAAAACTCACTTTTGCTTCTGCGCTAGAACCAATATCGACAATCTGTCCATTCGATGCTTTAAAAGAAAAGTTACCTCGTAAGCGAGTGGTATTTATTTCGTAGGGTGCACCAGGCCATTGTAAATTAAATCGAATATGCGCTTGCTCTGCCGTAATACTGGCAGGCAATCCCCAGCCATTTAAAAAACCACTTAAATTAGGACTATCTAATTGTCCTATGATTTCAGTTAATTTGTTTTGTTGACTATGCCAAGCCCCGCTGGCAATTAAGTGATAGCTGGCATTACCTGCCTGTAATTCTCTAATAGAAATACCACCCAGTATTGGACGTAACGCTAATTGTACCGCACCAAAATCCATGTCTTTATAACGCACATCATTCGCATGCAAATTAATTTTTGGGATCTGCTTAAGATTCCACTCGTCATTCTGAGAAGGCGTCGCTGAAGTTAAAATAATAGAATTAAAATCTGCCTCGATGGCTTGCTGTTTATTATTAGGAATCAACACACTTCCCTGCGCTGTTTTATTATCCACTGAGAAACGCCAACCATTTTTCTCAGGATTCAATGTGGTTTGAATATCACGATAATGAATAGTCAATTGCGTGCTTGGCGTTGAACGAATACCGATCGTAATCGGTTTATTCCATAAGACACCCAGTAAATTCTGTGCTTGTACACCGGCTTGCGATAAAGAAAATTGTCCTTTTAGATTATCTATTTGGATATTATGCGAAGGGATCTTTGCTTGGGCGTTTTCTGTCGTTCCTTGTCCTGCTACTGTTAATTTTTCCTTACCCGATTCTAACGGAATCGTAAGCTGCAGCGCTAATGTTAATGGTCCGCTCAGCAGTAACCCGGATAGCTGAGCTCCTGTTTCTTTCGTCAAAGGTGTCGCTTCTAAAAATGCTAAGCCATTTTCTAAGCGTGTAGTAATTTCTTTTGCTACGATATGTAACATTGCTTGAACATGTGTCTTAATGAGTGGAATGTTTGCCTGAATGTTTTTTAAATAGGTTCCAAAAATTTGCGCAGAATTCACTAGCATCTGCATTTTCCGGCCAGAAAAGATAAGATCCGCATTAATTTTCTGTAAATTAGGCCAAGCAGATTCATAATGCAGTTCAGCATTTTTGATCTGTGTATCAATTAAAAAGGTACCGTCATTTTTATCAAAAGGAAATTCAAAAACTGGACCTTGTAATAGTAGTGTGCCATCACCCGAACCCTTTACAATCGCACTGTTTAACCAATGCATTAAGGCAGAACCTATGAATGGCTGTGGAAGATAATAGCCAATACGAGAAGGTTGCTCCGTTTTAATATGCGCTAATAAGCTTATCTGAGAATCTTTTTTATTCGCTGGAATTAATAAAGCCATTTGTGCATTGACGGACACATCTGCATTCGCGGCATAGCATTTAGGAACTTGAATGGAAATCTCATCTCCTGCGCGCTGCCAAGTCAATTCGCTAGAGAGATTATCTAGATGAATGGGCGCTTTGAATAACTTCATAAAATCGAGTTCTACATTTCTTGAACGCATCATTACATTCCCAGACGTCGGCGTGATAAAACAGTACGCGTTTAACCCTTTAATTCCTGGTATTTTTTTCCAAGGAGAAAAACCTAGATTTCGTACCATTCCATTGACGACCCAACTTCCATTATCCGGTAATTCCCATTGAAGATTGGCGGAAAAAGGCATGATTGTCATAGACGGTTGTTTTTCAATTTGCAATACACTGTCCTTACTATTAGTCAATAACGCATGGATCTGTGTGAAATGATCCTGCTGCCAATCTGCCCAAACCTTAAAATTAACCAACCCATTTTGTAGAGAATATTTTTTTATAAATGTTTGTAACCATCGATCAAGAAGAATAGTATGGCCTTCTAGATACACATGACCCTTGATAGTAGATAGCGATTGTTCGGAAGGCTCCACGGTCAAATCGGCAATGACGCGTAAATTTTCTGCCCTTTCTTCCAAAAATTTTAATTGTGCACTCAGTTGATGGCGATCCTGCTTGTTCTGTAAAATCACATTTATTTTCATTTCCGGCCATTTTGGTCCTACAGCTGGATAAAAAATTAAGCTAATATCTTGCAGACTCAAGGCTGGCTCTGCCAACAACCATCCTAGGGCTTCATGACTGTCATTCGCAGAATCAGGTGCAATATGGCCAACTAATGCACTAATTCCACTGAATATGAATTGATTATCCTTTGTTTGATGAACAAGTAATTCAAGACCGCGACCTCTTACTTCATCTAATTTTATCTTTCCAGTTAACAGGCTTTTAAAAAGGTCAATACCTACATCCAATTGTTTTATCTGCAATAAGGCTTGTGTACGTGCATCATTCCAAATAATGACGTTTCTGGCCCGTAAAACAGGCATCAAGCCTTGCCATGCGACTGAAAATTGACTAATTTGTACAGGCTTATGCAATAAACTACTTGCAAGCCGTTCTACCACTTGCGTACGATGCTTGAAATAAGGAGTTAAGCTATGTGCAATCACGACCACAAGTGCAAAAAAAACGATGCAACTTGCTAAAAAAACAACGACAAAGCGTGATAGTGAGAGAAGCAAATGTTTCATTCAAGCGACGCCAACAAAGATGATCCGTTCCTATTGCCTGTTTAAAAATGCATTAATCTGAGTGCTGTGCACAGTGTGCTGAGTGAACGTAGGAAATACTAAAGGGAAATAGTATGCCATTGAAATCATTATCCTCCTTGTCAATTATTCTGACAACCTATAATCGACCCGATGCCTTACGCTTGGTTCTACTGGCTTTATCCGCGCAAACACAGCTGCCCAATGAAGTCATTGTCGCCGATGATGGTTCAAGCGCAGAAACTCAAGAGCTTATTAAACAATTAAAAACTCAAGTCAACTATCCATTAAAACAAGTTTGGCAAGAGGACAAGGGATTTCAAGCGGCTAAAATCCGTAATAAAGCAGTTTTAGAAGCCCAAGGCGATTATCTAGTCTTTCTTGACGGTGATTGTGTTCCCTTTCCTGATTTTGTTGAAAAACATCAACAACTTTCAGAAACCGGTTGGTTTGTTTCAGGACACCGCATGTTATTGAATAAAACGTTTACAGAAAAGGTGCTTGATCAATCACTCGCTATTTATCACTATACAAACCGCCAATGGCTAGGGCATTACCTGACTCGCCATACGAATCGCTTGCTCCCTTTATTACGCTTACCGCTAAAAAAACGGAGAAAAGCTCATCCTAAACGCTGGCAAGGCGCAAAAAGCTGCAATCTCGGTATCTGGAAAAAAGATTTTTCTTTCGTTAATGGCTTTGATGAACGTTTTATAGGATGGGGTTATGAAGATTCTGACCTGGTGATACGCTTAATACGATCGGGTACTTTTCGAAAATCAGGAAAATTTGCTATGCCTGTCATCCATTTATGGCATGCACAAAACGATCGCTGTCAAGAAAAAACGAATTTGCAGTTGCTGCAAGAAATAGAAAAAAATACACGACTACGTGCTAAGATTGGCATCGTAAAGTAGCCAAGGGATCCATCCCCTAGCCACAGCACTTTATTATCAATCATTTTTGAAAGTGCAACAGCAACTTCTGTTCTATCTCGGCGAAGAACGAGGAAGTGAAGCCGCGTCCTCTTCAAGATTCTTCATAACATTTTCTAATTCTTCAAGCTTAGTGCTTCCTTCCTGTGTAGCAGTATTTTTCTTTCTAGTAGGAAGGGAAGCAATGGAAGAAGCTTTTAAAAAAAGAGGAGGAGGAGGAGGAGGAGCACCTACTTTTCTGAAATTATTAACAGTCTCATCTAACTTACTTGCACAATCTAGTAGATTATCAGAATTGCCTGCATTTAAATCCTGCAAAACTTCCATTATAACTTTTTTGCCCTCAACGATCACCTGCTCTCGATCTAGCTTAGGTAGAGGATCAGTTTCAGTAACATCAATATCTACTGTTAGTTTATTATCTACTTCATGAGAAGAATCAGTAGCTATCACAGAGCTTTTAGCATCTTCTTCCTCTTGTTTTAACTTTTTTTCCTCTTCCTTTTGTTTTAACTGAGCTTGACATTGCGACAGTTTTTCATTTAATTCAGAAACAATAGGACTCATCTTTACACGGTTTAACTCATTCAGTGCTGCCATAGAAGCTCTATTAGCAATGGAGGAGGAGGAGGAGGAGGGGATACAATTTTCATTGACACTCGATAAATTTTTTTTATTCCTTAACGGTACTATATTTTTATCTGAACTCTGACTCCCTGGTTCTTTTGTTTCTTCAAACCTTGCTTTTAATCCATTTACAATATTCTGTTTTTGGCCTTCTACTTTTTTTTCTGGAAACATAATCAATAAAACCTCTTGAATTATCTTTACTAACTCCTTTTTGTAAAAAAATTTAACTACCTCAATTCCATTGGCGCATAGCGTAGCGTGTTAAACTTAAACTTTTGTTAAAAGCGCACTAAAAATTTTAAAATCTTGTGCACAGTGATCTTGCAATGTAGAGCAAGTCCATATATGCGCTGAGAAAAGGGCAATTTTTAGAACTGCCTTTAATAATTCTTTAATATTAAACGTTCACAACGGTTTACAAAAATTAATATTAAAATAGAGGTTGGCCATGCCTGTTCCCTATACTTCGCGATTAAATCCTACCCAATTAAATAATTTGAATGTAGCTTACATACTGAGTAAAAATTATGCCCTTGAAGAAGGATCGATAATTGTAGAAAAATTGCCAATTGACTTTAAAAAAATTTCAAACGATACAACACCTATTTTTATTTTCCAAGCGGTTTCCGATGTTAAAAAACAGCAGAAAAGAGAAAACCTTAAGTATATTAATGATCTTATCTGTAAATTTAATCAAGATAATCATGTTAGTTCAAAACAAAAAACTACTTTATTAATTCCCTTAATGCAATCACGCTTATGGAAGAAACATTGTGTTTTGGTAGAGGTTACTCTTGATAATGGTAAAAAAGAAATAAATATCCATGATTCACAATCTTGGTGGCATAATCTTTTTTATCCGAATTGTTTAAAGAATTTAAAGAAACAGGGTTACCAGCTTAGATATAATAATTATGCTAAACAATCTGATAATTATTCTTGTACTTTTTTTGTCTATCATTATATTAAAGAAATATTAAATTCATGGAGTAGTAGAGGATTAAAAAATATTTCTTGTTCTTTGACTGAATTAACAGGGAAAGGTGAAGATCCCATAGGGGAAATAATCAAGAAAAATCTTGAACAAAGTACTATATTAGCCAGCCCGGCTGAAGCTACTCCATGGAAGAATATATCAGTCGACTCGGGTGAAAATATTCCATGGAATAAGGAAGCGTGTGAGAATTATTTTAAGGGAAAATCTAAGGAAAAATTTACTGTAGACGAAAATGACGATTTTCTAATAGTAGAAAACAATTCTGAAGGTTCTACGTCCATAAATTCAGATGACACTAAGAAAAGTAATGGAAATACTATTTTTTTAGGAAATCATAAATGTGTAGAAGCAGCAGATAACGAGGAAACGACTTTAGGGACAGAAGCTAAGATGCGTTTGAAGTAGCGTTGCTAGATAATTTACAAGGCTTGCTAAAGGCTAAGACCGTAAAAAACACATAAAAGCAACCTTGCGTGACATCCATTAGCCAGGAATTAAATAAAGAACCCACAGCAATAGAAACTAAGACGGCTTGCGCAAAATTTTTCCTCATAGTGGCTAATCGAAAACTCTCATGCCAATGGATGAAAAATAGAGATAACAGCACGATGATTCCTAGTAAACCAAACTGAACCGCTATATTTAGATATTCGTTATGCGGATTCGTTGTCATCCAGCGATCTTCTACTTTAGCATAAGCTTGCGCAAAACCACCCGTCCCTGTGCCTATCCAAGGATGTTGACGCAATAACTGCAAACTATTTTTATAGAAACTTAGACGTAATCCAATAGAAGTATCCATTGTCCCTTTATCGTATTGTTGAATATCATGCTGCGTAATAGAAAGACGATCATCGAAATTTGCTGAAAAGTACAATGTACTAGCAACTAAAAAAATAGTGATTACCAACGCCACAGCAAACCCTTTCCAATGAAACTGCTGCCAACCTAATAATAGGAATAAGCTAATAAAAACGATATATCCCGAACGACCCATGTTGATAAACAGGACATCATAAACGGCCAGTAAAAATAAAACGATGGCAGTTAAACGCCATTTTTTTTCTGAAAATGCTATCAAAGCATAACAGTAACTGCCAAACGCCAGTATAAATCCGGTAAAAATGTGATCCTTAAAAACTCCGGAGTCATTAGGAAATTTACGTAAAAAATCGTAAGCTGCAAAAAATTTGCAATAAGAAAGTAATAGCGTTAGGGTTACCGCCACTAAAAAAGAAAAACTCGCGTAGCGCGCTGTTTTTTCATCTGCAAAAATAGAAAATAAAAAAAAGCCGAATAAAAATTTGCTATATTTAAGCAGTGTATGTAGGGCCGCTGGTAGCGGCGCTTCTGTGTAGCTAAGACCCACCACAAACAGCGCAAAAAAAACCAGAAACATAAAAGCAAGAGGATTCATCCGTAGAATCTCGTATTGCTTACGCCATTCTCCAGCGCATAAACAACAAAGAATACTGGCTGTAAAAAAAACTTCCAGTGCCGCTGTTGACAAAGGCAATACCAATGCCGTGATAATCGCAAAAATTTGACTTACGTGTTTTAAACAATTTCTAAATCCTGACGGCGATGTTTCCATGACACCTAGTCTTTATACAAATAAATTAATTTTATATAGCGATAAAAAACACCTAAGGCGTTGGAAAACGCTATGATAAATCCTTCACGACCATCGAGAAAACCACAACGTAAAAAATAGCCTCGAATAAAACACCATAACCCATGTGAAATCGCTGTAAACAAGCTGGATTTTTTATGCTGTTGATATGCAAGCTGAGCACCAGATGTCGAATAGTGTTCTAATTTGCTTAACACTTGGCTGATATTTTTTATCGTATGGTGAAAAATGACTTGTTTTACGTAGCCTAATTGAGAATAACCGACTAAGCGTTCATGAACAATAACAGGACTAAATTGAATCCTTGCTTGATTTCGAAATAAGCGCACAACATTGTCGTGGCCCCAATCACCGTAGTTAATTTTTTTTTCACAAAAATAGGAAACTCGCTTTATTGCATAGGCTTCTTTGCGAACCTTAGGATTATTAACAATTTGTTTTATTTTATCTCTTAATGCATCGCTGAGTACTTCATCAGCATCTATCGATAATATCCACTCTCCTTGTGCTTTGGCTAAGGCACGATTTTTTTGGATACCAAATCCAGGCCAGTCCGTAGAAAAAACGTTCGCTGTATATTCAGAGCAAATTTCTACGGTATTATCGCGACTCCCTGAATCCAATACAATAATTTCATCGGCCCACTTCACGGATTCTAGACATCGACGAATATCGTCTTCTGCATCTTTTGTAATAATAATGACACTTAAGGTTAACATTTTGGAAATTTTTAAATACAAGCGGTATAGATTCTGTAAAAAGAGAATACAGGAGAGCTTCTTTAGAAATCAAACTAAAAAAACGCTTACGATACATGCGTTCCAGTCACTAAACGTACTGCAGTAATCACCTGCTCTACAGCCAAATTTTCTAAACATCGACTTCGGCTATTGATATGGCTATCGCAACCTTCTTTGAAACAGGGAACACAAGAGCCCGCTCCCTGAATTAAGTAAACATTGTTTCGTTGTTGCGAGCCTATCAATATAAAAGGATTTGTCGAACTCCAGGCCTTTGGCCAAGGTCCCCATTTCACTGGATTACTTGGCCCAAACAACGCCACCGTCGGTACACCTAAAGCGGCTGCCATATGCGTCACCACGGTATCAGGACCGATATAAATTTTGCTGTAACTTAATAAAAAAGCCAGCTGATTTAAGCTCAAACAACCCACCATATTAATCGCTGCGCCATGTAATTGATCGAGAATCTCACTGACTATTTTTTTTTCTTCTTGGGTTTTATCACCGGTAAAAACGAGCGTATAGCCGTTTTGTTGTAACCAATTCGCCAAATGTAACCAACCCTGCTTAACCCATTCTTTATAAGAAAATTTAGGTAATACATGCAACACAGCTAAATTCTTATTTTTTATATCAATGCACTGAGAAACAATCTCAGCATCTTTTTTACTCCAAGCAAGCACTATTTCAGGAAAAGGAGTTAATTGTAAAATTTCCGCTAAACGTAAGTTCATTAACACAGTATGCGTGCTTACATTGTCAAATTCTACTGCATCGGAAAGTAATAAGGACTTCCACCAACGACTTTTATCATCACCTAACATACCAATACGATAGCGTGCTGCAAAAAAGGCATATAAAGTCGCTTTATCTCCAACCTGTGTAGAAACAGCCAAGGTATAGGCACGAAAAATTTTTTTTATTATACGGTAATGCGAGAAAAAAGTAGGATGTTCTGCAACGCTGATAATGGCGTTAATATCCGGATTAGCCACTAGAATAGATTCTGTCCCTTCAAAGACTAATAGATCAATTTTCGTGTTGGGCCAATGCCGTTTAAAGGTTCGAATTAAAGGAGTCACCAATAAAACATCACCTATTCGCCGTGTACAAATGATTAAGAGCCTTCCTGGCGGTAATTTATTCATATCCTTGAAATTTGTTTAACGCTACGGCCTCTATGCTATTTTTACTCTGTCATAGTACAAAAAATAAAAATAGCCCGTCATGGCGAGGCCGAAACGTCAGTGAGGTCGTGGCCATCCAGAAAAAATTGAGCGTTTCACTGGCGCTATTCTATTATTTTATTTTCACCGGTTCCTGTTAAAAACGGCAGCGTCGCTAGTAGAAGAGTCAGAAAAAATGTTTTCGTTTGACGCAAAAAAAGTAAAAGCATTAGAATTCCTCCTACAAAAATGAGCACCATAAAAAAAATCGTTCGCTGGAATCGATTCTTCCACATCATCGCTTCCATTCGCCGTGACGTCATCCTGACTTGAATTTAGTAGGTTTTTTTGAGATTGATCCGCTTCTCTCGCATAAAGATAACCTAGCAATTGATAGGTAGCGATACCCGCCGACACCTTCAGTAGATAAGCGGATGCCGCCAGGCATGGATTTTGCTCAAAGTCTTTACTAGACAATAACATCCCTAGCGAGAAGAAATAAAATGAGTATGAGATAAGCATTGAGATGACGTTTGAAGTCGTTTGGGATAGATGGCTTTTTTCGAGTAGGGCATCGACACCCGCAGACAGTGACTTGAGTATAAGGCCCAAGCAGAGATTAGTTCCGAAATAAAACCCTAAACTAGTGGCATTATCATCACTATCCTCTGCGAAACGACTAGGTCCACTAATAGGGTAGCGCACCAAACTCACCGCCGAACTTAGTGAAGCCTGTAAGACGGTATCCATGACGGTCAGGCACCTGCTTCCCTGGTAATCGGGATATCGCTGCTCCAGATACCTAATGAATTGATCCACCTCAAAGTGAGTAAAACCACTAAGCATTCCTGTTATTGCTTCGAGACTCAACCGCTCTAAAATGGTCACTGGGTATATCCGCACACGAGTAAAAGCTTGTGGTCTCTCTTTCGATCGGCCAGAGGAAGCTGACAAGCGTATCACAGGCACCCACTGACACCGCTTTGTTTCATCTGCTTTCTTCAGACATAGGTATTTCGATAACCTTGTCTGCGCTGGATTTATTCCAAACAGTAACGCTCTTTTGTTTCGAGAAGATACATCCGCTAGTAGCGTACTGACACTATCTTCTGTAGGATTGCTACTGTTTATGATAGGGTGCTGTGCTGTTTTTATTCTATCAAATTCCGTTATCAGATGCTCTGGGCCACAGCCTGCCGCAACACAATGCGTATTAAGAATGGAGCCATTAAAAACAAATAGCATCTCTCTCGCTTCTGGGCTGTACTTCCAGTTTGCTATTATCATGGCATAATCATAAGTGGATAACACCAGATTGGAACCCGTCATCTTTATCTCAAAGTCGGATAGTAATTTATCTCCCAAATCAACGACGCCAATTTGGTGTGTAATAGTAGGCTGATTATGATAAATCTCTAAGTCTTGTTCCTGATTGGGTCGATAAACTCTAAAAAGGTTAGTTAAAATCACTGCCGCGTTTTGTAACGCAGGAATAGGTTTTAATCTCCAATAAGCAAACTTCTGTCCCTTGAGATACCGCCTCCTCCGTTTAAACTTCAGTGCGACTGACGCATTGACGTAAACATGGAGTCTCCTATGCCAATAGACTCCATCTCGTATTTTTATAATTACCGTTCTCGATATATCCCCTTCGCTGTCTTTTATTCTCAAACGAATAAATAAATTATCGAACTGATTAAATACCTCTATTTTTTTTGTTACGCCCGCTAACTGACATAAATCTAATGAATCGATAGATCGATTATCAGCACTAGGATAGATCATAACTTTATGCGTCATCTCTCGTTTGACTTTAGGCAAATTAATGATATATACATTCTCACCCCCATTGCCAAGGAAATAGTTATGACGTTTCGGATCACTAAAAAATATCTCGTGGCCACCATGACCTATGACCATAGCGTTATGAGGCGATTGAAAGGTAATCGTGGCATTCAATCGGTTTGCTATCTCTAAAAAATAGCTTATTACCCACGTCCTCATGGTACGATCCGCTATATCAAATTCATCCGCTTTCATTATGACAGCAATACTGCCGGCTTTACCCATTCGAACCGTAGCATCCCGTGTAGCAACCGTCATTGTTGCATGGTACTGTTGTGTCAACGGTAGATAATCTCCAACAATCTCATCTAAAGAGTCAAAATATTTGTTCGTAACATGTTGTATGGTGATATCCTCGTTTTTTATATTTATAGTCATCATCGTATTCAATAATCTACAATTAACGACAAGGGTATCAACACCAATATATTTCGAATAGACTAGCTCTTCGTTTGTTCCACGCTTAAAATTAAAAGTAATACAGGATTCCGCTTTAGATAGATTGATGCTCACTAAATCAGCAAGCGGGTAAGTGAATATCAGGTTATAATAATTGTTTCTAACGGGATGCTTACGGACCTCCGTACCCCGTCGATCTGCAAAGAGAACATTGAAATTAGCCGTATAGTCTATCTGACCCTGTCCTGGAAATTGACTCAAAATGAGATGAGCAGGACCTGACGGTATGATATAATCTACCCTACCGGACAAATCACGATTAAGTAATCTCGTATTAGGTCTAAAAACCACTTTTATGCGAGCGTCCTCTGGACAATCAGGAGGGACGATAATAATATCAGGGCTTGTAAAATCTTTACCCCCTCTTCCATCTACGTATTGAGTATAGCAGCTACATGCTATGTGATCTGTTTTGTTCTCTCTCCCATAAATATGCTGTATATTTTTTACAGCCAGTGATTCATCCCTGGAATAATCAGAAGATGATAAAGAATCTGTTATGGCGTTAACCCTTAGATGATCGGCTAATAAAGCAAACTGAGCCAGGTCTAATTTATTACTAGTTCCACCTCTTCCATC
Organism: Pseudomonadota bacterium; assembly: GCA_040384585.1. Taxonomy (GTDB): domain Bacteria; phylum Pseudomonadota; class Gammaproteobacteria; order Diplorickettsiales; family Diplorickettsiaceae; genus JAZKJD01. Next base: position 38,489 of record JAZKJD010000012.1, on the reverse strand, counting down.
CAGTATTCCTGTCGTTTTATTCGCTATTAAAATAAACTCATCGTCCTCATCACCTCCATAAAATTGCTTATTTCCTTCTTTAACCAAGATAATACTAGGCGCCTCTAAGGGACCATAGGCGGTATCATTTCCATTATCTAAGGCAATAAAGGTATAATTACCAGTGTTTTCTTTTAAAGACAAACCTATGGCATTGATACAAAGGTGGGCTACGCTAGCAATATCATCATAATCGCGCATCATATCTGATGATCTTCCGTTAGGACAAATCTCAGATATCATGGAAGAACAGGTACTTGGGTAAGAAGGCAGACAAAATAATTCTGTAGTCGTGTTGGGACGATCGGGTCTTGAGCGGCGTAAATAAATATTGTCTTCTTTTCTATCAAGCCATATGCTATTATTTTCGTCTATCTGTAGTACTGTCTCATCATCGCACACTGGCTTACAAATCATCTTCCTGGAGCTAAACAAGCCTGATGGAGAAAATCTGCATTCTCTGTGACAATTATTTTTTTTATCCGTAGACACCAGCTTCCCGCTAGGAAAAACAATAGATCGTATCTCTGGGTGTTTTTTTAGGAAATCAAAAGCCGCTTGAGTCAAGATAGTATTCGCTTGTTTTTCACTCATTAACGCCAGAATATATTTTTCGGAGCTCATCCCGAAAAATCCCCTGATCCCTTCATCAAGCTTCTCCAAAGGGGTTAAATGAATAAGCGTGTCTTCTTCATCCACCCTTTCTACGGCAAGCCAAATTATTTCACCCAGCATCAGAGCTTCCACCACGGGTCCCAACTCTGGATTAGCAAGCGCAGTGATGGACGAGGCTAAAATGCCTTCATCGAGCGCCGTTTTAACGAGGGTACGGGTACTCGTATCCCCTTCACTCAATCTTCTAAAGTCATCGACTACGCTATTGACCATAAAATACCACGTTATCGGCGTCAGGCCACTCATTGCCTCTGCTATCATGGCATCACCCACTATCACGGCAGAATTGCTCATCGCCGTTTTCACATCACCCTCTGCCAAATTACCCATAATATTGCCAAGCATTTGAGTACGCATAAGCCAACTCGTGGCTGTCCTGACTTGTTCCCATACCTCCGGCTTCGTTATGATATGGTTTACACGTTCTGTGTCTCCCTCTGCTTCTTGGATTTGGCGAATAATATCTATCACTGCCGGATCCAGGCTAGCAAGGTCGATATCGTTAACCTTAGCAATAAGATCGTTAATATCTGCATCAGTTTGCTCCCCTTTAGATGCTTTCCCAACAATCTTATGGAGTACCTGATAGAACTCACTATTCTTTATTACCTGACTATTCTTACGTAACTGGACGAATTTATCCGCGACTGATTTCATCTCCTTAGACTGAAATAGTGTCTGTATTAATTCTTTTTTCTCTTTTTCATCCATTTCCTCTTTGTCATTCGAATCGAGACAAGATAACCCAACGAGTCGCCTCTTTCTATTCTCTAAGCACTGCTGCTTAGCGGAGGAGGAACCACCCTCTTCTTCTCTACGCACAACATAAGCATTTAGCTGATCTAGCAATAGGGTATCCCCTGTAGCCGTCATCACATCTCTTGCTAAACTTAGCGGGGTGTTGCCGTTATTGTCTTCTTGATTGATATCGGGGGACAATAGTAATATTCTCTCTAGCAATGCTAGCTCAACAAAATTCAGCGAGAATTCCGCCGGCACACTAGGATCATCCTCTTTAAAAGCTTCCATAAGATGGTGTAGCACGGTTCTACCATCCCTATCTGCCCTATTGATGTTCCCGGCGTTAATGTTGCCTTTTTCTAATAGCTTCTCTGCTCTTTCAAACTCCCTATCTTTAATAGCCTGCTGTAGTTCAAAAATATCACTCCCGAAAATTTGATCGACTTCCAGATCGTCCCAATCAACTAGACCTGGATTACCCTCCATCGCCATCCTTTCGAAATTGTACTCCTCAAAAATAACGTTCTCATCGTAAGAAAAAGTTTCAGCAAAATTGAAATTTTCGATTTCAATAGCTTCAATGTTTAGCGATGACAACGATACTTTATCAACCGCAACCACCAATGCCACTACCTCCTTCAAGTTATTCACGATAGTTTGTGTTTTTTTTAATCTCTCTAAGAATTCTTTTTCTAGGCTTTCTAACATTTTTTTATAGTTAGCCGTTACCTCGCTTCTTGGATCTAGTCTCCTATATTTTTGATAGTAAAACAAAGCAAGATTTAACAATGTAAATTGCAATCGATTATCAGTAATCAAGCGCTTCGGAAATAGATTATCTAGAAAAAAGGATTCTCGAAATATTAGTAAAAATTTATCAATAAGCTCCTCGTGAAGGGAAAATCTTCGTTTACACTCCCTAGCAGAAATGCTTGCTATTTCCCCCCTATCGAAACGACCCACCTCTGTAAATATCCAGGCCATGTCTATTTGTATCGCATCCATAACCTTAGCCAATAACCCTATAGGGTTTAAAATATGATGCTCAAACAACCTTTGGATGTTATCTGAATGGCCAATCGACATCGTCCCCTCAGGTTCAGCAAACAAGAGAATAGTTTTCAATGTTTCTAGGTGCTTAGTGATAATAGCAATGCCTATTACTGTATATCCCGCGTCGTTTTCTATCTGTAGAGGATAGGTGTCCGAAAATAAACGAGATTGCTTAAGAAACCATCGAAGTGCAGCAACATTATTACTACCTGCAGACAGATGTAGGGGTGTATTCCCTCGTCGATCTTTTGTCAGCACACTACCTATCTTAGCAACCACAGCCTCCGCTATCTGCGTTTCAATGATCTTTGGTTCATGGGGCGCTAGTTCTCCTTGTAAGGCTTTATAAGTAACAGCCATCTGATGCAATACGGTCACTCCCATATCATTGGCCTGATTAAAATCCGCTCCCTCTTCACCCAATCGCTGCACAAAGACCAGTTGCTTATAATGAACAGCATAGTTCAATAAGGTTTTATCGTTATAATCCACGTGATTAAGAATACGAAGCTCAGGGAATCTTTCTAAGCGTAATGCGAGTAAACGATCAAATTCTTCTCTTGCTAAAACCATTTCTCCTGCTTTGACATGAGATTCAAAAACACGATAAGGATTTAAAAAACTTCTGATATTTTCTTCTAACAACGTAAAAAACATAGCATCTTTCAAGATATTATTATTCAATCCCTCTATCAATGCAGGAAGATCAGGCGTATCTATTACACTTTCGTGACCTGCTGTTGTTAATTCATGGGCAATACCTCGCATAAATCTAGGTAGTACAAACTTCTTTAATGAACCCACGTATTTTTTCTGAGTAACACCCTGGCGCTTAGCTTCCTGTGTCGCTTTGCTGATCCGTTCAAATAAACCTTTATCCCCAGATAAATTTAATTCAAAAAAGAACACCGGGCCAGCAGGACTGTGACTGTGATGGAAGCTTAGAGAATGATGAACAAAGGGTAGTATTTTCAAATAACCACCCTGTCTTACATACTCAATAATGGGCTTAAATATTTTTTTTATTAAATATTGAAACTCATCCAAGCTAGGAATATCATCATCGTTAAAAATAAGCGGTATGCTAATGAGATTGTCCCCCTGATAATCTCCTATATGGTCAGCTAACACTCCGCCAACCTTTCCGGAATATAAGTTCTGCGGCGTATCCGCAAACAAAAATAATACATTGGGATCACTCAGCAAAGCATCTTTAACAAAACTTATCGGCAGGTTCCACCTTACGACTCTATTTCCTTCACGAAGACCAAATCGGTTTATATCCTGAATAAGGGGTGAATCATCTGATGAACGCGGTTGTTCTATTCCCCATCGTTGGTAACCCTGGCGTTGTTTTTCTTGCATGCCGTACAGCAATCGTTTCCGTTCGGCAGATTCTACGTAGGTACAGTCCTCTTTACCTAATATGATTAGTTCCCTTATTTCATGCTGTATTATTCTTAATTTTCCACTCGCTTGTAGTATCCGTAACGTATCATGATTCCTGGTAATTTTTGCCGTACCCCTACTTTTAGAAGGTATTACCACGCAACCACCACTCCTCACCCAGTTTTTAAGTGGCCGGAATTGCCTCTTTATAAAATCTCTAAATTTTTCGGTAGAAATATCGGCACAATTCTCTATAGCCATTGCTATCATATTGCCACCACTGCCATCCGCTCTGACTCTATCAAAGCGTCTTCCCATCGCAACTTGACTGCCAGGTCTGAGTTTAAAGTAAGCTAGGGGAGAATCAACGCCCTCTCTGTATTTGATTTCCCTAGTGTCCGCAAATAAAAACAGTAAATTAGGATTTGTTGTTATTTGTTCTTCATTATATAAATGTGACCATTCGACAACTCTATTATCAGCAGTCGGTATCGGTTGCTGCTCAACGGTTAGACTGGCTCTAGGGATATTTTTAAATTCATATTCGTTATTAGGCATGGCAGATACTCCTTTACCATTACTTTTATTAAATAGTCAGACACTCCTTCAGCATTATTTTTTTAATTTAAAAATATTACCTTTTATTACCTATTAATGACAAGTAAACACATAGAGAAAATGCCGTTGAATTACGGAAGATTTAGAAAAAGGCCTGCCATTTTTTGGATCCCGTACTTTCGCACGGGATGACAAATAGAAAAAAATAAAAATAATGCGAAGAGGTAATTGCTCTGCTAGCTATCTTTAGAGATATCGACTTTCGTATCACCAAAACATTGTATATTATAAAATTCGTCTTTTAACTCTTTGAACCATTTAACGCGTGAATCTATCCCTATAATCTCACGAATAATTTGAAACATTTCCGCATAAGGATTGTTACAACAAAAGTCATGTTCAAAGCTTTTACCATCAGATAGCGTAATTGTCACTTTACTCATATTTCGCCCTTTTTCGGTAGATTTTACCAGGCCTCTGCGAACCTGCACTCACCAATCGGATATGCAGTGGTAAAATAGTACTCAAATTTTCGATCAGCCACGCATTTAAACAGGTATTCTCTCCTGTAACACGCACCTTAATAGGACTTTGAATATGAGCTGCTATTTTAGGGGCAATCCGCTCCTTAAATGCAACACTCCCTGATTCATTAAATAAGCTGTGCTTATTGCTTGCTTTGAACATAATACCCCCTTGGAAACCATGTACACTTCTTTCAGAAACTGAGTCAGTTGTTTTATCGTTATTGAATGCTTGGTTTCGTAATTCGAAATTATATATTCTAGCGACTTAGATCGGGTGCTGAGAGAGATTTTTTTAGCTGTGCTAATAATTTTTATTTAGGAAAGGTTTAGGTTCCGTCCCTAAAGTACCCGTTAGTGCATAATTCTAAAAATTAATTTTACTAAATGTAGTGTTTTATTATAAATAAGATACTATATCTTGTATATGTAATTATTGCTTACACTACTTTATACAAACACGTATAATTATATTAGCAAAAGATTGCGTTATTCACAAGTTTTCAAAGGTTTTCACACAGCTTATACAAGTATTGATTCGTCCTACTCCTTTTCGCTCATCCTAGCACAATTGTCAGCACCCTCTAGTATCTTGCGCATCAATCTTTAATAGATTTTTCAGAAAAGGCCATAGTAAAGCACTCACTAATAAAGGGAACCACATCCAATGAAAATTGATTGCTAACCCTAGCCAACTTTGCATACTAACAAGCAGTCCCTGATAAATAACAAGCAACATAAGCACAAAAAGAATCTGTTGGATTAAAGGAAACATACGAAATTGCAAATGAAAACGGTAACTTAAAAAAGTAAGAATACATAATGCAAGGCTATGTTCACCTAAATAGCTTCCATGTAACACATCGATCAATAAACCTAAAATCCACGCTAAAGTTAAATGAATATGTTCAGGCAAAATAATAACCCAATAAATCAAAATCAAAGGCAGCCACAAAGGATAGAACAACGCTATCAGCGGCGTTAAGGGAATAATATTTAATACGAAAGCAGAAAGAAAACTTAAGAAAATAAGCAAGTGTGTAGAAAAATACAGCGGTTTCACTTAACTAACCTGTTTTTAAAGCTGCAGTGGCTACTTTATCAGGCCAAATCAATAAAACAGGTCGGTTTCGGCTTAATTGTGCGCTAGGATCGACTTGAATACTAACAAATTGCGTCGCTACATTCGTATTAACTACACTAACAATACCGACTGGATAACCTGGAGGATAATGCCCTCCTAAACCAGAAGTGACTAAAAGGTCATTAACCTTAATATCTACGGTACTAGGAATATCCTTTAACAGTAACTTAGCCAGCCGCCCTCGCCCAACTAATATGCCTCGCGTGTCACTACGAACATCTTGCACAGGAATAGCACTACGGAAATCAGTCAACAAAAGTACGCGGCTGGTTAATAAATCCACACTAATCACTTGACCCATGACGCCATCGGCATCAATAACCGGTTGCCCTGTATAAACACCATTGGATTGACCCTTATCGAGTATGACTTCATTAAGTAATGGATCCGCATTCACTAGCAGTAAACGCGCTAATTCTAATCGCTGTTTTTTTAGATGTTCAGAAGCCGCTAATAACTGGTTCAATTGCCTATTTTCACCTTGTAAGGCATCAAACCGTTGTAACTTAGCTTGTAGCAATCCTTGCTGCAAACGTAATCTTATATTATCTGCTAGTAATTTTTTTCGTGTTATCAGAGTTTGACTTACATTGTTAATCAAACGCAGTGGCGTATCCACTACGTATTGTAAAGGCGCTACTGCATTATTTAATACATAACGAAGTGAAGAGAGATAATGGTGATAATCTAATATTATCAATAACACCGATAAAATAATAAAAAATCCCAAACGTAACCATAAAGAGGTTTTTCCACGATTAAATAACAGCTTAATAATAAGCTCCTTAATCTTTTACCAGAAAACCTCCTCCCATTTCATCGATAATTTCCAAAGCACGACCCCCACCCCGTGCAACACAAGTCAAAGGATCTTCTGCGACCACAACTGGCATGCCCGTTTCTTCCAGAATCAAACGATCGAGATTTCTTAATAAAGCACCTCCGCCAGTCAACACCATTCCTCGCTCTGAAATATCAGCAGCCAACTCAGGCGGTGTCTGTTCTAAGGCAATGCGGATAGCACCGACAATATTGGCAAGCGGTTCCTGCAATGCTTCTAAAATCTCATTACTATTGAGTACAAAAGCTCTAGGCACACCTTCAGAAATATTTCTTCCGCGTATTTCCATTTCGCGTACTTCAGGAAGTGCAAAAGCCGTACCAATTTCATATTTGATTCTTTCAGCAGTCGGTTCCCCGATTAAACTCCCGTAACTACGCCGTACGTAATTTACGATCGCTTCGTCGAATCGATCGCCACCCACTCGTACCGATTGTGAATAAACGACACCGCCCAAAGAAATCACAGCCACTTCCGTTGTGCCACCACCAATATCAACCACGAGTGAACCACGGGCTTCATCAACCGGCATTCCAGCGCCAATTGCAGCCGCCATAGGCTCCTCAATTAAATACACTTCTCGTGCACCGGCACCTAAGGCTGATTCTCGAATCGCTCGACGCTCTACCTGGGTTGAACCACAAGGCACACAAACTAATATGCGCGGAGCAGGACGTAAAAACCGATTCTGGTGTACTTTATGAATAAAATGCTGAAGCATTTTTTCCGTCACATAAAAATCAGCGATGACTCCATCTTTTAAAGGACGAATGGCATTTATATTGCCAGGGGTACGACCCAACATTCGCTTAGCCTCCCACCCGACTGCTAACACAGAGCGTTGATTACCCTCCTCTGTTCGAATCGCAACGACAGAAGGTTCATTGAGAACTATCCCTTCGCCGCGAACATAAATGAGCGAATTTGCTGTACCTAGATCAATGGAAATGTCTTTAGAAAATAATCCGCGGAATTTGCTTAGCATAAAGTTGGCTACCTATCTAGAGCGTTTAACTACACAATATAGTGCGTGCCTTGGCACTTTAGCAAATATGCAAGATTTTATGCAAGTAAATAGCCTGTTGACTTGCTGCTATCCTTGTAACAGGTATAATGTGCTCTTTTTTCTAGTTCCTGTCTCTAACATACCCTTATCGGCACCTGCTACGTTAAAAACAGCTCGAAAATACTCATTTACTTTGTGTAAACTCCGTTTTTTCGCTGTTTTCGCCTTGCGGATGACGACAATCATCACGTTAGAAACAGAACCTAGCATCTCTTATAAAATAATCTAGTGGAGTTTTTATTATATGACAATCTCACTCGACGATGTAAACAAAGTGGCAAGATTAGCTAGTATACGCATAACAGAAAAAGAAGCAGACCATTACTTGAAAAATTTACAAGGAATTCTTAAACTGGCTAAGCAAATGGAAGCCGTTGATACGGAATCAATTCAGCCTGTCGCACACTGCTTTGAGGTTATTCAACGGCTGCGTGCTGATAAAGTCACTGAAACCAATCAACGTGACAGCTTGCAGCAACTCACTCACTATGTTCAATCGGGCCTTTACTGCGTACCTCCTGTCATAGAATAACAACGAGATTATTAATCATGCACAACTATACGCTCACTGAGTTATCGGTTGCTCTAAAAAATAAAAAAATATCGAGTCAGGAATTGACTTCACATTTCCTTGCACGTATTGAAAAATTTGATCCCGAATTAAATAGCTTTATTACTGTTGCAGGAGAACAAGCGCTACAACAAGCGGCTATTGCCGATGCACAACATAAAAAAGGCACTGCGGGACCTTTAACCGGTATCCCCATTGCACATAAAGATATCTTTTGTACTAATGGCATCAAAACTAGCTGTGCCTCTAAAATGCTAGATAATTTTATTGCCCCTTATGACGCAAACATAGTCAATTCCTTAAATCAAGCGGGCACTGTTCTATTGGGAAAAACCAATATGGATGAATTTGCTATGGGCTCATCCAATGAAACTAGCTTCTATGGTCCTAGCAGAAACCCCTGGGATATAACACGCGTCCCTGGTGGCTCCTCAGGCGGATCGAGCGCAGCGGTAGCGGCACGATTAGCTCCCGCCGCCACGGGTACCGATACGGGGGGCTCTATTCGTCAACCCGCAGCACTTTGTAATCTCACTGGGCTGAAACCGACTTATGGCCGTGTATCGCGTTATGGTCTCATTGCTTTTGCGTCCAGCTTAGATCAAGCGGGTCCAATGACGCAAACCGCAGAAGATGCAGCACTATTAATGAATGTGATGGCAGGTTTTGATGAAAAAGATTCTACCAGCAGTAATGAACCGATACCGGATTATACCCATACGCTCAATGATTCTTTACAAGGCCTTAAGATTGGCTTACCTAAAGAATACTTTTCGGCGGATCTCGATCCCAACATGGCAACCCACATAGAAGCCGCCATCAAACAGTATGAGAGTTTAGGTGCAAACGTTAGTACGATAAGCCTACCCAACTGCCATCTCGCTATCCCACTTTACTATATTATCGCTTCAGCAGAATGTTCTTCCAATTTGGCACGTTATGATGGCATACGTTATGGTTATCGCTGTGCTAATCCCGTTGATCTGCGCGACTTATATGAGAGAACACGTGCTGAAGGCTTTGGTGAAGAAGTCAAACGACGTCTGTTGATGGGCACTTATGTTTTATCGGCAGGATATTACAATGCCTATTATGTAAAAGCGCAAAAAGTTCGAGCGCTCTTGGTTCAAGAATTTGAACAAGCCTTTCAGCAAGTCGATGTTTTACTAGGACCTACCACACCCAGCACGGCGTTTAAACTCGGTGAAAAAACCAAAAATCCCATTAGTATGTATCTTTCTGATATTTATACCACTGCAATTAATCTCGTTGGCCTACCGGCATTATCAATCCCAGCTGGCTTTATCGATGGACTTCCTTTAGGCATGCAATTCATTGGTCGCCCTTTTACAGAAGCAAAATTATTGAATATTGCGCACCGTTACCAACAAGTGACCGATTGGCATAAAAAATTACCGGAGAATTTTAAATAATGTCCGCTAACAATAAAAACAGAACAAATGAAGAAAAAAATACAGCACTCACACGATGGGAACCTGTCATAGGACTGGAGGTCCATGTGCAATTATCGACTCAATCTAAACTTTTTTCAGGCTCCGCCACAGCGTATGGTGCTGATCCGAATACACAAGCCTCCCTGCTTGATTTGGCTTTACCTGGCATGTTGCCAGTACTCAATGCCGAAGCCGTTACTATGGCCATCAAATTTGGATTAAGTATTGAGGCGGATATTCCTAGCTATTCTGTTTTTGCACGAAAAAACTATTTTTATCCGGATCTTCCTAAGGGCTATCAAATTAGCCAACATGCAAACCCTATCGTAGGTCGTGGACAATTAAACATTGTACTAGAAAACGGAGAATACAAATCAGTGCGTGTCACCCGTGCGCATTTAGAAGAAGATGCTGGCAAATCACTACATGAAGGATTGGACGACATGAGTTGTATTGATCTCAATCGTGCCGGAGTTCCTTTGTTGGAAATCGTTTCCGAACCTGATTTAGCTTCGCCGAAAGAAGCCGTAGCCTATCTAAAAACACTACACACGCTGGTTCGTTATTTAGAAATTTGTGATGGAAATCTACAAGAAGGTTCTTTTCGCTGCGACGCCAACATCTCTATACGAAAAAAAGACCAAAAACAACTAGGAACGCGCGTAGAAATTAAAAACTTAAATTCCTTCCGCTTCGTTGAAAAAGCCCTGCACTATGAAATCCAGCGTCAAATTCACAGATTAGAAAACGGCGGAAGTATTAATCAAGAAACACGTCTATACGATTCTGACAAACAAGAAACTCGGCCCCTGCGCAACAAAGAAAATGCCAATGATTATCGCTATTTTACTGATCCTGATTTATGTCCCGTTGTATTAACGGCAGAACACATAGAAACGTTACGAAAAACGTTACCTGAATTACCTCACAAAAAAAATCAACGTTTTCAAGAAGACTATGACCTGAATCACTACGATGCCAGCTTACTCACTAGCGATCGCCAATTAGCCGACTACTTTGAACGTGTTGTTACACAAAAAATTCCCGCTAAATTAGCGGCTAATTGGATCATGGGAGAACTTTCGGCCGCCTTGAATAAGACTAATTTACACATTGATGAATCACCGTTATCCGCAGAACGACTCGCCACCTTGTTACAGCGTATTGCCGATAACACCATTTCCAACAACATTGCTAAAGATATCTTTGAAATGCTTTGGGAGACAAAAAAAACAGTCGATGACATTATCCAAGAACAAGGTCTACAGCAAGTGTCGGATGAAACCGCCATCGTTCAGATCATCGATGCTGTGTTAGCGGAAAACCCGCAACAGTTAACAGAATATCGTGCAGGTAAAGATAAGCTCTACGGTTTTTTTGTTGGCCAGGTTATGAAAGCATCTGGTGGAAAATTAAATCCGCAACAATTAAATTGTCTACTTAGGAAAAAACTAGATCAATAGGGCGGGGCGGCTCAGGGTCCTGCCAAGGGATACGCTTTTTTTGCTGGCTAACGCCACAAAAAGAAAACGTATCTCCTTGTCACCCTTTGCCGAAATATGACTGACAGAACTAGATGAATCATTACGTTCTCACCTTAATGAAAAAAGTATGTTAAAAAAACTTTACATCGAAACCCACGGCTGCCAAATGAACGAATACGATTCTGACAGCATGGCCAATCTTTTACATCACTCGCATCGTTTAGTTATAACAAAAGACCCAACGGAAGCTGATGTTATTCTATTAAACACCTGTTCCATTCGTGAAAAAGCCCAAGAAAAGGTTTTTTCGCAATTAGGCCAATGGCGAAAAATAAAAGCCAAACGCCCACACCTTGTTATTGGTGTCGGAGGCTGTGTCGCCAGTCAAGAAGGCGCGGGAATTCTCCAACGTGCGCCTTTTGTGGATATTGTATTCGGTCCTCAAACACTACATCGACTTCCTACACTCCTCAATCATGTTTTAGAAGAAAAACGTGCTATCGTAGATATCTCGTTTCCAGAAATTGAAAAATTTGATCATTTGCCTACCCCACGTGCTGAAGGGGTACGCGCATTCGTTTCTATCATGGAAGGCTGTAATAAATACTGTAGTTTTTGTGTTGTTCCTTACACGCGCGGTGAAGAAATAAGCCGTCCTTTAGATGATGTCTTAGCAGAAGTTGTCACACTGAGTGAGCAAGGCGTGCGTGAAGTAACCTTATTAGGCCAAAACGTCAACGATTATCAAGGCCCTCGCTATGAAGGAGGACTTGCTGATTTGGCAGACTTAATCCGCTATATCGCTGCATTAGAAGGTATTGATCGTATTCGATTCACCACATCGCATCCCTTGGCTTTTTCCGATCGTTTAATCCAAGCCTACGCTGATGTCCCGAAACTAGCCAACCATTTGCATCTACCCGTGCAGAGTGGTTCTGATCGCATTTTAGCCGCCATGAAACGCGGATATACTGTGTTAGAGTTTAAATCCAAAATTCGAAAATTGCGCAAAGTTAGACCTGATATTGCCATTTCTTCCGATTTTATTATCGGCTTCCCAGGAGAAACAGAAACCGATTTTCAAGCGACTCTGAATTTAGTGAAATCGATTGGCTTTGATAACTCATTCAGCTTCATTTATAGCCGCCGCCCCGGCACACCGGCGGCTGAGCTACCGGATAATGTATCCTTAGAAACTAAGAAACAACGTTTACAGATTCTACAAAATCTCCTAGTATTTCAAGGAAAGGCTTTGAGCGAGAAAATGCATGGTGGTATACAAGAAATACTTGTAGATGCAATCTCCAAGAAAAATCCAGATGAATTGCAAGGACGCACTGAAAATAACCGTGTGGTTAATTTTAAGGGTGACAAGCGTTTAATAGGACAGAACATCCCTATCCTAATCACTGAAGTCTTAAAAAATTCTTTACGAGGAGAGTTAATAAAAGTTGAGCACGCAACCTTATAGTTTTCAACTCAGTCCCGAAGATAATCACCGCTTAGCTAATCTTTGTGGACCCTTTGATCAACATCTACGCCAAATCGAACAACAGCTGAAAGTCAGTATCTACAACCGCGGGCATGACTTCCAAATTAATGGTCCTCTATTATCCGTTGAAGTCGCCGCTAAGGTTTTACATTATCTTTACGCAGAGACACAAGAAAAAATGGCACTGACGCCCACCACCATTCATTTAGCATTACAAACGATACAAACGGATCCCGATGTCCCTGTAAAAAGCTACATATCCCCTGAAATCGTCATTCCAACGAGACGCGGAACAATTAAGCCTCGTAGCCCCAATCAAGAACGGTATCTAAAACGTATTTTACATCACGATATTAATTTTGGTTTAGGTCCTGCAGGCACAGGAAAAACCTATTTAGCCGTTGCCTGTGCTGTCGCTGCTTTAGAAAAAGAACAAATCAGTCGCATTATATTGGTCAGACCTGCTGTGGAAGCCGGCGAAAAGTTAGGTTTTTTACCCGGTGATTATTCACAAAAACTCGATCCTTATTTTCGTCCCCTTTATGATGCCTTAAATGACATGCTGGGATTTGAACAAGTATTGCAGTGTATAGAACAACATATCATTGAAGTTGTGGCCTTAGCTTATATGCGTGGCCGCACGCTGAATGATGCCTTTATCATTTTAGACGAGGCACAAAACACCACAAAAGAACAAATGAAAATGTTTTTAACACGCATTGGCTTCAATTCTAAAGTTGTCATTAACGGCGACATCACACAAACTGACTTACCACGTGGATTAGAATCGGGCCTACGCCATTCGTTAACAATATTAAAAGGTATAAAAGGTATCAGCTTTACGGAGTTTGATGCATGCGACATTGTCAGACATTCTCTGGTACAAGCCATATTACATGCCTATGCACAGCACGAAACCCAAAAAAAAACAGATTAAACTAGCCATACAAACCATGACACGTAGGTCGTTTATTCCTAACCGTTATTATTTACAACGTTGGGCCAATAAAGCGCTTATTAACCGCACTGCTTTGACAGCACTGACCATTCGCTTAGTGAATAAAAAAGAAAGCGCTGAGTTGAATCTCCGCTTCCGCCGAAAAAGAGGACCTACGAATATCTTATCCTTTCCTTTTGAACCACCCCCTGAGATTTATTCGCCTTTACTGGGCGATCTGGTTATTTGCGCGCCATTACTGAATCAAGAAGCAAAACAACAAGAAAAAACTCGCTTAGCTCACTGGGCGCATTTGCTCATCCATGGCTGTCTACATTTAGTCGGTTACGACCATATGAACCCCAAAGATGCACACAAAATGGAAACACTTGAAATCCAATTATTAGAGGAATTAGGTTATGACAACCCCTATATCTGACGATAAAATCAGAAAAAAAAATCGTCAGCCCTGGTTGACTCGCTTTAATCAAGCGTTATTACGCCAACCTAAGAATAGAAAACAATTAATCCAATTACTACGCTATGCAAAACAACGCGAACTACTCGACGCGCAAGCACTAAAAATGATCGAGGGTGTGTTACAAATATCGGATCGGCAAGTACGAGACATCATGGTTCCTCATGCTAAAATGACGGTTATTTCAGATAGTTCCTCCCTATCTGAGCTTCTACCCATTGTGATATCGTCAGGCCACTCGCGCTTTCCTGTTATTGGCAATCAAAATAAAGAAGTGATTGGATTATTACTCGCAAAAGATCTATTAAAATATAATCCCTTAGCACATCAAGATACGTTTAATATTCACGATATTATCCGACCCGCCGTCTTTATACCGGAAAGTAAACGTTTAGATAGTTTACTCGAAGAGTTCCAACATAAACATTATCATATGGCAATTGTTGTGGATGAATATGGTGCTGTCTCAGGGCTCATCACCATTGAAGATGTATTAGAAGAAATTGTGGGGGAAATTGAAGATGAATACGACGATAACGAAGAAATTTTTGTACAAGAACAGAATCCTCAGCAATTTATAGTCAAAGCCCTCATGCCCATAGAGGCCTTTAATCGCTATTTTCATTCTAAATTCGCAACGAAACAATTCGATACCATTGGCGGATTTATCGCCAATCGCTTTGCTTATCTACCCAAACGCGGCGCCAGTATCACCTTATCCCATTTACAATTTAAAGTAATACGTGCTGATAATCGCCAAATTCGATTATTACAAGTTACCATTAATAGAAAACACCCGAAGTGAGATTTTCTTATGCAACTTCAAAACAAACAACTCTTTCGAGAAAAATGCTATATCAATGGCAAATGGATAAACAGTAAAAAAAATATCGATGTTATTAATCCTGCCAGCCAAAAAATAATAGGTACAGTACCGCAGCTGGAAAATGAAGCGATAGAAGCGGCAATTATTGCCGCCGAACAAGCATGGCCTAGCTGGCGAGCAAAAACAGCGGCTGAACGTACGCAATTACTCACACGCTGGCAATCGCTTATCTTAGAAAATAGTCATGATCTCGCTGTATTATTAACGACAGAGCAAGGAAAACCACTAAAAGAAGCGGAAGAAGAAATTCGCTACGGTGCTTCGTTTCTTTTATGGTTTGCAGAAGAAGCCAAACGCGTTTATGGCGATATCATTCCTAGCACAACACTCAGACAACATTTATTCGTCATCAAGCAACCGGTAGGTGTGGTTGCTGCTATCACACCCTGGAATTTCCCCAACGCTATGATCACACGTAAATGTGCACCTGCTTTAGCGGCAGGTTGCACTATTGTCATCAAACCTGCACAATTAACGCCCTTTTCTGCCTTAGCATTAGCTGCACTTGCCGAAGAAGCCGGTATCCCGGCGGGGGTATTTAATGTCATTACTGGCGATTCTATCGCGATTGGCAATGCGTTCACGCAACATCCGGCAATACGTAAACTTTCGTTTACCGGCTCAACACAGGTTGGGAAATTACTGATGGCCCAAAGTGCTTCCCAAATAAAAAAAATCTCCTTAGAACTGGGAGGTAATGCCCCTTTCATTGTTTTTGAAGATGCCAATATCGATGAGGCGGTTGTCGGCGCTATCGCTGCAAAATTCCGTAACAGTGGACAAACCTGTGTTTGTACCAACCGTTTTTATATCCATGAAAAAATTTATGATACCTTTACTGAAAAATTTACTCATGCTGTCAAACAATTAAAAGTAGGCCCTGGATTAGAAACCGATATACAACAAGGGCCTTTGATCAACCAAGCGGCCATCGAGAAAGTTAAAAAACATATCGCTGATGCCGTTAGCCAGGGTGCAGAAATCGTTTGTGGCGGAAAAGTCCATGCACTAGGTGGAAGCTTTTTTGAACCCACCGTATTAAAAAATGCTTTACCCTCTATGTTAATTGCTAGGGAAGAAACCTTTGGCCCTGTGGCAGCTTTATTTACCTTTTCTGACACACAGGCAGTTATTAATGCGGCAAACGCCACCGAGTTTGGCCTTGCTGCTTATTTTTATACCGATAATGTGAATCGAATTTTTCACGTCGCTAAACAGTTAGAATATGGCATTGTGGGCATTAATACGGGACGAACGTCCAATGCAGTCGCCCCTTTTGGTGGTTTTAAACAATCCGGCATGGGCCGCGAAGGATCAAAATACGGCATGGATGAGTATGTAGAAATTAAATATATTTGCTTGAAGGAAAACAGTTAATCATTAGCATTTATTTTCGAGCTGAAGGCTGTTGCTCACAAGCTAATTCTTCTTTTGGCACTTCTTTATCTTCTTCTGAAAAAAAGCTTACCCCTTGGAGCGTCCGATTCTGCTTATCTTTAGAATAATCTTTTACTATATCGTAATTATTAAAAATTAATCTATCTTTTTCTGATAATCTATTCTTAATTTCACATAAAATATCAACAGGTTTATGCCCCTCTGTACAACAAGCTAATAAACAAGAAATAAATGCATCCCCGTTAGTCCAAGATATACAATTATTTGTATCAAATAAGATAACGAGATCGATGACTTCTAGATCAATAGGATTTTCATCTTGGAAAGCAATAAAAAACTTCTTTTCTTTATAAAAAAACAAATCCACAGACTTAGCCGCACCATCTATCAGTAGAGGTAAATTGAATTGTTCAACACTTGCAGCAGTCGAAACTAGATCATATAATTTTTCTTTAAAATCCCCTATTTTCAATAATTTCAGCGAAGCATCCTTACTAAACAAGTGCATTAATTTAATGATTTCATCAATCGTCCAATCTATTGTTACTATGCGGTTAATAATATCTGAACAGTTACTAAGCTTAAACTTGTCATCGCTATTGAATAGCCAATAGAAGACTACAAGATCATCGCACTTAATAGACTTTAAAGATGATAATGTATTGATAGATTCCTTGACTGGCTTGCTTAAAGATTTGAGTAGTCGCATAATAGCTACCTAGCTTTTTTGTTATTTATAAGGGTAAAAATAGAATCCAACTATAAAGGCTGAATATTAAGCAGTAATTAACTGATTAAATTCTATAAGACAAAGCCGCAGCACAGGACAAAAAATAATGCTTGAATTTACGCTATTGAAAAAACAGCTAATTTTTGTTTCAGTCGGTAGTAATGCATTTTTCGTCATTGCGAGCGCGAAGCGCGCGGCAATCGGGTGAAACGCTTCATTTTTTCTGGATGGCCACGGCCTCACTGACGTTCGGGCCTCGCCATGACGGACTATTTTTATTTTTTGTCCTGTACTGAGAGACAAAGCCCTGTGCACAGTTTGGATATAAGGAAATGCCAAAACGTAAGATAATTAAGGGAAATTCTTTTCAGAAGAAAAAAAAATCTGATAGCCATCCGTGGAATAAGGTGTTAGATTTGGAGGAAGAATTGCTAAAAAAAGATTTTTCGTTTTGTCCTAGTAAATTGTTGTCTCTAAAAACACAATATAATTCAGAGATGCAATCGTTTGTCGGCGCCTTTTCTTTAGACCCTAAAAACGCTAACATAACAACCATCTCTTTAGACCCAATCGAAAACAGTGAAATAAAAACCATTTTAATCCAACGAAGACAACACATTAGCCATCTAATTGATATTGACAGACTTATATGCGACCAACCGATTCCTGAAAATTATACTAAAATAGCACATTTTGATAGTAACTTGGCAAGAAAATATTCAGAAATAAACACCATACTCCCTAAATTAATACAACATTTAAACGATATTGAAAAAAATAATACTTTACTCGCTAGGTACCAAATACAAGAAGATCATATTATCTCTGCTACACACCAAAGCTTGGCTAGAGTCTATGAGTATTTGGCTGTTTCCATTTGGAATTCAAAAACTAACGATGAAAATAGTGCTTCTTTCGAAGAGGTCAAGGAAGACGAAGTTAAGGAAGTTCTACTTAACTATTATAAACAACTAACTTGGCTATTAAAGGAAAAAATATTCTGTATCGAACGCTCTATAGAATCATCTAATGTTGATAAATCTCTCAAAAGAAACTTTCAAGACTTAGATGTTACTTCTAATGAACTTAGTAAGGTAGCTAAAGGAAATCTCGACCAGACAAACTATGCACTTATTAACAGCTTAGGTGCGCTGATCGAATCCAGTCAAAAACTGAAACAAAAAAACAGTAACCCTGCTGATTTTTTTAAAAAAAATGCTATATCTAACAAATTGAGTGCTAATGACTCTCTATACACTCCGCGCGTTCATCCTCATCCACCTATTGAAATCCTGGTATATACCGCTCGTACTTGAAGAAATTGCGAATAGCAACTTCAAGGACAATGGGTATATCTCTTATTGCACGCCTGAATGACCAAATCCACCTTGGCCACGTTCTGTTTTATCAAATTCAGAGACAATATCAAATTGGGTTTTTATCACAGGAACAAAAACAAGTTGAGCGATTCTATCCCCTGGCTGAATAGTAAAGCTATTCTGTCCTCGATTCCAACAAGAAATAAAAAGTTCACCTTGATAATCAGAATCGATTAAACCAATCAGGTTACCCAATACAATACCATGTTTATGACCTAAGCCAGAACGAGGCAAAATCACAGCGGCCAAATCCGCTTGCGCAATATGAATGGCTAATCCTGTAGAAATCAATTCTGTCTGATTAGACAATAATTGAACAGCCTCTTTGAGGCAAGCACGTAAATCTAAGCCAGCAGAACCATCCGTTGCATACGAGGGTAATGGAAAAATTGGCCCTAATCGCGGATCCAAGATTTTAAGCTGTATATTTTTCACACAAATCTCCTTCTTTATTGCATTTTCAAAAAAAGATTGATTACAAAAACTTTTTTGAAAATGCAACAAAAGAAACGCTTGAAAATAAACAAATACCACGGTTTTGTAGAGAAGCCAGTATACCCCTGGCTGGTAAATACGCTAAGCCCACCCTATACTTTTCTTATAAACACATGAATAAAAAGAGTCCAATATTTTTCCTTCATGGAGCTAATATCATGAAAAAATTTAATTCTTTTCTAGTCATTGGCGTTGCCTTAATCGGATTAACTGCTTGTGATACCATGTCTCCCGATCAACGCGCTGTTGCAGGTGGACTAGGCGGGGCGGCTGTAGGCGGCATTCTAGGCCATAGCATCGGTGGCGGCACAGGCCAAACCGTAGCCACTATCGCAGGTGCAGGACTTGGCGCCGTGGCAGGTAGTTCACTGGCACGTAGTAGTGGGAACAACGACAATGGCCAAAGATACTACCGAGGCAGAGACGGCCGACTTTATCCCGTTCAATAGTTTAATTCAGATATAATATAGTCTGAACATACACACCGTCATAGTGTATGTTTAGGCTATCTCCCTTTTTCTCAAAAAATCAGCTACTCTTCACCTTTTAACCTCGTTTAAAATCACTAGTAAAGTAGCACTTGAAACTATAAATATGCGTCTAGAAAGTATCAAATTAGCGGGATTTAAGTCTTTTGTAGACCCCACTACCCTTGCCTTCCCTAGCAATCTTACGGCTATCGTAGGACCTAATGGCTGTGGAAAATCAAATATTATTGATGCCATTCGTTGGGTCATGGGAGAAAGCTCAGCCAGGCAATTACGCGGCCAATCTCTAGATGATGTCATCTTTAACGGTTGTACGACTCGTAAACCCTTAGGCCAAGCGGCTATTGAGCTCAATTTTGATAACTCAGATGGGAGTCTCAGCGGTCAATATAATCGCTATGCTCAGCTTTCTATCCGTCGTGAGATCACGCGCGAAGGTCAATCTATTTACTATTTGAATGGCACACGCTGCCGGCGTCGCGATATTCGAGATATCTTTTTAGGTACGGGTTTAGGCCCTAGAAGCTATGCCATTATTGAACAAGGAATGATCTCGCGTGTTGTAGAAGCCAAGCCTGATGAGTTACGTGCTTATATAGAAGAGGCCGCGGGGATTTCAAAATACAAAGAACGACGACGCGAAACAGAAAATCGATTAGAACATACTCAAAAAAATCTAAACCGATTAAATGATATTAGAGAAGAGTTGGACAAGCAAGCTAAACACTTACAGCGCCAAGCGAAGGCAGCAGAACGCTATAAAGCATTCAAACAAGAAGAACGCTTGTTGAAGGCCCATCTTCAAGCATTGCGCTACCGTATCTTCAACGAACAACTGCAATCCCAATCAATCATTATAAAAGAAGCCGAAGCACAAGTTGACGCATTTCATCACGAGCAACAAACCTTGCTAAAAGACATAACACGTATACGCGAAAAACAAACACAAGCAAGGGCTGACGTTGATGCATTACAAAACGCTTATTATGAGCTAGGTAACCATATCACTCGTCTAGAAGAAAAACGACAAAACCAAACAACTCAATTCAAACAAAATCAGCAAGAAGAAATCCAACTCACACAGAAAGACCTTTTTTTAATACAACAAACTCAAGAGAATCACGATACGCAAGATCACTTGTGTCGAGAATTAAGCGCACTAAATAAAGAATGGGAAGAAATTAAAAAAAATACCCAGCAAAGCCAAGCAGAAGCAAAACAAATCGACCTGGATTTAAAAAATTGGCAGATACAATGGGATAAATTTCAAGAAAATTTTTCCCATTTGACACAGCAAAATCGTGTTGCGCAAACCCAAAGCCAACACTACCAACAGCAGTATCAACATCTAAAAAAACGCTTTGAACGTTTAGAACAAGAACAAGCTGAACAAAACCAAACTTTAGCGAATGATCATGACGCTGCCAATCTGAAAAAAGCGCTTATTGATTCTCAACAAAAACAACTGACGGCTCAATCAGAGCAAGAACAAGCAAGACAACAGATTAATGAGCAACGCGCTATACTACAGCAATTATCCAACGCATTAGATGTTGATAAAAGTCGCTTGCAAAAGAATCAGGGTCAAACTGCTTCGCTAATGGCCTTACAAGAAGAAGCATTAGGCCAACGCGAACAATCTCTACTTAGCTGGTTTAAACAACACAACTTAAACCATCACCCGCGACTCGCACAATTAGTACGCGTGGAAGCCGGCTGGGAACGTGCTGTCGAAATTGCTTTACAGCAGCATATTCAGGCGGTTTGTTTCACGGATCGCGATTCTTTAGACGATTTCTTAGACCAATCCCTTCCTAATAGTTCTGTTAGTTTGATGACAAAATCCAAGCTCTGCCAACATTCAGTGTCAACATTTCTGCCCCAATTACCATTAAAATTACTTAGCACAAAATTAACCGCACCTTGGCCACTGGACAACCTATTGGTGGGTATTTATGCAGCAGAAACGATCACGGAAGCACTGCTGCATACCAAACAATTAAAAGGATATGAATCGATTATTACTCGCGAAGGAACTTGCTTAGGCAATCATTGGCTTCGCTTAAACGCCAACGGCACGGCCAAAACGGGATTATTACAACGGGAACGCGATATCAATCGTTTACGGAAAGAGCAGGAAGTGATTCAAGCACAGATTGATAAAAAACAAAGAGATTACACGCAAATACAAAAACAACTTAAGCAACAAGAAGAAAAGCAATTAGAAAAACAAAAACAATTTGCTGAATTAGTCGCTTATCAAGCGGATGTAAAAGCGCGCTATCAAGTTAAAAAAGACCGTTTCACACAAGCGCAACAACGCATTCAACGCATTCAGCAAGAACGACTGGAAAACAAACAACAAAACGATGAGATAGAAACCAAGTTACAGCAAGTAGAACAAGTAAAAACAACAAGTCAAGCACAACTTGATGAAATTGAAAAACACCGTCACGCTTTACTCACTAGCAAAACAACAATACAAACAAAATTGAATGAAGCCACACAGAAAGCGAAAGCGGATGAAACCAAACTTCATCAATTTGAATTAAGACGACAAACTGCAGAACACCAACTAAAGACAGCGCAAGAAACGGCTTCGCGCCTACAGGAGCAGCAGGGGCGGCTAAAAAAACGTGTCGCCGATCTACAACAGACACTAGCAAGTGCAGAAGATCCGATGAATACCCTAAAACAAGAACTTGATGCGAAAAACTCCCAGCACCGTACGTTTGCTGCCCAACTCAAAGAAAACCAAATCCAACTTCAAGAAATTGAACTGCAACTAAAACATCAAGAACAGCAAACACAAACCTTAGAAGCCAAGCTTAACCTGAATCGCAATGATTTAGCACAATATCGTTTACAATATCAAGAACTGCATGTACGCGCTAAAACCTTGGTAGAGCAATTACAGGAACAAGAATATGACGTTGAGAATCTTTTAAAAGAGTTGGCCACCGGAGCGGATATCCCTAGTTATGAAACACAACTTTCCGAAGTAAGACGTCGTATTGAACAAATTGCTGCTGTTAATCTTGCGGCCTTAGAAGAACATCAAGCGGTCTTAGAACGAAAAACCTATTTAGATACGCAATATCAAGACCTAATGGAAGCATTAGAAACCTTACAGACAGCGATACAAAAAATGGACAGAGAAACCCGTAGTCGTTTCAAAGAAACGTTTGATAAGATAAATCAGAATTTTACTGATTTATTTCCTCGTTTATTCTCTGGCGGGGAAGCCTCACTACAGCTACAAGATCCCGATTTATTAAGCAGTGGCGTTTGTATCATGGCTCAACCGCCCGGAAAACGAAATAGCAGTATTCAATTACTTTCTGGAGGCGAAAAAGCGCTAGCAGCAACGGCACTGGTCTTTTCTTTTTTCCAGCTCAATCCAGCCCCTTTTTGTATGCTTGATGAAGTCGATGCGCCATTAGACGATACCAACGTCCTTAGATTTTGCAAATTAGTGAAAGAAATGTCTGAGGAAGTACAATTTATCTTTATTAGTCACAATAAGGTTGCTATTGAAATGGCCCAGCATTTAGCCGGCGTCACTATGCATGAACCCGGTGTATCACGATTAGTCGTAGTAGATATGGAAAAAGCCATGGAGATTGCATCCGCTTAAGCCTAGAATATACCATTACACTTGAAGCGGCGAATCGCAGATTCAAGTGTCTCTTTTCGCGATGGGGTCATCCATATGGACATTGATTACTTGTTGGTTATTCTGTCTGGCATTATTTTTATCGGAGTTTTCGGATTAATTCTTGTCATTTGGCAATATGGAAATTCTCCTAAAAAAGAAAACAAACCACGAGGTGCACCTGTTGATACTAAAAAAAAAGCTTCTACAACAGCATTCCATCGTTTCAACACAGAACGTCAAGAGACCCTAGTCAGTGAATTAACACCGGATATACCACTCACACATGAAGATGCGAATCTGAAAAATGAGGAAAAACAGAGACTTAACCCAAAGGAAACGCTTATCATCTTACAATTACTCGCTACCGAGGAAAGACCTTACAAAGGCTATGAATTAATACAAACGCTAAGCAGTGCTGGATTTCATTATGGAGAGATGAATATTTTTCATTATCATGCCAATCAAAACGGAAAAAAACAACGCTTATTTAGTCTCGCTTCAGCCCTTGAACCTGGCACCTTTGATCTTACACATATCGGCGAAATCCACTGTCCTGGATTATGTTTATTTATGTCTATACCCAAAAGATTTCAAGATGTGGTTAGGCGCACGAGGACGAACGCGCGGAATGTATTAGATAGTCATGAGCACGTGAGTACCGATGTGCAACAACACCACATCTTGAAAGACGAAGGTTATATCAATAAAACAATCCGTGCGCTAGATACCTTTGAATTAATGTTAGAAACCGCACAACTGCTTATTCAAGATTTAGGCGGAACACTCTGTGATCAACAGCGAGCGCTGCTGACGACTGACGCATTAACCCATTATCGCTCCCAGCTTTACGCGTATGCCTAAAATAGAACCCGCTATTATCAAAAAAATTGAACAGCTGAAAAAGAAAATCAATGAACATAATTACCGCTATTATATCCTTGACAATCCACTGATTAGCGATTCTGCTTTTGATAAACTGTTTCGCGATTTACAAGCACTGGAAACAAAATATCCTAAACTCATTACCGAGGATTCGCCTACGCAACGTGTGGGTACCACGCCTTTAACCAGTTTTAATCAAGTTGAACATGCACTACCGATGCTTTCACTGGAAAATGCTTTTTCAGAAAAAGAAGTTTTAGCGTTTAATAAACGCATTCAAGATAGACTCAATATTCAAAAACCAATTGAATATGCCTGCGAACCAAAACTGGATGGTATTGCTGTCAGTTTGACCTATACCCAAGGTAAATTAGTCCGTGCGGCAACACGCGGCGACGGAAATATTGGCGAAGATATTACCTTAAATATTCGAACTATTTTAAGTATTCCTTTGCAACTGCGCGGCTACGATTATCCAGAAAATTTAGAGGTTCGTGGTGAAGTGTATATCCCTAAAAAGGCCTTCCAACAACTCAATAATCGCTTACAAAAAGCAGGAGAAAAGATCTTTGTTAATCCACGTAATGCCGCCGCCGGTAGCCTACGTCAACTCAATCCAAAAGTAACAGCACAGCGCGCCTTGGCTTTCTTTACACACAGTGTGGGAGAAATTCAAAAAGGAAAATTGGCCGATAAACATACCGATATTTTACAACAGTTCGAAAACTGGGGACTGCCGCGTTGCCCACAAACTCAGTGTGCTAATGGCATTGAAGCTTGTTTAGCTTACTATCACAAAATAGCCGAACAACGACCTCATTTATGCTATGAAATCGATGGTGTCGTTTACAAAGTAAACTCTCTGATACTACAACGACAACTCGGCTTTATATCACGTGCTCCTCGCTGGGCACTCGCCCATAAATTCCCAGCACAAGAAGCATTGAGCCGTATACTCGCCATTGACTTTCAAGTCGGTCGTACCGGAACATTAACGCCTGTAGCCCGTTTAGAACCGGTTTTTGTGGGTGGAACTACCATCAGCAATGCCACTTTACACAATATTGATGAGATACATCGTAAAGATTGTCGTGTAGGTGACACGGTTGTCGTTCGTCGCGCTGGTGATGTTATTCCAGAAGTTGTACGCGTTATTATGGAAAAACGGCCCAAACAGGCTCTCCCCGTGCAGCTTCCCAAAAAATGTCCTGTTTGTGGATCCCAGGTTACTAAATTAGCAAGCGAATCCGCCGCTCGCTGTAATGGTGCCTTATATTGTCCTGCCCAACTCAAAGAAGCCATTAAACATTTTGCATCGCGTAAAGCTATGAATATCGAAGGTCTAGGCGATAAACTGGTCAATCAACTCGTTGAAAAAGCAGTTATCAAAGACGTTGCTGATTTGTATAGCTTAATACCTAAAAAATTGGCTCACCTAGAACGTTTGGGAGAAAAATCTGCCACTAAGTTATGCGCCGCTATCGCAGCGAGTAAAAAAACCACTTTCGTCCGCTTTCTTTATGCCCTAGGCATTCGTGATGTGGGTATTTCCACAGCCTTAAATCTTGCTAATCATTTCCAGCAACTTAAGCCATTGATGCAAGCCGATGAAAGCAGCCTTCAGTCCATTTCTGATATTGGTCCTATCGTTACTATGCATATTAAACAGTTTTTTACCGAGACACATAATAAGGAAATTATTCAACGCCTTCTGTCAGTAGGAATTCATTGGAAAAAGCCACACTCAACAGAAAAAAAATCGAATTTAACGGGAAAAACCTTTGTTTTAACCGGTAGTCTTGTCAATTTATCCCGCGAAGAAGCTACCCATTTACTCCTAGAAAAAGGAGCAAAAGTCAGTAATAGTGTCAGTAAAAAAACAAACTATGTCGTGGTTGGAAAAGATCCTGGGGTAAAATTCCTACAAGCAAAAAAGTTAGGGATTACTTGCTTAACAGAAGAAACATTTTCAGGACTTTTACATCCGCCTCCAGCAATATAATCGAAACAGATATTTTTTTGATGTAATGTTCAATTATAACCCAATATTGTATTGACATTTAATAGCTTATGCAGTTTATTAGTGCTCTTCCACTCAACAGCCACTAAAAAATAATAATAAAGAGGAAAATTATGCGTATTCTTTTAGTTGAAGATGATGAATCCCTAGGAGAGGGCATTCTCAAGGCACTTAAACATTATGGCTACACCGTTGACTGGCTTACTGATGGTCGAACCGCTTTAAGCTTTATCAAAGCAGAAGCCTTCGATGCTATTTTACTCGATTTAAACTTACCAGGCTTACCGGGTTTAACAGTGATAAGCGAAATGCGCGCCGCTGGTGTCACTACCCCTGTCCTTATTCTAACAGCACGGCATGCCATAGAAGATAGAATAAAAGGCTTGGATAGCGGTGCCGATGACTACTTAACAAAACCTTTTGATTTAGATGAATTATCCGCCAGAATTCGAGCGTTGCAACGCCGTTTTTCCAGTAATCGTGCAACACCTATTTTAACGTATCGCGATATTGAACTGGATCCCAGCTCCTATACTGTTACCTCTAGAGGAGAAGAGATAAATCTTTCTCGCCGCGAGTTTAGTCTACTACAAAAACTACTAGAAAACGCCGGCCATGTCATTTCTCGCGACTCCTTAAATCAATGCCTCTACGGATGGGACGACGAAATCGATAGCAATACACTGGAAGTCCATGTACATAATCTACGCAAGAAATTAGCAGGAATTAATTTTATTCGCACCATTCGTGGAGTAGGTTATATGGCTGAAAAGGAAAAAAACAACTAATGTATACCATTTCATCTATTAGGCGATTTTTATTATTTAACCTTTTAACAACAGTTGTTGCTACCATTATCATCACAGCATTTGGTAATTATTACATTGACTGTCAAGCAATCAATGATAGTTTAGATAATTTATTAATCGAAACTGGCTCGCTACTCAAAACAATTACGAATACCCCACATCTTCTTACCACTTCTAAACTTAAAGCCATTCAATCCCAATTAAACACCAATCCATTTTTCACAAAAAATTTTAGCTATCACGCCGATCTAAAAAACAACGAAATGATTCAAAAGGCTAATCGTTATAAATTTCAATTATGGGATGGAAATGGGGTGCTACTACTAAGCTCGCCTAAAACAACAAAAATCCCTTTACTAGGCAAACCTGGACTCAGCGATAAAACAATTAATGGGGAAAAATGGCGTACTTTTACGATTTATGATCGACAACAAGGTGTGATTCTTACCATAGCTGAACAATATACATCGCGTTATGCCATGATTCGCCACATGCTTATCGACGACATCTATCTTACTTTATTAATTTACCCATTATCAGGCCTTTTTATTTGGCTTATCATTGGCAGTGGTTTAAAAAGTATACGTTTTTTTGCTAAAGAAGTTGCCGAACGTGCGGCTGATCATCTTGATCCGGTTGATCTCAACGACATTCCTATAGAAATTAGTCCTTTAGTCGACGAGCTTAATAAACTTTTCTTACGTTTACAAGAAGCCTTTGAACGCGAGCAACGATTTGCAGCTGATGCGGCACATGAATTACATACACCACTTGCCGCACTAAAAACGCAAGCTCAATTAGCCCTTAAGTCATCAGATGCGAAAGAGTGTTATGCCCACTTAAAACAAGTCATCAGCAGCGTAGACCGTTGTACACATGTCATTCAACAGTTGCTGACACTTTGCCGTTTAAGCCCAGAAACCATTATGCCTGAACACTTCAGACAGGTTAATTTAGCAGGCATAGCGGCTGAAGTCATCGCACAATTAGCACCACAAGCTATTATAAAACAAATAGAAATTGAGCTTGTCGCAACCGATCCAGAATATACGTTGTTAGGTAACTCTACAGGTTTACATGTGTTAATCCGTAATCTTGTTGATAATGCGATACGGTATACGCCACGAGAAGGAGTGGTCAAAGTCGTTATCTCTAGTCTACCAGAGTTTATTCTTTTACAAGTGGTAGATAATGGGCCTGGAATCCCCTCTGCATTACGCGAACGCGTATTTGAACGCTTTTTCCGAGTATTAGGCAACAACGCACAAGGAAGCGGCCTAGGTCTTACGATTGTAGAACAGATTGCTAAACTTCACCATGGATCCATTCATTTAAGTAACCCTGACAAAGGCACAGGATTGCAAGTAGAAGTACTCTTTTCGAAAAGGCAACCCTTCTGAAAAAACTGTTGTATATTTCTAAAACCACTTTTGTAATCCGAATCCGTATCGGATGTTCTATTATCATCTAGCGCTTCCTCTTTCCTTTGCAACACCACTTTAACGTTTGGTTTTGGTTTTATCGCTGGTTTCTTACCCTCTGGCTGTGCTGCAACTGGCGGTGAAACAGAAGATGACCCCGCTAAATCCGTTGATGTTTTTGTATCGTAGTCGGATATTTCTAGAATATACGGTCTATTTTCATAGGTATGGTCATTTAATGGGATTTCATCCGAGATTTCTTCATAGATGTGATCAGAACAAGATGAAAAAGACGAAAAAGATGAATAAATAGTATTTGATCTAGAAATTTCGCTTTTCATACAACTCCATTCATGTGCGTACATTCTTAACCCATTTTCAACTATTATTGTATCTACTGCCGCATCTGTTAAATTTTTCTTAAAATAAAAAAAATTATCTAAAGGCTGCGCATATTTTTTAAAAATTCTTTCATAAATAAAGGATAAGCTATTAACAAAATCTTGTCCCCTATCTAAAGAATACGGCCCTTTTCCATCTTTTAAACCTCTCAAATTAATAACGGCCTCGGATAATTTTATATTTAAGTCTGAGTCGTCTTTTATACTGATTTTTGTTTTACGAAATAATGAAATAAAGAAGTTTATCAAAAAATAAAATAAATTATTTCTTTCTAGTCTATGAACAACATCAGGAAATAAATCTTTGACTAGTGAATCAATACCATATTTATCAATAGTTAAAACCATTAAATAGTATAAAATATGCAAATCTTTATTAGAAATATAAACTTCTTCATTTTTATTTCTCATTAGCGACGGTTTCAAATCATATTTATTTTTATTTCTCATTAGCGACGATCTCAAACAATAATCATTTTTATTTCTCACTAGCGGCGATCTCAAATCATATTCTTTAATATAGTCAATAATTTTTTTACAAGGTAATTTCTCGATATCATCAAAAAACTCCTTGCAACAGGCCTGTAATAAAATAGAATAATCTGTATCCAGTTCATTAAGCATCTCTCTTTTAGCTTTAAAAGAAATTAGAATATCTGAATAACGTCTAGCCATAAATCACCCCTAATTTTTATTATTTTTAAAAAAAAATCCTATTGAAACTTAATAAATTAAAAATTATTTATTATAAAATAAAATTAAATATTAAATAATATATCAAGAAACAAGAGACTATATTCAGTATTTAATTTTGTCAAATGTTTTAACAAAAATTATAATTAAGCTATTTAAATAAATTAATTTAATTGAGAAAAATAAATCTTAAAATGATAACAAAACTAACGATCTGAACTTTTATTTCAATTTATTTTTTAATATCTTTCCTAAAGAGGATTTAGGAAGAGATTCAAGAAACACAATATTGGTTGGCACTTTATAAGCCGTAAGATAGTGATGACAATAATCTAATAATTCTTTTTCATGTAAAGTATTGTCTCTTCGCACCACAAAGGCGTTAACGGCCTCGCCAGTTTTTTCAGAGGGAGACCCTATCACTGCCACCTCACTCACCTTGGGATGTTTTTGAATGACAGCTTCTATTTCCGTAGGATAAACATTAAACCCAGAAACTAAAATCAACTCTTTTTTACGACCTACGATAAATACAAATCCTTGTTGATCGAGACGTGCTAAATCACCTGTTAATAACCAACCTTCCCTATCAAAAGCGGTGATGACTTCGTCCGCTGCCCAATAAGCCATCATCACTTGAGGACCTTTGACACAAAGCTCTCCGACTTCTCCCACTGGCACGGACTGTCCTTGCTCATTACGCAAACGGATATCTGTAGAAGGCAAAGGTAAACCAACATGATTGCCGGCAACCACTAAATCCCATGGTGGCGCACAAACAACCGGAGAAGCCTCAGTAAGGCCATAACCTTCTAGCAATAATTTTCCTGTTACTTCTTTCCAATGCACTTTAACCGAAGCTTGTAAGGGAGCACCACCTCCTAACGCGATCTTTAATGAACTAAAATCCAATTGTGAAAATGCCGCTCGTTGTAAAAGCGCTTTGAATAAGGTGTTAACACCTAATAACACACTAAAACGGTGTCTTGCTAACACACTGATCAAGTGTTTAATATTTCTAGCATCAGGAATTAAAACATTATTTCCCCCTAAACGCAGACCCATTAAGCCATTAACGGTAAGCGAAAAAATATGATACAGCGGTAATGCGGAAATCATTGTTTCTTGCCCTTCGCGTAAAACAGGTCGCACCCAAGCCGTTAGCTGTTCAATATTGGCCAGCATATTATGATGACTTAGCATCGCTGCTTTCGACTTACCTGTTGTACCGCCGGTATATTGCAAAAAAGCAATATCCCCTTTTTGCAGTGTTACTGGCTCTAAGCATAAATGGCTTCCTTGTTTTAAGATTTTTGAAAACTTCATTGATGAAGAATGCATTGTTTTTTCTGTCTTATTCTTTATCAAGCGCTTAGCCAAGCCATTTATTATCCATGAACGCGGCCAAGGCAATAGATCACCCAACTGACTACTAATCACATATTTGATATGTGTTTCTTTTAAGCCTCTGATTAAGGGTGGTAAAAAACTTGCCAATATAATGATAGCTTGGGCTTGCGAATGCTTAATTTGTTGAACAAGTTCTGGTGTTGTATACAGTGGATTTACATTAATGACCGTCAAGCCTGCTTGCAGTACGGCAAAAACAGAAACCATATACTGCGGACAATTAGGCAACATTAATGCGACTCTATCTCCTTTTTTCAACTGTAATTCTTTTTGTAAATAGGCAGAAAAATCCTGACTAAGTTTTGCCCATTTTTGGTAGCTAATAGAGGTATTGAAAAAGCTTAGTGCGGGTAAGTCCTGGAATTTCTTACAAGTTTCTGTAAAAAGTGCATTGAGTGAAGGATAAATATCTGGATTAATTTCGGCAGGAACTTGTTGCTGATAGCGATTCAACCAAATTTTTTTCATCGTTTTCCCTATCGTTAAATAACTCCCTTAATTTTTGTTTGAAGCGGTAGTAAAGCATTTTTCGTCATTGCAAGCGCACAGCGCGCGGCAATCGGGTGAAACCCTTCATTTTTTCTGGATGGCCACGGCCTCACTAACGTTTCGGCCTCGCCATAACGGGCTATTTTTAATTTTTATAGCGTACAGAGCATCGCCCTACACATCATTCAGTTTGCAAGGGCAGTAACCAATTTTTAGTATATAATGTTTCGGTTTATTCCGATATTGTAAGGATAGGTGAACTACTTATGCACACTCTGATGGGATCATCACAAGAAGCCTTTAAGCTAAAAGCAAGCTTGTTTACCTTGACCACTTGTCATTTATTTAATTCAGATCCTTCGCTGATCCAGCAACAATTAAAACCATTGATAGATCAAACGCCACGTTTCTTTCAACAATTACCCATTATTTTAGATCTGTCTTCCTTAAAACATAGCCTTGGGCAACTCATTGACTTTCCTGCTATCATCAGCTGTTTACGTCGTTCTGGCCTCGTTCCTGTCGGAATTCGTGGCGGTAACGCTGAACAACAAACACTTGCCGTTCAAGCCGGGCTCGCTATTTTATCTAACATAAAACTTGAAAATACAGAAGTTGCTACGCCT
Organism: Pseudomonadota bacterium; assembly: GCA_040384585.1. Lineage (GTDB taxonomy): Bacteria > Pseudomonadota > Gammaproteobacteria > Diplorickettsiales > Diplorickettsiaceae > JAZKJD01. The sequence goes on along the minus strand of JAZKJD010000012.1, from coordinate 6,258 downwards.
AAACTTCCATCATCATCCGCTACAACTGCAAAGCTTATTACGCAGCAAGTACGTTCCGGACAGCAAATCTATGCTAAAAATAGTGATTTAATTGTGCTCGCCTCGGTTAGTCCTGGTGCAGAATTATTAGCAGATGGAAATATTCATATTTATGGTCGGTTAAAAGGTCGTGCCTTGGCAGGTATCACAGGAAATCCAAACACACATATTTTTTGCAAAAACCTCGAAGCAGAACTAGTGGCTATCGCCGGTCATTATTGGTTAAGTGAGGATTTGCATGATTTACACCCTATACCAAGCAAAGCGAGCGTGCATATTTCTTTACATCAAGAACGCTTGCAAATAACAACACTACAAGCGTGATAAACGAGTCCATTTTTCCAACACGTTTAGCATTTCTCCTAGTTTGATAGGTTTAATAAACACTTCATCGATACCCGCTGCAAAAAATTTTTCTCTATCTTTAGCATCGCCAAGCGCCGTTATTGCAATAATTGATATTCGTTCTGTTTTTGCTTCTTGCTGTCGAATAATCTGCGTAAGCACCAATCCATTATTATCTGGTAAACAAATATCCATCAAGATAAGATCATAGTGGTTTTGCATATAATATTGCAAAGCCAGCTCGGCATTACTTACCGCATCGACTGAACAACCCTCTATTTTTCTTAGCATCCCTTTATAGGCTTGTCGAATCACATCATGATCTTCAATCAATAAAATATGTATAGGTATTTTCCTAATTCTTGGCCATAAACAAATCTTCTGTGGCAAAAATGTATTTTCGTATGAAATAGTGTGTTGTTTTAATGGCATTCGACACACAAATAAACTTCCCTTTCCAAACGTACTTTCTATTTCTAAACTAGCATTTAATAATTTTATATATCCTAGCGTAATAGCTAACCCCAAATCAATCATTCTATAATCACGTGTACCATGAAAATTACTGGGTACTAGACACGCCTTCAGAGCCATCAGTTCATCTTCTTCCATCCCCTTACCACTATCTTTAATAGTTACACTAAACTCATCGCATTTTTTTTCTTTATTATGCAGTGTACAATCCACCTGTATTATAATAAAGCCCTGCTCGGTATTTTTCAGCGCGTAGTTCCCTAAATGTATCACTATCTGATGAATTAAATCACTATCGCCTACCACATCAACGGGAACATGTTTAGGATAGTCCAGTAAAAGCTGCAGGCCTTTAGACTGAGCTTGAAACAATAATTGTTTAACGACATTTTCTAATAGAACTTTTAAATTAAAAGGACGTACTTTTAATCCAATTTGTTGTACTTCTTGTTTAGAAAAATTTAGTAATCGGTTAATGAGAGGAAGAATGGATTCGCTGGTATTAAGAATATCGTTTACATACTGCTGCTGGGTGGGTAATAAACAATCCATCGTTAAAAGTTGTGCCATACCAATAATACTCGTTAATACCGTACGCAATTCATAGCTTAAATTAGAAATAAGTTCGGATTTAGCACGATTAGACTTGACGATATCTCTAGCGGTCTTAATGACTGAGGACAATAAACGTCTATCTTCTTGCATATTTTTTTCCTTTTTAATAAAAGAAATTAACGGTTATTTTCGCCAGGATATATCATCATTTAGCACGATGATGACATATCCTAATTAGACCTCCTTTAGTTTTGAAAAATGAAGCGCTGGCCAACGCGCTATTGTCAAATTTAAATTGACATGGCTTGGCGCTAAATAGGTAAGATTTTCCTTGCTATCTACGGCTAAATGCACAAAAGCCTTTGTTTTAAATTCCTCTAATTGCCTAGCATCATCACCGCTGACCCAACGTGCAGCCACGACGCCTATCGGTTCATAAACACATTCCACTTTATATTCATATTTTAGCCGGTGTGCCACGACATCAAACTGCAAAACCCCGACCGCACCTAAAATTAATTCGTTGCTATCCAGCGGACGAAAGATTTGTATCGCTCCTTCTTCTGACAATTGGTCTAAACCTTTTAGTAAAGCCTTCGATTTCAGTGGATCTTTTAATCGCACTCGTTGAAATAATTCTGGAGAAAAAAAAGGAATACCAATAAATTTCAAGGTTTCACCCATTGTAAAACTATCGCCTATCTGTATCGTACTATGATTATGTAAGCCAATTATATCACCTGGCCAAGCCTCTTCGGTTCGGTTGCGATCACCGGCCATAAACGTAAGCGCATTATTAACAGCGATTTCGCGCCGTGTACGCACTTGGGTTAGCTTCATCCCAGGGGTATACTTTCCAGAACATATCCGCATAAAAGCGATTCTATCTCTATGGGCTGGATCCATGTTCGCCTGAATTTTAAATACAAAACCACTAAAATTTTTTTCTTCGGGTTTTACTAATCGAACATCGGTTTGTCTGGGCTGTGGAGAAGGTGCAAATTTAACAAAAGCCGATAATAATTCTTGTATGCCAAAATTGTTAATCGCCGAACCAAAGAATACTGGTGTTAATTTTCCATCTCGATACGCTTGCTCGTTAAATACAGGCGCTGCTCCTTGGATAAGTGCTAACTCTTCTTGTAACTCATCAAATAAAAAGCCAACTCTCTCTTTTACTTTAGGATTTTGTAAACCGTCAAAACACTCGCTTTCTTTTCTTTTTAAATTGCTGGAAACGGCATAAAAACAAACCTTATTTTCTGGTATATGGTAGATTCCCTTAAATTGTTTTCCCATACCAATAGGCCAAGTCATAGGAGTACAGCGAATCGCTAATGTTGATTCAATATCATCTAATAACTCAATGGGTGGACGCGCTTCTCTATCCATCTTATTAATAAACGTCAAAATCGGAATCTGTCGTAAACGACAAATTTCCAGTAATTTTTGCGTACGTGGCTCAACACCCTTAGCGGCGTCAATCACCATTAATGCAGAATCCACGGCGGTTAGGGTACGATACGTATCTTCTGAAAAATCAGCATGTCCTGGCGTGTCTAACAAATTAAAAATACAGTTTTGATAAGGAAATTGCATCACAGAAGTCGTAACTGAAATGCCACGCTCTTTTTCTAACGCCATCCAATCGGAAGTAGCATGGCGCGTTGCCTTACGCGCCTTTACTGTACCAGCGAGTTGGATCACGCCACCCAATAGCAAAAGCTTTTCAGTAATTGTGGTCTTACCCGCATCTGGATGGGAAATAATCGCAAACGTTCTCCTTGTTAATATCTCCGCTGGATAAGAGGAATCTGACATTCTAGTAAATAGCCCTGTGATGTTATCGTACCGACAATTCTACACTAGTGTCCGTAAAGAGTTTAAATTAAAGAAAGTCCTTGAAGTTGCTATTTGCAACTTCAAGGACAATGGGTATGAAAAGCTAATTGCCAAACAAAGCATTCTAGTTTACCCTAACAACTTTCTTACGGAGAGGTGTCCGAGCGGCTTAAGGAGCACGCCTGGAAAGTGTGTGTAGGTTCATCCCTACCGCGGGTTCGAATCCCGCCCTCTCCGCCAATGGTGGTTATATCGGTCCCTTCGCAGCGCAAAGCAGCGAACCCCGTCAGATCCGGAAGGAAGCAGCGGTAGTTGTGAACGCGAGTGCCGCAGTGTAGCTGGTATAACTGCCGCCATTCAAGGTGATTGTGATAGTATGAGTTACCAAGTCCTTGCCCGAAAATATCGACCTCGTTCTTTTACTCAGCTTGTTGGCCAAGAATCTACCTGCCGTATCCTAAAAAACGCTTTAGAAAGTCAACGAATTCACCACGCCTATCTTTTCACGGGGACACGCGGCGTTGGAAAAACCAGCTTGGCACGGCTACTTGCTAAGTGTTTAAACTGTCAAGAAAAAATAACTGCTGAGCCCTGCGACCAATGTCCAAACTGTCAAGCCATCAATACAAACCGACTGGCTGATCTCATTGAAGTGGATGCCGCCTCACGTACTAAAGTAGAAGATACTCGCGATCTGCTTGCTGATGTTCACTATGCCCCTAGTCAAGGGCGTTACAAAATCTACCTGATTGATGAAGTCCATATGCTTTCTTCGCATAGCTTTAATGCGTTGCTAAAAACACTCGAAGAACCTCCTCCCCATGTTGTCTTTTTATTAGCTACCACTGATCCGCAGCGTTTACCGGCTACCGTTCTTTCGCGTTGCCTACCCTTTCATCTAAAAGCACTTTCTGTCGAACAGATCAGTCGTCATTTAGAAACTATTTTACAAAATGAACACGTTTCTTATGAGATCGGGGCATTACAAGCCCTTGGCCAAGCTGCCCGTGGCAGTCTACGTGATGCGTTGAGTTTATTAGATCAAGCGATTACCTACACCAATGGACATCTTACTAAACAAGATATAAAGACTTTACTCGGCGATGCTGCTACGACAGAGATAAGCGCCTTACTGACTGCACTCATTGCTTGTAATAGCGCACAACTCTGGTCTGTGGTAGAAAAACTAAATGCACAAGCGGTTGATTTTCTACAGGTAATCGACGAACTATTAACCCTTTTACATCGTATTGCGCTGACTCAAACATTACCCGACGAGATCAGCAAAGAAAATGAAGAAATCAAACAATTCGCACAACAACTCTCTCCAGAAGATACACAGCTCTATTATCAGATTGTTTTATTAAGTCGACGCGACTTAGCACTAGCCCCTAGCCCTAGCTTGGGCTTTGAAATGATGCTGTTAAGAATGTTAGCCTTTAAACCAGTAAACGATGACGCTATTCATTCCAAAAAGAAAGCGTTAACTGCTAAAACAGTTTTTCTAGAAAAAAATTCTCCTATGGAAAGTATAAAACTTGATAAAACAACAGAAAATAAAGCGTTGCACTGGTTCAATATAATCAAACAATTAAATTTAACGGGTATAAGCTATACCTTTGCCTGTCAATGTGTCTTACAGGACTACTCCAGTAATCACGTTACATTATCATTGGATCCTAAACAAACGGCATTACACACGCCAAAACAGGAAGAAAAACTATCTCAGGCCCTTTCTCGCTACTTTGGAAAATCTATCGTCTTATCAATTAGTTTGGGAAATAGCAATTTATTAACGCCTGCACGTCACGAACAACAGCAAAAATCTCAACGATTACAGCAAACCACAAAAATTTTACAAAATGATCCCATGGTTCAAGCTATTATTAAGACATTTGATGCTAAACTACTGCCTGAATCTATCCAATTCCTAGACGAGAACTAATTCTACTAAAAACTAACGGCATTAATAGAGGAAAATAAATATGAATATGAAAGTTGACCTTAATACCCTTTTAAAACAAGCACAAGACATGCAGTCGAAAATGCAGTCTGCTCAAGAAGAATTAGCAAAAATCGTCGTTACGGGAGAAGCCGGTGGCGGATTGGTCAAGATTGATATGGATGGCCGACATACCGTCAAGTCTATCTGGATTAACCCTACCCTATTAAAAGAAAGTAAAGAATTTATAGAAGAATTGCTGGCAAGTGCATTTAACAGCGCACTACAAAAAGTTGAAAAAGCTTCTCGCCAAAAATTAAGTGATTTAACAGCACAAATTCAAACTAAATTTAGTGACGATTCAATAGAGGAGTAGGTTCTGTCTCTAGCGAGGAAGCATCAACAATGGCTTTTAGTCCCCTAATAACACAACTTATCACACATTTACGTTGTTTACCGGGTATCGGGCCTAAATCTGCCCAACGTATGGCCTTTCATCTATTGGAAAGGGCCAGATCAGAGGGATTAGCTCTGGCAAAAATTATAGAACAAGCCATTCAGGAAGTTGAAAATTGTGAGCAATGTCGAAGTTTAAGTGAAACACCGCTTTGTACATTGTGTGCAAACTCCAATCGAGATAATAGTTTACTCTGTGTCGTCGAAACTCCGATTGATGTGATAGCTATCGAGCAAACCGCTAGCTATCACGGCTATTATTTCGTACTGATGGGACGTTTGTCTCCGTTAGACGGAATCGGACCTGAGGAAATTGGAATTAAACATTTCATACAACGACTCAATGTAAATCCACCACAAGAAGTTATTTTAGCCACGAATCCAACGATAGAAGGCGAAGCCACTGCATATTATTTAGCAGAGCTTGTCAAACAGTATGGAATTAAAATTAGTCGTATAGCCCATGGCGTCCCCTTAGGCAGTGAACTCGAGTTTATTGATGGAAATACCTTGACACGATCACTGCACTCCCGAGTGATCATTTAGGGTGTGTTGACAATCGCACGATGAGGGCTAAAAAGCAGAAATATATACCTAGAGTACCT
>JAZKJD010000011.1:7790-141385 GCA_040384585.1 Pseudomonadota bacterium | reverse complement strand
CCCTAAACACAAGGACCGCGAATTCTACTCCTTAATCCTAACGTGTCAAGTGTAATTTTTTTAAAAAAGTTTGTTATGATTGCCAACTTGACATTAACTACATTTACGCTAAAAATTATCTTCGTGATGTAACTATAAATTAAATTTACATTTGAAAGCTCTTCGCAGTAACGCTATCTATGGGCCCTATTATTTTAGACTTAACAGGACTTGAGCTCTCGCCTGAAGAGTGTGAAATTCTTAAACACCCACAAGTCGCTGGCATTATCTTTTTTTCGCGTAATTATGAATCTCCTCAACAACTTAAAGATTTAATATTACAAATTCATAAAAATAGTGCGCAACGATTATTACTCACGGTCGATCAGGAAGGCGGCCACGTACAACGTTTTCTTTCTGGTTTTACTCCCCTCCCTTATTTAGGAAAAATTGGTACAATTTACGAAGATAGTCCCGAGCAAGCCATGGTTCTTGCTAAAATCCATGGTTGGTTAATGGCAAGCGAATTGTTAGCGTTAGGTATTGACTTAAGTTTTTCTCCTGTTTTAGATTTGGATAATAATTTAAATCAGGTCATAGGAAAACGTTCTTTTCATGCAAGTCCCATTATTGTCACAAAGTTAGGCCGCGCTACTATTCAAGGTATCCATAATGCGGGTATGTGCACAGTGGGTAAGCATTTTCCTGGACATGGCTCAGTTACCAGCGATACACATACACATTTTACGGTTGATTCCAGAGACTATTCAACGATTGAAGCCACCGATTTAATCCCATTTTCCAAACTAAGTCCCTATCTCGATGCGATGATGGCTTCACATATTGTCTATAGTGAAGTCGACCCCCTACCCTGCTGCTTTTCTTCTTTTTGGTTGCAAACTATCTTGCGAAAGAAACTTAACTTTTCAGGTGCTATTTTCACAGACGACTTATCCATGCAAGCCGTGCAAACCATGGGGAGTATCTCGGAACGTGTACAACTCGCTTTACAAGCAGGATGCAATGGACTGTTAATCTGCAACAATCGTAAAGACACTATTTCCGCGTTAGAATATCTAGAAAGTGCACAATCAAATACCCTTTATTCAGATGAATACTTGCAAAAATTATTTTCTCCCCGCAAACTGGCCCCCCCTAGTTTGCGGGAAACCGCTGCCTGGCGTGATGCAGTCCGTCTGCTAAGTAAAGTAAACTAAACGACAAATAGGTTTTTCATGTTAATCCCAGCCGATATCCAAAAGGTAGAAGAAAAAGCTACTTTACTTTTCACAAAAGAACAGATTGAAGTCGGCCTAGATAAAATGGCTGATGCGATAAACGAACAACTCGGTGAAAGTAATCCGGTGGTCTTGTGCGTCATGGTTGGCGGTTTAATTCCAGCAGGAAACCTCTTACCGCGTCTTACTTTTCCCTTAGAATTAGACTATGTCCACGCGACACGTTATTCAAATGAAACCTTGGGAAAACCCGAAGTAACATGGGTAGCAACACCCAGAATTTCATTAAAAGATCGTAACGTACTCATTATCGAAGATATTCTGGACGAAGGCTTGACATTAGCCGCAACCGTTGATTATTGCCAGCAACAAGGGGCGCGTTCGGTTCTTACCGCAATCTTACTTGATAAGCAAAAGGTGGATCGCTTACCAGGAGGAACCCACTCAGCCGATTTCACTGCTCTCTCCATGGATAAAGGCTATGTGTTTGGCTATGGGCTGGACTATCACGGCTATTTACGAAATCTCCCCGGTATTTACGTAGTGGCTCCTGAACATGATTAACAATTTCAACTTGCCAAATAAATTTTTTTGAGGTCAAATGGTCATTCTTATGAGTAACCCAATTATCACGCTCAGTGATTCTTCTTTTGAAGAAACAGTTTTAAAATCTGAATTGCCTGTATTGGTTGATTTCTGGGCTGAGTGGTGCGGTCCTTGTAAAACAATTTTGCCTATCTTAGAAGAGTTAGCCAGCGAGTATCTTGGAAAAATTACGATCTGTAAATTAAACGTTGACGAAAACCAAGTGACTCCGGCAAAATATATTGTACGTGGTATCCCTACATTGATTCTCTTTAAGGATAGAAAAGCACAAGCGACTAAAGTAGGGTCTTTATCAAAATCACAGTTAGAAACCTTTTTGAAAGTTCATCTTTCTTAAATTCTGTCTCTAAAGTGATGATTGTCGCCATCGGCACGGAAAAAATAGCGAAAAAGACGGAGTTTACATACAGTAAATGAGTGTTTTTGAGCTGTTATAATATAGCAGGTGACGGAAAGGCTGCTTTAGAGAAGAACCTAATGATAATTTTTCTACTCTTTAAGGGTAACTTCTATCGATTAGAAATTTTGCTTCCAGATGGGGTGCGATGTCGAAAACCGGTACAGTTTACACGGAATGAATGAGTCGTGGAGCTAACGTCGTAACAACGTATTGAACTATGAAGAGTAATTGATAGAGATGCCAAACGAAAAGAGCAGCTATTCCAAATAGGATAAACGCTAAGAATCATTATTTACTAAAATTGAATTGAAAACTTCAAGTATTTTTTATTCTCGGCGTTCGCTTTAACCGGTAAGTTAGGAGTTAGATATTTTGTATCCTTTGTTCGGATACGGTGTGAATTGATTTTAAACATCTTTAAATTCTTGAAGTTATTCCCCTTATTTTAAACATTCCAACTAACTAACACTATTCAATAATTTTTAAATTTTCCTTTTATGAAAGAAACAATATTATGAATTTAACTGAACTCAAGAAAAAAACACCCGCTGAACTCGTTACTATCGCTGAAGAATTCACCATAGACGGCCTAGGCCGTCTTCATAAAAAGGATATGATTTTTTCTATTCTTAAAGCCCACGCTAAACGAGGCGAGGATATCTCTGGAGATGGTGTATTAGAAATACTACCCGATGGATTTGGTTTTTTACGATCAGCAGAAGGTTCTTACCTAGCAGGGCCTGATGATATTTACGTTTCACCTAGCCAAATCCGTCGATTTAATCTGCACACCGGTGATACCGTTTCTGGAAAAATTCGCCCTCCTAAAGAAAGTGAGCGTTATTTTGCTTTACTCAAAGTCAGTGAAATTAATTTTGATGCCCCAGAAAATGCGAAAAGTCGAGTTTTATTTGAAAATTTAACCCCTTTATTCCCTGATGACCGTATCATCTTGGAACGTGGCAATGGTAGTACCGAGGACATCACTGCAAGGATTATCGATTTGGTAGCACCTATCGGAAAAGGTCAACGTGGCTTAATCGTTTCCCCGCCTAAAGCGGGGAAAACCATGATGATGCAGAATATTGCACAATCTATTTCCCATAACTGTTCGGATTCCTATTTGATTGTTTTATTAATTGATGAACGACCTGAAGAAGTCACAGATATGCGACGATCGGTTACGGGTGAAAAAGTAGAAGTCATCGCCAGCACCTTCGATGAACCCGCAACACGTCATGTTCAAGTGGCTGAAATTGTTATTGAAAAAGCAAAACGACTTGTTGAGCACAAAAAAGATGTTGTTATCTTATTAGATTCTATGACACGTTTAGCACGTGCCTATAATACGGTTATTCCTTCTTCAGGCAAGGTGTTAACCGGTGGTGTCGATGCCAATGCATTGCAACGGCCGAAACGTTTTTTTGGCGCCGCGCGCAACATTGAAGAAGGCGGTAGCTTAACCATCATCTCAACAGCACTGGTTGATACCGGCTCAAAAATGGATGACGTTATCTATGAAGAGTTCAAAGGAACGGGTAACATGGAAACTCACCTTGACCGTCGAATTGCTGAAAAACGTATCTATCCTGCTATTCATCTAAACCGATCCGGCACACGACGCGAAGAGCTACTCGCTAAACCGGAAGAATTACAAAACATGTGGATTTTGCGTAAAGTACTACAAACGATGGACGAAGTCGCAGCCATGGAGTTTTTAATTCAAAATTTACGTCCTTCCAAAACCAACAATGAATTTTTTGAATCCATGAAAAATGCTATTAAGAGTAAACAGGGTTGAAAATTTAAAAAAATACTAAGAATGCATAGCATGAGGCTCTATTAATTGAATCTCATATTTGACCGGATTTTCAGGACATGCCTTCAATCCACATTCAAGATACGTAGAAATGCCGTTAAATACAGTCAAAAGAAATACGACGGCAAAAGCAAGGTGCGTCAGCACTTGTAAAGACTTTCCCTTTAATCTGGTAATACGTATATCTGAATATTGAGGAGATATACTGAAAATAATCGCGATGTAAATAATGACCGCCACACATAAAAGAAATACCCAGGTATACAAATGCAACCCTAATAAAGCAGAACCATAGCCTGGATCGCCTGGCATGACATGAAGAAATATTTGGCGTATCGATATGGATGCCGTTAGTAATGCAGCGAGTAGTGAGAGCGTATAATGACCAGGCTGAATCTTAAACTGAACATTTAATAAAAAACCAAACGCGATACCTAAAATGCCTATTCGCTGTAATAAGCATAATGGACAAGGCAGTTCATGTAAATCTATTTGCAGGACAAATGCAATAAGGAGTAAAAAGCCAAGCCCTAATGCATCAATCGCATTAAGAATCTTAATCGCTTTGGCGACTTTAAATGGCTCCATAATGACTGCCTTAGAGAGTGTCTTCATGTGCTAGGAAGAGACAAAAAGCGTTGTTTTTCGAGCACCGCAACGGAGCATACACGCAGTATGTGAGTAGCGTAACGCAGAAAAATAAATGATTTTTGACCGTCATCGTGCATTTGAAGACACTCTCTTAAAACTGTAGGTTGAGTTGGCTGGTGATATGGTGCATAAACACAAAGCCCGTTAACACTAAAAAGACAATAAATAAACTAATAGCAAGCCGTCTTTGTTTAAACCAGGCTAGCAACACACAGATACCATATATAAAAAATAAAGCTAACATAGCTACTTATAAGTTAACAATCATATCAATTTAGTCTATTAATCAAAAAAAATCCATAAAGAAAAACTTAGGTTCTGTTCCTAAAGTAATCCCCTATTAGGGGTCGTATCCCTGACCATCCTTCGTTTATAGGCACTGATTCAACGAATATTGCATCCATTGAATTTTGTTCCGCTTCACGTAAAAATTGATATAAGACGCGGGCATAATGACTCGCTTCTTCAGGCATAGTAATCCAAATTAGATTGTTATGGATCAAATTTTCTGTGTGCCTTGCCAGTACGGTGACTGACTTTCCTTGATGTAAATATTCACAAGTAATGCGTTTTAATTTATCCCTCGCTATCTGCTGTAATGGAATTTTTACACGTGGAATGGGATCAGGAGAATCTATAATAAATTCGGAATCGATGACTTTTTGTAACTCTTTTTGCGAAATCGCTCCTAATCTTCGTATCCTAGGGATAGGGGTTGTCACATCGACAATCGTAGACTCAATCCCAATAGTACAGGCTCCTCCATCAATAATCGAAACTAGCTTATCACCAAACTCTTGTCGTACATGATCCGCTTGGGTTGGACTAAGACGGGTAGAACGATTAGCTGAGGGTGCTGCTAAACCACCAGAAAACGCCTCTAATATAGTTTGTGCGATAAGATGATCGGGCACACGCAAGCCAATCTTATTTCCTCCCCCGATTAACTCCGATAAAATAGATTTATTTTTATGTAAAATTAAGGTCAAAGGCCCTGGCCAAAAATAATCGACCAGTCGTTTCGCAATAGCAGGCACATCGTGAGCCCATGCTTCAAGATCATAATGTTGAGGTAATAAAACGCTTAAAGGTTGATGTAAAGGGCGATTTTTAAGCTCAAAGATTTTTTTTATGGCAGATAAATTTCTAGCATCCCCTGCTAGGGCATACACTGTCTCTGTTGGAAAGGCAACTACACCTCCCCCTCTCAATAAGGTCACGAGCTTTTTTAACTGGTTTATAGTAAGCATCTCTGTTCTTCTCTAGAGTAAAGTATTTTCATCAGAGTTTAGATAACAATAGCATGTTACTAAGGAGGACAGCCAGGCACACCATTCAAGCTACAGGTGCTGTTAGTAATGGTGATAGAACCTGGAACAGTTTCTTCTTTTATGCTAGAACCCGCTCCCCCGATAACCGTAATATCTCCACTATCAAATTGGATAACCTCCGAGCCTTGAGAATTTAAACCCGTATTATTACCAATACCTGCTACATTCACAGTCGTATTGTTAACAAAAACAAGAATACTACTGGTAGTACGAATCCCTCTTGAGTTTCCATTACTTCCATTAACATTAAATGTTGCATTGCTAACCCTTATAGTAGAGTTATTTTGAGCATTTATCGCATCACCTAAACTATTCATTGTTATATTCATTATTATATGGTTAGCAAATAGAGTAGAACTATCCTTGGCGACAACTCCATGACTGACATTAGGGCTTGTTACATTGATCTGAGTATCGTTGATACTCAGTTGGCTGGTATCCAAAATAAAGAAGGCATTATTATTAGCTGACCCTCCAGAAAAAACCTGACTGTTATTCATTTCCATCTGACTCGTACCAGTCAGGCGTACACCGTCCATAAAAGGATTCGCGGTACTACCAATTTGACTACCCGTAATCAAGAGATTGCTGGCGTTGCTAGCAAAGACTCCATTACCCCCCACGGTATCCGCTGTGGATTGGAGAATAATATTTTCTAGTGTGTTGTTGCTGTTGAGAATAAAGGCAGCATCAAAGGTAGAACGGTTAGCACCCGTCGCTGGCTGGCTATAATCCGCACTGCGTGAGTGCACACTTTGGCCGGCTTGTAAGGTCACGGCATTAGTTCCTGCGGGAACATTGAGTGCATCATAACTTCCGCCATTAAAATACATTGTGGTATTAGGTAATAAGGTATTCAGGGTAATAGCACCCACATTCGTCAAATCCGTAGGACCACAAGGATTTTCAAACGTACAATTGGCTAGGGTTAATCCCGACCCGCCATTATTCGGCATACCGGCCTGACTGAAGAAAGCAATGTTGTCTAGTAGTATTTGTGAACTACTTCCGTTTCCTTCATTGAAAAACATTCGACTCGGAATGCCAGAGGCATGACCTAAGTTAGCTAAGTGACGTTCTACGGGGTCCATTAATCTTTCTGATAAAGAGGGATCCGCCATCTGTTTCCTGACGCCGCCAAAACTGATACCCAATCCTGTGGCCACGGTACTGTGTTGGACGTTATCATACGTATAATTAGCGAAAAACTTAAACTGTCGATTAAACCAATATTCAAACCCGGCAGCACCACCACGCAATTTAGCAGTATCGGGAATATCAAAAAAATAAGCGCCGACATACGCTTTCAAGGGAACGTATCGAAAGAGTTGATAAGCCAATCTGGCATCCGCACCATTGCCTATACGTTGCATCTCATGCACAGTGTTAAACACACTATCAACGACGAGTGAATGGCCTCGAAAAACCGGATCACTGATGATATTAAACTCAAAACTTCCCAGATCATCACTACGTCCAGCCAGCGGAATATACGCATTGAGATGGACATCCCAGCGAGAGCCCATCGCTTCTATACCGGGGTTAGCTATCCAAAATCCACTGTTGTGATCTAAGCGCGTGTGTCCCGCAAATATGTACCCTCCAAGAATAGCCGCATCATTCTGAATCCAACGATAACCTACACCTAAATCAGTAAAACCTTGATTGTCACTGCCGTAAGAAACATTAGGATTCACATAAAAATTATGATCCTGATCTCCCTCTAGAGACAGCATCACATCCGCTTGACCTACCGTGGAATCACTGGCATAGCCGTTAACGGAAAGACGGAAAGGAGGAATAATAATCGCACTAGCATTTTCAGTCAGTATCAATAGCATCAGAAAAAAGATAAAAAATACTGATTTCCTTTTCCGCACACACTTATCTTTAAATAGTTCCATACTAAACACGAAACTCCTGTATTAGTAACTTAATTGTTAATTCTTATTTTTTCTATAGTGTAGACATTACACTAGGCAAGCATCAAGCAATATGGCATCATAATGCTGAGTTCATTGTTTAGGAATAACCCTCCTAAAATGAACAATAACGGATTATCAATGGAATTATGATAAGTAGGACATCAAGGATTAGAATCGAATTATTATGCGTATATATTTTTACACTATTTTTTGTACTGCCTAGTCTGGCTAACGCTCAAATCAGTACAGACATCCCTAAAAAACGTGCTGATCTTTTTATTAAGTATCCTAGCCCCAATTATCTTCTGAACCCCACGACTCGTCAATTGATTACACGCGGCGAGTATTTGAGTAAAGCGGGTGATTGTATTGCTTGTCATACGGATACGAAACATCATGGTCAAGCCTTCGCAGGCGGACTCGGTATTTATACTCCTTTTGGAACGATCTATTCACCGAATATCACCCCTGATCATACTACCGGGATAGGCCAGTGGAGCAATGAAGATTTCATCCGCGCCATGCATAAAGGAATAGCGCCGGATGGATCCTATTATTTCCCCGTTTTTCCTTTTGCTAGCTTTACTAAAATTAATAAAGATGATTTGCTTGCTATCAAGGCCTATCTTTTTAGCTTACCTCCTATTCAAAAAGCAAATCAAGCCAATGAAATGATGTGGCCGTTAAACTGGCGTTTCTTGCAGCTAGGTTGGCGTATTTTATTTTTTCGTACGGGTGAATATCAGCACGCGCCACAGAAATCCAAAAAATGGAATCGTGGTGCTTACTTAGTACAAGGTTTAGGCCATTGTGGTATGTGCCACAGTCCATTAAATCTACTCGGCGCAGAAGAAAAGAAATATTATTTAACTGGCGGATTTATTGAAGGTTATTACGCCCCTAACATTACTTCCAGCGGATTAAAAGGTGTTTCACTTTCCGAAATTCTGGCAGTATTTAAAGAAGGAAAAATGCTCAAAGGAGCGGGTAAAGTGGCGGGTCCCATGGCCGAAGTCAATAGTAATAGCTTAACTTATTTAAGTGATTACGATTTAACCAGCATCGCAACTTATCTAAAGCAGGTCAAAAGCAAAACACCACAGTCAGCTTTTACGGGACCTATTACGGCGAAAACAGGAAAAAAAGTTTATCAAAAATATTGTACAGTGTGCCATACAACAGGAGCCGCGGGTGCACCTAAAATCGGCGATATAACAGAATGGAAAAAACGATTGAAATTAGGCAGAACGTTAGTTTATACGCGTGCAATTCAAGGTTTTAATTCTATGCCCGCTAAAGGAACTTGTACGGGTTGTTCGGATGATGCGATTAAAGCAGCCGTTGATTATCTGACGAATACACAAACAGAAAGTGCCACTAATCTTCCTGTGCAAGAAATAGCACTTAGTGTAAACATAGGGAAAGAAATTTATCAGAAACATTGCGCAATTTGTCATAGTAATGGAATGGCAGATACTCCTCAGTTAGGCGACAAAACCGCTTGGCGCACGTTAATAGAAAAAGGCGTAGATGTCTTATTTGCCAATACCATTCGTGGTTATAAAAAAATGCCGGCTAAAGGAGGCTGTCATACTTGTAGTAATGCCGAGCTAGAAGCCAGTGTGAAATATATGGTAGAGGAAAGTAAAACAGACGGAAATTATTTGCTATGGTAAAACATCTCTGCACAGGGAAAAAATCAAAAAGCAGCACGGGTGACAACGGAATACGCTTCTTTTTGTGGCGTAAGCCAGCAAAAAAAGCGTATCCGGTGGCAGGACCCGTGCTGACCGCTAGTTTATTTTTTACCCCACTATCCGTTTTAGCGGCATGGAAAACCAATATGCCTAGTGGCGTCACGCCCATTAGCCATGCCATTTATAATCTACACATGTTGGGATTTTGGATTTGCGTAGGAATTGCAGTCGTTGTATTCAGTATCATGCTATTTTCCTTGATTCGACATCGAAAATCGCGTGGCGTCCAGCCAGCACAATTCCATGAAAACTCTGTATTAGAAATTGCCTGGGCTATCGTACCCTTTATTATTTTGATCACGATTGCCATACCTGCCACAAAAACTCTAATCAAAATGAATGATAATAGTAATCCTGATCTGACTATCAAAGTGACGGGTTATCAATGGCACTGGCGCTATGCGTATTTAGATCAAGGAATCGATTTTTTTAGCAATCTTTCTACTCCCATAGAAGAATTACAGAACAGAGCAAAAAAAAATCCATGGTATTTGCTAGAAGTCGATCATCCGCTGGTTGTTCCTGTGCATAAAAAAATTCGTTTTCTTTTTACATCCAATGATGTCATACACTCATGGTGGCTACCTACACTGGGTATTAAACGCGACACGATACCGGGATTTATTAATGAATCCTGGGCAAGAATAGATAAAGAAGGAACTTATCGCGGCCAATGTGCTGAATTATGCGGTACAAACCATGCTTTTATGCCCATCGTGGTACAGGCAATCAGTGAATCTGAATTCAAGCTATGGGTCAAACAACAGCTAGGAGACAGCTCTCATGGAACAAACACTTGAAGTAGAACATCCTGCTCCAAAAGGGTTTTTAGCTTTTATTAAACGGTGGCTCTTTACTACGAATCATAAAGAAATTGGTACGCTTTATTTACTCTTTAGTTTATTAATGTTTTTTATCGGCGGTATTTTCGCTTTACTGATACGCGCCGAATTATTTCAACCCGGTGCACGCTTGTTGAATCCTGAATTTTTTAATCAAATGGTAACGATGCATGGAATCATCATGTTATTTCTTGCCATCACGCCCGTCTTTTCAGGCTTCGCAAATTGGATGATCCCATTAATGATTGGCGCACCGGATATGGCCATGCCACGTATGAATAATTGGGCTTTTTGGATTTTACCGGTTGCGGCGATTTTACTCTTTAGTACGTTATTCATGGAGGGTTCTGCACCTAATTTTGGTTGGACCATGTATGCGCCTCTATCCACCACCTTTGCTCCAGAAAGTACTGATCACTTAATACTTGCGATTCATTTAATGGGACTTTCTTCCTTAATGGGCTCTATCAATATTATTGTCACTATTCTCAATCTCCGTGCACCTGGTATGACGATGATGAAAATGCCTATTTTTTGCTGGGCTTGGCTGGTCACTGCTTTCTTATTAATTGCTGTCATGCCTGTTTTGGCGGCTGCTGTTACCATGATGTTAATGGATAGACATTTTTCCACTAGTTTTTTTAGTGCAGCAGGGGGTGGCGATCCCCTGCTCTATCAACATCTTTTTTGGTTTTTTGGTCACCCTGAAGTCTATATTGTTATCCTGCCCGCATTCGGAATTATTTCGCAAATCATTCCTACTTTCAGCCGTAAAAAACTCTTTGGTTATCGCTTCATGGTCTATGCCATGCTAGCGATCGCTTTTTTATCATTTATTGTTTGGGTACATCATATGTTTGTAACCGGCGTACCCTTAGCGGCTGAATTATTTTTTATGTATACCTCCATGCTGATTGCTGTGCCTACTGGCGTTAAAGTCTTTAATTGGGTCACAACCATGTATCGTGGTGCACTAAGCTTTGAAACACCGATGTTATTTGCTATCGCCTTCGTCATTTTATTCACTATCGGCGGATTTTCTGGCGTGATGTTAGCGATGGTACCAGCTGATTTTCAGTATCAAGACAGCTATTTTGTCGTGGCACATTTTCATTATGTCTTAGTGCCTGGTAGCTTATTTGCTGCCATTGCCGCTACCTATTACTGGTTACCGAAAATGACTGGTGTTATGTACAACGAGAGATTGGGTCAATGCCATTTCTGGCTATCTGTGATCGGTGTAAACCTTACTTTTTTTCCTATGCATTTTTTAGGCCTAGCCGGTATGCCACGTCGAATTGCCGATTATTCATTACAATTTGCTAACTTTAACGCAATTGCCAGCATAGGTGCTTTTATTTTTGGATTTGCTCAACTATTTTTTCTCATTGTTATTATTCGCTCTATGCTAGGAAAAGGCAAAAAAGCAACAGGAAAAGTTTGGGAAGATGCAGAAGGTTTAGAATGGACACTCAGTTCCCCACCGCCTCTGCACAGTTTTACTATACCACCAACAATTCATTAGAAAATAGACCACTTGCATAAGCTGCGTGAAAGACTTTGATTTCATGACGATTTTCGACATAAAAAATTCCAATAAAAAACTTTCATTAGTACTTATCTTTATAACGATAGGTATGTTTGGTTTTGGTTTTGCCATGATTCCACTTTATAATACGCTGTGCAAAAGTCTAGGAATTAATGGTAAAACAGATAAAAACAGCTATTTAGAATCTCAGAACATTGATTTATCGCGTAGTATTCGTGTGGAATTTATGAGCAGTAATAATAACTATCTTGCTTGGGATTTTTATCCTCGCCTACGCCATATACAACTACATCCTGGCGAAAATATCTTGATTTATTTCGAAGCAAAAAATAACTCTGGGAAACAAATGACTGTACAAGCAATTCCTAGTGTTTCGCCTGGAGTGGCAGCAAAACATCTAAAAAAAACAGAATGTTTTTGTTTTACACAACAAACTTTCACTCCGGGTCAACACCGCGCCATGCCGGTACTCTTTCATTTGGATACACAATTACCAAAAAATATTAACACCATCACCCTTTCCTATACCTTGTTTGACATAACTAGATTAAAACATCCACTTACTAGTCCAGAATCGATAGGTCATATAACAACATAACATGGTTTTTGATACCAATTTATGATACTATACCGCTCGTACTTGAAGATGCGAGTCTTTAAAGATTTGAGCGAGCGGTATACCCTGTCACATGACGGGCACAAGCCGCGCTTGCGCACCGTCATCCAAGGAGAGAATCGCGATTCTCTCCTTGGAAATCCTCATCGCGAAAAGAATGTCCTTGAAGTTGCTATTCGCAACTTCAAGGACAATAGGTATATATCCTTATGCTCAATAAGAAACATCAGAACACCTTGAGGGCAATCTTTGGAATGCCCGTGAAATCAGGTATTCAATGGAAAAATATTGAAGCTTTATTACTAGCATTGGAGGCTGAGTTGACGGAAGGTCGCGGATCTCGGATAAGAATTGTATTAAACCATCGCAAAGCAGTATTTCATCGTCCAGATCCACAAAAAGAAACGGATAAAGGGGCTGTTGTTTCAATGAAACGCTTCCTAAGAGAAGCAGGAATTAAGGTAAAACAATGTTAAAGTATAAAGAATATATTGGTCATGTTGAATTTGATGAAGAGGCTGAAATTTTTCACGGAGAAGTTATTAATACACGCGATGTTATTACTTTTCAGGGTGAAACAGTCAAGCAACTGAAACAAGCTTTCATTGATTCTATTGAAGATTATCTAGCATTTTGTAAAAAGCGCAATGAATCCCCAGAACGTCCTTTTTCTGGAAGATTTAATGTACGACTTGATCCTATCCTACATCGCGAAGTATTCATAGCTGCTAAACAAGCAGGTATTAGTCTAAACACATGGATTATCCAAGCCATTAAACACGAGGCGCATCAAAAAAACTAGTAAAACGTAACATCATGTTAAAGGACAAGCTCTTATGGAAAACAAGCCCTCTCATTACTATGTCCCTCATCAAAGTGTTTGGCCTATTTTAGGCGCACTTGCTTTGCTAATTTTAGCATTTGCTTCACTTAATTTAACTGAAAAATGGGGTCCTATTGCACTTATTCTAGGTATAGGCATGCTATTATTGATGATTAGCGGTTGGCTATGGTCCGTTATCAAAGAGAGCGATGCCGGTTTATATAATCAACAAATGGATAACACCTTTCGTTGGGGTATGTTTTGGTTTTTAATTTCAGAATTATTTTTATTTGGTCTATTACTCGGATCTATTTTCCATGTTAGATTTTCCATCACTCCTTGGTTAGCTGGACAAAGTGGCGATGCATCGATACTCACACATTATTTACTTTGGCCCGATTTTTCACAACACTGGCCTTTAGTCACACCACCAGCCGATTCCCCGGCTACAACAGTAACTCACACACTCATTTCCATGAGAGGAATACCCTTTCTCAATTTGATTCTGCTGATACTTAGCGCATTAATAGCTGTACTGGCTCAATTCTCTCTAAAAAAAGAACAATATCAAAGAAGTTTCATCATGATAAATGCTGCTATTCTATTAGGTGTTATATTTTTAGCGCTACAAACTTATTATTTTCTCTATCTGACTAAAACTGACATTATCGTTAACACAGGGATCTATGGCAGCTTACTCATTGCTTTGCTAGGATTGCATATCATCAATGTACTCGCCGCTTTGCTATTCTTAATAGGTATTAGCATTCGGTTTCATCAACACAAGATTACTAGCAAAAAATCATTTTCATTAGATGCAGGTATCTGGTGGTGGAGTTTTCTTGCCGGTATATGGTTGCTAGGATTTCTTTTGCTTTTTTAGTTATGCAAAAATCTATTATCAATCTCCGCATAAAAAATTATTATTTTTCGGCTGCTTTATTACCTATTTTGATATTTCTATGCTTATTTCCCTTATTAATAAGCTTAGGTGTATGGCAAATTCATCGTGGTGATGAAAAAAAACGGATTCAAATTGAATTTGATCAACGGCACGGCGCCAACCCTATTCTCCTAAATCATGACGATGCTATCTATGGTAATCAAAATTATTTTCCTGTTTTAGCCGAAGGAAGATTTGACAACAAGCATAATTTTTTATTAGATAATAAAGTACATCAACATCAAATTGGCTATGAAGTATTAACCCCTTTTATTTTAAAAAATAGCGCTTATGTTATTCTAGTAAACCGTGGATGGATTCCACAAGGGAAAAATCGAAAAATACTACCTCTTATAAAACCAATCAAAGGTAACACGATTATTACAGGTTTGATCGTTTGGCCCACTAAAGCCTTTAGCTTGAAAACAGTGGCTGAAAAAAAATGGCCGCAGCGTATACAAACACTGGATCCACAATTTTTAAGTCAAAAGCACTTACAGCCTTTTATCGTTGTAGTCAGTACACGACAGTATTATAGCTTTATCCCGCTATGGCAAGCCGTTACACTGCATGCCAGCCGGCATTACGCATATGCATTTCAATGGTTTTGTTTAAGTATAACGCTATTAATTGCCTTTTTTACTAGCAATACATCTCGTTTATGAAGTTTAATAAAAAAATAAATCCCTATGTCGTCCTCGGACTATTAATTTTTATTTTTGTAGCGCCCTTAGTGTTAGCGGCTATGCTTTATCGTAATGCTCCCGATTGGCTACATAATAAAATGCTGAATAAAGGACAATTTCTCTCTCCGCCATTAGATTTTACTAACTTAAAAAAACACCTTATTCGTAGTGCAGACATTCATAAACCCTGGTTGATATTTTATTTAACAAAGTCTGAATGTAATCAATTATGCCAACAACGCTTACATCTTTTACATCAAATTATTCTGGCGTTAGGTAAAAATCGCAGTCAAGTCAATGCCGCTTTAATTCAGACTCGATCATCGATTACATTTAAAAAACCTATCAATGCCTACTGGATTACTATTAACGAATATCGTCGATTTTTCAAAAGAAAAAAAATGGATAATGCTTACTATATTGTAGCTCCAGGAGGGAAAATTATATTATATTACCCGGCTGATACACTTGGCGAAGATTTGTATAAAGACTTAATACTTTTGCTTATATAAGCAGAGTACGTTTAATTATTATGATAATCAATGATTTTTTAAACTAGGTAGTCAGATTCGGGAGTTAGGGGCCAGAGGGAGGTTCGAATCCTCTCATCCCGACCAGTACTTTTATTAGGATAATGAGTAATAATATAAAAGGGCCCAACCACAGCATGTAGGTCAATGGTGAGAATGTTGGCTTAAATAAAATATATTCGCCATAACGTCCCACTAAGTATTTTTTAATATCCTGCTCTGATTCTCCTTTTTTGATTCTTTCATAAATTATCTGCCGCAGATCCTTAGCCAGTGGAGCATTAGAATCTGCAAGATTTTGATTTTGACAAACAAGACAGCGCATCTCTTGAACCATCTGCCGAAATTGAGTCTCCTCTGCCCTAGAATTTAAAGGATATAGGTCTGTAGAGGCCAAGCAAATTGAAGAAAACAACATAGCAAAAAAAAGAAATAACGCAGCAGATGCCGACAAGGAGACTTTAGAGACAGAACCTATCCTTCTAGCCATGGCCTAATCTCTGCATTCCAACTGTATTCGTTTAAAGGTCCTATGTGTTTGTAACGAATAATCCCCTTTTCGTCTAGCAAAAAACTTTCTGGTACTCCATATACTCCTAAATTAATACCTAATAATCCTTTTGGATCAAAAATGACCTTGTTGTACGGATTTCCATATTGACTTAACCAGTTTTTAGCAGACAGTAAATTATCTCGATAATTTAGACCAATAATCTGCAATCTGGCATTTCTCTCTCGCTTCAACAAAGCATGTTCCGCTAGACAATGGCTACACCAACTTGACCAAACCACGAGTAACGATACATGACCAAAAAACATTTTTTCAGTGAATAATTTTTTTGAATCCCCTAAACTCGCCGCAACAAACTTAGGAATGGGCTTATTGATCAATGGCGAAGGAATTTGTAAAGGATCCTTGCTTAAACCCTGCCATAAAAAAAATAAAAGAAACCCAAGTGTGATCATTGGAAAAAAATATCGCACTTAGCTTAGATTCCTTATCCGTTGTCTGTTCTTAGTTTGTAATATTGACCAAAGGCCTCCTGCTACCATCAATAAACCACCCATCCAAATCCATCGAATAAACGGCTTAACATAAAAGCGTAAAGCCCATGCGTTATGATTTAAAGGCTCAGCTAAAGCAACGTACAAATCTCGCCATAATCCAGCATCAATAGCGGGTTTACTTAAAGCCATATCTGAAATGGAGTAATAGCGTAATTGTGGTTTTAAAATCCTTGAAGGGATATTAACAAGCAGATTCGCTTCTGCGCCGGTATAATTAGGTCCTTGCAGATCATACACACCCTGTAACGCAAATTGATACCTGCCTAACTGCACAGTATCGCCTACCATCATGCGCACATCACGCTGTAAACTATAAGTACTACTCAATATAATTCCAATAGCAGAAACCGCAACACCGAGATGTGCTAACAACATAGCGCCACGTGTTCGAAAGATTTGCTGTAAGGTCAATTTTTTTTGTTTACATCGCCAAAGCATTTGCAGCATATTCACAATAATCCACAATGCGAGTGTGAGTCCGAAAATCACCTTCCATTGCAAGCCCTGTGTAAAAAAGGCAATGAGAAGAATACTGATTCCTATTGCGGTTACCAGTAAGCAAATGGATTGTTTTAACAACCCCTTTCCTTTTATTTTATTTCCATTAAGCAAATAGGAAGCTCCCATCAACAACAATAGTAACCCAGCCAATGGTGAAAAAACTCGATTAAAATACGGTGCTCCTACCGATAATTTTCCTAAACCTAGCACTTCAATCATTAGGGGATAAAGCGTACCGAGCAAAATAGTGAACACAGAAACACTCAATAAAATATTGTTGCCTATTAAAAACATTTCTTTTGACAACAGTGGCAGCACATAAGGCTTAACAGTAAAACGCTTTATTCGAATAGCATAAAGTAATAACGCAGCACCTACGATTAACGCCAGCAAGCCTAGCATAAATACGCCACGCCAAGGATCCACAGCAAAGGCATGTACAGAAACTAAAATCCCTGAGCGAACAATAAAAGTTCCTAGTAAACTTAATGCAAATGTCAGAATAGCTAGCAAAATAACCCAGGTTTTTACTATTTCTCTTTTTTCCAACACTAACAACGAATGAATTAATGCGGTCCCCGCTAACCAAGGTAAAAGGGATGCATTTTCAACGGGATCCCAAAACCACCAACCACCCCAGCCCAATACTCGATAAGCCCACCAACTTCCGGAGACGATACCCCATGTCAAAAAACACCATGCCGATAAGGTCCACGGCCTAACCCATCTTGCCCACTGTCTATCCAAACGACCACGCAATAAAGCCGATATTGAAAATGCAAAGCTCACTGAAAAACCAACATAACCCATATACAGTAAAGGGGGATGAAAAACTAAACCGGGATCTTGCAATAAGGGATTGAGGTCACGGCCCTCAAGAATAAGCGCTGTTGTTCTTATAAATGGATTAGAAAGTGTTATCAGAAACAATAAAAATCCAGCACTAATAAATCCTAGAACAGCGATGACTTGTGTGACTGTGGTTAATTCTATTTTTTTATTAAATAACGTAACCGCGACTGTCCAAAGATTTAAAATGAAAACCCATAATAATATCGATCCTTCATGTCCACCCCATACCGCACAAATACGATAGATCCAAGGTAAGTGACTATTCGAGTTTTGTGCGACATAGATCAAAGAAAAATCATTCCCAAGAAAAGAAAAACTAAGGCTAAAAAAAAGGAGGGTGACTAATAAAAATTGTATCCAAGCGAGGGGTTTCGCTAATGTCATCCAGGCGACTGAATGTTTGTAAGCGCCCCAGAAAGGAATAGCACACTGAGAACAGGCGATCAAAAAAGAAAGAACAAGAAGCAGATAATGAAATTCCATTTATTGTGTTTCCAAACTATTTTGTATTCGCTTAAATTATGGCTGGCACGGGTCCTGCCAGCGAATGCACTTTTTTTGTTGGCTTACGCCACAAAAAGAAGTCGCATTCGCTGTCACCCGGCTGTTCTTTAATTTTTGTCCTGTACTGAGTTTTTATAAAATTTATTAAAATATTTTAATAAAAGTTTAAGGATAAGGCTGTAGCGTAGCGTCTTCAAGTTTTTCCTGTCTTACTTTATTTTTTATACAGATTTTTTCATATGGAAACAGATCAAAGAACAGAAGCTTCCATTCTATTAAACTTCATTGCAGTTTTTACTCTAGCAGGATTTACTAGAGAAGAAAGTAAAAAAATTAAAAATGAAATAACAGCATTTCGTAGCTTCCCGTTTCCTGATAGGTGGGATTCATTACCTCAGGAGTATAAAATTTACTATTGGGATTACGATAACTGGATAAAAGACAGAAAGGAGAGAGATGAGCCAACCCTAAAGATAAAAAAAGATGATTTAGAATTTTCAAGGATTCAATCACTAGTTAATACTCTCCCTGCTAATTCAGAAACGAGTCAGCAATCTACTACAGTTCTACCTCCTCAGATCCCAAAGCTAAAGAAAGAGGAAAATAACAAGCCATTAATCAGTTCTCAATTTTTTTCTAACACACCTACACCATCATTTAAGCCATATGAAGAAACTAGCGAAATTTTATTACCCGAGAATCACCCTTTTGCTGTAGAAAAAGAAAAGAAGAATTCTAAAGTGGTAAAAAAAGAGGCACTTAGTCATCGGGGATGTGTACGGATTAGATTAACGGCTCAAGAGTTGGCAGAAATCTTAGAAAAAAAGAAAAATAATGAAAACATTTCAATTCTTGGAAAGAAAAAATAATATTTTTCCAAGTGGAGTGGAAATGAAAAATGAGGAGAAATCAAGCCCATTTAATTTAAATATATTCCACTTTATCAATTTCTAAATTAAGCAATCCTGCTGGCGTCTGCACATCGACGATATCGCCTTCTTCTTTTCCTATCAGGGCTCTTGCGATAGGGGAAGCCACCGAAATTTTGCACTGCTTAATATCGGCCTCATCTTCGCCCACGATTTGATAGGTAAAGGCTTCCTTCGTTTTTGTATTGATAAGATGAACGGTAGCACCAAAGATAACCTTACCATGATTTGTAATTCTGCTGACATCGATGATTTGCGCCGTCGCCAATTTATTTTCAATTTCAGCAATTCGCCCTTCAATAAAGCCTTGAGATTCTTTAGCAGCATGGTATTCGGCATTTTCCTTGAGATCGCCATGTGCACGGGCTTCAGCAATAGCATCAATCACTTGTGGACGTTTTCTGGTTTTTAATTCATGTAGTTCTTGTTCTAGGTGTTTGGCACCGACATTTGTCATGGGAACTTTATTCATGATTTTTCTCTATTGCTTTCAACTGGCTTCCACTGATCATACCTGCTTTAAATAAATTTTTCGAGGCGTAAGCTTCGTCTTTTACTTGGTTTCGTTATTGGATTGTCTTTAGAGATAGAACCTAATTTTTCGTAAAAAATTTACTAACACTTTCAAACCATTGACGCGCCTTAGGATAATGATTTCCTGTTTTTAGCTCTTTTTCTAAGGTAGCCGCTAATTTTTTTTGTTCTTGGTTTAGATTAATCGGCGTTTCTACAAAAACACGGCACAGTAGATCACCCGTTACACCGGGACGCCCTGGAACACCTTTTCCACGCAAACGTAAAATCTTTCCACTTTGCGTTTCAGCAGGAATATGTAATTTCACAATCCCTGTTAACGTAGGGACTTCAATCTCTCCGCCTAATATCGCCTGTGTAAAACTGATGGGCACATCAGAATATAAATGATTACCTTCGCGTTTAAATAAGGGATGCGGCCTTAAGTGAATTTGTATATAAAGATCGCCAGCAAGTGCACCATGCATACCGGCTTCACCCTCACCGCTTAATCGAATTCGATTGCCTTCATCAATTCCTGCTGGAATTTTAACGGACAGGGTTTTTGCCTCTTGTACTTGGCCTTGGCCGCGACAATCTGGACAGGGATCTTTAATAATGCTGCCATGACCATGACACTCAGGGCAGGTTTGCTGAATTGTGAAAAATCCTTGTTGAATGCGAACTTGACCTGCACCTTCACAGGTTTTACAGATAATCGGTTTGCTTCCTTTGCGTGCACCTGAACCACCACAGCTTTTACAGGTCGCTAAGCGAGGAACGCGAACTTCTACCGTTGTACCATGCAACGCCGCTTCTAAATCGAGTTCTAATGTATAACGTAGATCTGATCCACGCTGTGCGTCTGCAGAACGCTTTGTGCGACCTTGTCCTTGCTGACTACTGCTCCCTCGACCGCCAAAAATATCACCGAAGACATCGCCCATATCACCGAAGACATCGCTAAAATTAAAGCCTCGTCCACCCGCACCAGCAGCGCCGCCATTGGAACCCAAGCCCGATTCAACACCGGCATGACCAAACTGATCGTAGAGTGCTCGCTTATCTGAATTAGATAAGACTTCATAAGCTTCTTTCGCTTCTTTAAATTTTTCTTCCGAGGCTTTATCAGATTTGTTGCGATCAGGATGATGTTTCATTGCAAGCTTTCGATAAGCTTTTTTTATGTCACTACCGCTTGCATTACGAGAAACGCCTAATAACTTATAATAATCTTGTTTTGCCATAAATAAAGGACCAAAGATGAAAAAATCCTTGTTTAAAAAGAATTTTTCCTGAGAAAGAGTAAACTACTGATTATTCTTTGTCTTTATCATCCTTATCCTTTTTATCTTTTTCTTTGTCTTTATCTTTTACTTCTTCAAATACGGCATCCTCAATATCACCCTTTTCAGTAGACTGAGTAGAATCTGTAGCGGTAGATTGGGTTGTAGTATCTGCATCAGCATTCGGTTTGGCGTAGAGACGTTCAGCCATTTTCTCCGAAATATCCGTTAACGCTTTAAGTTTTGTTTCAATATCAGCTTTGTCATTGCCTTTTAGTGATTCTTTCAATGATTCAGCCGCTTTTTCTAGTTGATCTTTTTCGTCTGCAGTGATTTTGTCACCTGCATCTTTTAACGCTTTGCTGGTCCCATGAATTAAACTATCCGCCTGATTACGAATCTGTATCAGTTCATGGAACTTACGATCATCATCCGCATGGGTTTCAGCATCTCTTACCATTTGCTGGATTTCTGCTTCCGATAAACCGCTAGCCGCTTTAATGACAATTTTTTGTTCCTTGCCTGTGGCTTTGTTTTTAGCAGACACATTGAGAATACCATTGGCATCGATATCAAAAGTTACCTCGATTTGTGGTGTACCGCGCGGCGCCGATGGGATTTCTGACAAATCAAAACGCCCTAGTGATTTATTGGCAGAAGCCATTTCCCGTTCACCTTGTAACACGTGAATAGTAACCGCCGTTTGGTTATCGTCAGCCGTAGAAAAGGTCTGGCTGGCTTTGGTTGGAATCGTGGTATTTTTTTCAATCAGCTTAGTCATAACACCACCTAAGGTTTCTATTCCTAAAGAAAGTGGTGTAACATCAAGTAGCAAGACATCTTTAACGTCGCCGGCCAATACACCGCCTTGAATAGCGGCACCGATCGCAACCGCTTCATCAGGATTTACATCATGACGTGCATCTTTTTTAAAGAAGTTTTTAACAACTTCCTGTACTTTAGGCATACGTGTCTGTCCACCCACTAAGATAACCTGGGTGATTTTATCCATAGAGATCTTCGCATCTTTAATCGCTGTTTTACAAGGACCTATGGTACGTTCAATCAGATCTTCTACTAATGATTCTAATTTTGCGCGGGTCAGTTTGATATGTAGATGTTTTGGACCACTACTGTCTGCTGTGATATAAGGTAGATTGATCTCTGTTTCTTGCGCAGATGAAAGTTCAATTTTCGCCTTTTCAGCGGCTTCTTTAAGACGTTGTAGCGCCAGCGGATCATTGTGCAGATCAATACCCTGATCTTTTTTAAACTCATCCGCAAGATAATTAATAACACGTAGATCAAAGTCTTCACCACCTAGGAAGGTATCGCCATTCGTTGCTAATACTTCAAATTGATGTTCGCCATCGATTTCAGCAATTTCAATAATCGAAATATCAAAAGTACCGCCCCCCAAATCGTAGACAGCAACGGTAGAATCACCCCGTTTTTTGTCTAGACCATACGCCAAAGCTGCTGCCGTAGGTTCATTGATAATACGTTTCACTTCAAGTCCAGCGATACGGCCTGCATCTTTCGTGGCTTGACGTTGAGAGTCATTGAAATAAGCAGGCACCGTAATAACGGCTTCTTTGACCTCGTGACCTAAATAAGCCTCAGCGTCACTTTTTAACTTCATTAAGATTTGCGCAGAAACTTGTTGTGGTGACAATTTTTTACCACCCACCTCTAGCCAGGCATCACCATTTTCAGCCTCAATAATTTTGTAGGGGACCATCTTAATGTCTTTTTGCACCGCATCATCTTTGAAGCGACGGCCTATCAGACGTTTTACTGCATAAAGGGTATCTTTTGGCTTAGTAACGGATTGTCGTTTCGCTACCTCACCGACTTTGATTTCATTGCTGTCATAGCTAACGACAGAAGGCGTTGTCCGTCGTCCTTCCTTATTTTCTATTACCTTAGGTTTGCCACCTTCCATAATGGCAACACAGGAGTTTGTGGTACCCAAATCGATGCCGATTATTTTTGCACTTGCCATAGTGTTCTCCGCATAAATAGCTAATTTTTCCAGTTGAACCTACGATTTATTTAGCGTAAGCCTCATCTAGGTTCTGGATGACAACAATTATCACGTTAGAAACAGAACCTAAAATCTTTTTATATTTTGAGTTAAAAACAGTCAGTTAGCTGAAAAACTAACAACTTTATTAAAATTGGGCTTAGCGAGGCCATTTTCAAGATGCCTTCACCGACATTTATGAATTTTCCTCAATGGCTTTGGCGACAACGACCATCGCAGGACGCATAAGCCGTTCATTAAGCAAATAGCCTTTTTGTAGGACTTTAAGGATGGTGTTCGGCGCTTGCTGCTCATTTTCTTCCGTCAACATCGCTTGGTGGTAATGCGCGTCAAAGGTTTCGCCCGAAGAAGGGTCAATGGTTTTAATACCATTTCTCTCTAATACTTTTTGTAAGGCCTGTAGTGTTAATTTTACCCCTTTCAAAACTGAGTCATTTTCTGCTTTCGCACCGGTGACTAATAATGCCGCTTCCAGACTGTCCTTTACCGGAAGTAGGTCTTTAATAAACTTTTCTAAAGAAAATTTATAAGCATTTTCAACATCTAGCTTACAGCGACGTCGGATATTTTCCATTTCAGCAAGACGATAAGCCTCTTGTTCTTTCAATTGGATTAATTTGCTTTTATGTTCCTCTAACTGGGTTTCCGTCTTGAGTAGCTGTTCTTCTAAGGCCTCATAGGCGGGATGCGTTAATTTATTAGGCGAAGACGATACTGATTTTTTTACTGAGGAGGTTTCCTCATTAACTGCCGACTCATTGACCGCAGCTTCTTTATCCGCTTGAGAAGTTAATTTTTCCCAGGTTTTTGTTTTAGAGCTCTCATTTTTACTCATGTTAATAAGTCTCCCGTTTTCTAAAGAAAGAAAATAGATAGGTATCTACAATTATGGGAGAGATTATGTAGCGTAAAGACTTAGGATTCAAGCTTATGGCTCAACTCGCTGTCTATTGCATTTTTTAAAATGCAATAATTTGACTATACATCACTATTTGCTCAGGATAGCGGAATTCACATTAGGAAATACCCATGTCCAAAAGCTTTACTACCATCGGTTTAATTGGCAGACAAGGAATGAGAGATGTTAGCGATACGCTCATCGCTGTCTTAGATTATTTGCAGTCAACCGGCTTTACGGTACTCGTTGAGGAGGAGACAGCAAAATCCTTAAAGAATCGTCCGTGTGATCGCTTCTCTCGAGCACAGTTGCAAAGAGGGAAGATTGATTTGATGATTGTGGTAGGCGGTGATGGCAGTCTCATCAACGCTGCCCATAGCGTGGTGGAAAATGATATTCCGGTGTTGGGCATTAATCGAGGACGTTTGGGTTTTCTTACCGATATCCGCCCACAAGATTTAGAAAAGAAAATTGGCGACGTGCTGGAAGGTCATTATCAAGAAGAAAAACGATTTTTACTAAATGCTACGATCACATTGCAAGGAGATAAGGTACAGTCAGGTATTGCCTTGAATGAAGTCGTGTTGATGCCTGGAAACGTAGCCCGTATGATCGAATTTTCTATTACCATTGATGACCAATTTGTCTGCGTACAGCAGGCGGATGGTTTGATTGTAGCTACCCCTACCGGTTCAACGGCTTATGCCTTATCGGGTGGCGGACCGATTTTACAGCCGCAGTTAGACGCTATCGTGTTAGTTCCCATGTTTCCTCACACCTTAAGTGCAAGACCGATTGTCGTCAATGCGAAAAGCCATATCGTTATTCACATCGACACCTCCAGTTTGGCACCGCCGTGCTTAAGCTGCGATGGACAAGCACGAATCTCTGTTCCTATTGACGCCGATATTAGTATCCAAAAAAATGCCAACGCATTACGTTTGATCCATCCTCTAGATTATAATTATTTTGAAACCTTACGTACAAAATTGCATTGGAATAAGAATAATCATACAAAATAAAATTATTTATTATAAAAAATATTATTACATGATTATTGGGATTTATTTATAAAATTAGCTTGAAACGCCGCATAGCTTTTACCTTAAGCTACGCTTAAGTATTAATTTTCTATGATTTTATTTTTAATAAATAATAAACTATAAGCTTGTTCTATTATTTTTTTTATTTGATAATTGTTTTGTTTTTTATTAGTATCATGGGATATTGAAATAATAAAAATAAGATAAATCATATGTCATCGATCGTTGATTGCAAATCCCTCTGTAATCTAAGTGAGGAAATCTATGTATATCCCAACAAAGAAGAGGCAGAAAATTGGGTAAACAAGTTGCCAAACGCGACTACTGACGGTTCTTCGATCTTAACTTTCTACAAGGATGATCATGGAGATATTTACGCTTTACCTCTCAAGGATAAATTATCTAAAAAAAATGATCACCTCAGAATTATTGGTGCACGTAATGAAATGGAGGAATCCTTTTGGGATAAATTTAAAGAAAAAGTCAAAGGACATACAATTCCTCGTTTGGCACAATTGGTTGGCGATAAGATTATTCCAGATAAACCGCACGGTCTTTTAATAGTTTATGAAAAAGGAAAGGATACTGTAGGTAAGCGCTTCCATACAATTTTTAATACGTTGAATGAGAAGTTAATTACGACAGTCAAAAAATCAGAGACTAATGATCCAAGTTTGCAAATAGATATTAGAGAACTCATGGATGAGTCAACTCTTTTGCCCATAAAAGAAGGAGGCTGTGATCTTCTCTCAGGAAGGATCTATATAGTAATAGGGGGAAAAGTACATAGGTATACTTTTAAAATGAACCCTGCTAATGATATAGAAAATGATACTCTATATGCAGAAAAAGAAGCTAAAAAAGAATTAGCAAAAGAAGAAGAGATTTATACAGAAAAAAAGGTTAATCACCATTATCGAGCAGCGTTACGAGGTTATTTGAAAGTAATCGCCCTAGGTATCATTTTAGGGCTTGTCGCCGGCGGCATCGCCTTTGCTTTCTTGAGCTTGGCATCGATAGCATTGTTAGCCCCTATTGGCGCTGCCGTTGTTGGTGTTGCTATAACAACGTGGACAATTAAAAAAGGTGTTAGTCAAGTAGCCGAAGAAAATAAGGATACTATGGAATGTGGAAAAACTATCTTTAGAGGGCCATCAACTAATGGTATTGAAAATAATTCAACGCTAGGCTTATCAAGTACAATGGTTAATCTTCCTTCAGTTAGTTCAAATACTCCTCCAAAAAGAAAAAATTTTTCTGTTTCCAGTTTATTTTTTGGTTGTTTTTTTCCCTGTCTAAAGGGGACTGGAAAAGTTTTTGCGGAGAAAATAGCATCTCAGGCATTTGAACAATTATCTCCATAGCAAAAATGGAGTAGTATCGTTTTTTTAAAAACCCAAGGAGGGTGCTATGCTAACATCTAAAAAACTTCTTACTAAGTTACTTTATAAAAAAAATTACTGCCCTTGTATTCCTGATCCAGAAGTTGTAGCGTCGTGCTTGCAGAAACTTGATAAAGCTTGGATAAAAGAGTTTCTTTTACAAAAAAATGTCATCGGTTTTTCTGTCATTCCCATGTTTATGCTTATTTTTATAAAAAATAAACGATTAGAAGATGAGAAAAATCAACGCTTATCACAACTCATCACACGACTTGTTCAGCAACTTGACGCACCAGCAATTGGCCGCATTCTCTTAGAATTAGAAAGGAATTGTATAGCTAAGAGTGATTTATCGGCTGAAGAGCGTGTTTGTTTAGTCGATATGACTAAAAAACTTATCGGTCAATCGACTCAACCGACCATTGAAAAAAAGCTGTTAGTAACACGTTTATTTGATTCTGCACAAGACTGTTTTCATTATTTATTTACGTCATGTGTTTGTTTTCGAAATCTTGAAAAAACACAGACTTTGGACCTAAATGAAAAAAGTCCATTGATAAGTCCAATGGTTAGCCGTGTATAATAACAACTACTTAGCTTTAGTAAGCGAAGCAGACTGTATTGAATAGCTATTAAGATTTAACAATCTATGCGTTCAGGTGCGAAGGGGTGACGCGAAGGCTAGCCCATCATCCTGTTTTGAAAAAAATAGGTGATGGGTGCCGGAAGCGGCAGGACCCCGAGCACACAATGATTAGAGAAATACTTTATATGCGTAAAAAATTTATCGTTGGCAATTGGAAAATGCATGGCAGTAAAGCTTCCGTGCAGGAATTATTAACGACACTTACGTCCTCTTGTGAAAAGAATCAAGCGAATGAAAAAAAAGTAAAAATGGTCGTATGTCCTCCTTACGTCTACTTACAACAGACACAAACCTTATTGCAGAAAAACCCAATAGCTTGGGCAGCACAAAATATGGCTTCTGAAAAAGAAGGTGCTTATACCGGCGAAATATCAGCGGCGATGTTGCGTGAATTTGCTTGTCAATTTGTCTTAATAGGGCATTCAGAACGACGTAGTCTATATGGAGAAACAGATGCGCTGATTGCTAAGAAGTTTACACTAGCGACTGCGTTTGGTATTACCCCCATTCTTTGTATTGGGGAGACGCTTGAGCAACGCCAAGCCGAACAAACTCAGCATGTTTTACAAGGCCAACTAAAGGCGATAATGGATTTAGGCCAGACGGTATTCGGACACGGTATACTGGCTTATGAGCCAGTATGGGCAATCGGTACGGGGCTATCGGCAAGCCCTGAACAAGCACAAGAGGTTCATCATTTTTTGCGGAAACAGGTTGCTGATAACTATCCCGATCTTGCGCAAAAAATACCTATCCTGTATGGTGGCAGCGTTAAATCCAGCAATGCGAAGGCCTTATTTCAGATGCCGGACATTGACGGCGGTTTGATTGGTGGGGCTTCTTTGCACGCCAGTGAATTTTTAAAGATTTATGAGGATTGTGTTTCAGTAGCTAACGGATAAGATTAGTATTAGGTCTTGTAGGTATAGATAGCTTTCTAAATTATTACTATGTTACAGCAACTATTATTTTTATTTCATACGCTGATTTCCATCGGTCTTATTACTTTGGTTTTATTACAACAAGGGAAAGGCGCTGAAATGGGTGCAAGCTTCGGAAGCGGCGCTTCACAAACCGTATTTGGTAGTCAAGGTTCCAGTTCTTTTTTATTCAAATTAACGGGGTTATTTGCTTTACTGTTTTTTATAACCAGTCTTTCCTTAGGTTATTTAGCAGGACATCGCGTTAAACAGGATCCCATACAAAAGCTAGCTAGATTGGCACAGCAATTACCCACGCGTATAGATACAAGCAAATCGAATACAAGCCAGGGTGAATTTTCTCATCCTGAAACAAAAACCTCAGAAACTAAATAACTGCACATAGGCTTGCAAGTGAGATATGCCGAAGTGGTGAAATTGGTAGACACGCCATCTTGAGGGGGTGGTAGCGTAAGCTGTACCGGTTCGAGTCCGGTCTTCGGCACCATCTATCGTTATCTTAGTAGTGTAGCTGTGCAGGTTTAAGTCACACCCTATAGCATTCTATGGTTCATACTCACAGTAAGATTTATCGGGAGCAAGAAGGCCAAAACGTATTTCTATATTCTGTTGATGAGTATGATTCCGATACCATGTAAATGATTGCAGCGGTAAAACAATAAGTTTTGGAAATTGTTCCCGTACGAAAACTGGAAAATGGTTTCCTTTAAAAAAATGCTGGACAGTGTGGCCACTTTCAATAACAAATAAAGCCCCTTTGCAGCGCATCGCTTTTTGATTAATCCAAGGTGAATGCTTGCTATTCCACTCCATCCAGACCTGTGGTTTATCCGTGGAGTAGTAGCCAATATATCCTGCTGTATAGCGATCACCTGCGACGTAGGATAGTTTTGTACCGTACCGTACATGCCATAATTGCGTGGCATATTTTGCTATTTCTGGTCCCGGATAAGCCCCCGTGTCTTGTTTTATAGAAACAATAAGATAACCTAGACCAAAACTTAGCATGACAGTAATGATAAATAGCGTAAATCGAGTGATGGAACGTTGTGAGATCGCTGGCTGGAAAATGGCAAAAAAAGCAGTTACTAAAAAACCTATAAAGGTACTACCCCATTCTCTATGTAGGGAAAAACCAAGTAAAGAGGCTAGAATAAAAAGTAAACAAATGGGACCTACCCCTAGTAAACCGCTAAATAAACGAGGTCTAACCCCTTCATCTTTCACGCTGTAGTATTGTTGCACATCGGTACTATCCGCATTTTTTTTATATTTGATAGCAATTAAAATAGCTAGAAACAGCGGTAACGTTTGTACCAGGATAGTTAATAAAAAATCCAAGTTATTATTGAGATATTGTGAATAAGCGAGTTGATTGAGTAAGCCTCTGGCTAGAAACGCATAGCTTAACGCATTAAAATCCTGTTGGGTTAACCAAATGATATTGGGTAGCAATATAAGCGCATAGAGTAGTAACGCTAAGTAAGGCTTTATAGAAAAATAATGTTTTCTACCTTGTGGAGCGAGTAAAAGATATAGCGCATATAAGGGAAGATAAAGAATAGCACTATATTTTGCTAATGTGGCCAAACCCAAGATAATGGCAGAAAAAAGCCATTGTTTTAAATCGTTGTTTTTTACACCGCGATAGAAAAATAATGCAGAGAGCGGTAATAATCCTTGCAGAATATAGTTATCATTATATATTTGTACATCCAGATTATAAGCACCACAAAGCAGCAACGCCAAAGAAGCAATAAAGGCATAAGCCGCATTATTGCTTAGTTCAAATGTTAGCGTCCTAACTGACCACACGCCTAAAAGAATAAACAATTGTTGAAGGAAATAAATTCCAATACTCCTGCTTCCAAATAAACCACCGAGATGAGCTAAAAACCCCGGTAAAAAAGGATTTTTATCGTAGCCCCACTGGAATTGATGTCCCCAGGTAAGTGCTTCAATTAAGTCATTTCCAACAGAATGCCTAATAAAAATCGGTAAAATGGTCCACATACCGAGCTGTAACAGCGCAATTGACCAGAATAGCCGTTTAAGATGTAATTGAAACTTAGGAATGCTAGATTTCATTGCTGAATACTACCGTACAAAAAATAGATGAGGTGGGTCCCGCCACTGGATGCGCTTTTTTTATTGGCTTACGCCACAAAAAAGAAGCTAGCATCCGTGTCACCCACCTCTTTTTTAATTTTTGTACGGTACAGAGACTCATCACTATTAAAGCTCCAATCGCGCCTTGTCTTGAAGCAAAATTTCTAATTTATAGAGGTGCCCTTAATAGCTCATTAATCGCGATTTTTTCTCGTGTTTTTTTATCGATTTGTTTCACGATGACCGCGCAATTAAGATGGCAGCGCCCTGTTTTAGAAGCCAGACTACCGGCGATGACGACGGATCCCGCAGGGACACGACCGTAAATTATTTCATCTGTTTTTCGATTATAAATAGGCGTGCTTTGACTGATGAAGACACCCATGCCAATGACGCTATTTTCTTCAACAATAGTCCCTTCGACAATCTCTGAGCGTGCGCCAATAAAGCAATTATCTTCGATAATCGTAGGACTAGCTTGTAACGGTTCTAATACGCCGCCAATACCGACACCACCGGAGAGATGCACATTTTTTCCAATTTGCGCACAGGAACCCACCGTTGCCCAGGTATCTATCATACTTCCTTCATCGATATAAGCACCTATGTTGACAAATGAAGGCATAAGAATGGTGTTTTTTGCGATAAAAGCACCTTTTCGAATACAGGCATTGGGGACAATCCTGACCTCCTGATCTTGAAACTGTTGTGTAGTAAATTCAGCATATTTTAAAGGGATTTTATCAAAATAGTGTGTATAGCCCGTATCAAACACGTGATTAGAACTTATTCGGAAAGACAATAAAATGGCTTGTTTTAACCATTGATGCACTACCCAGCAATTCCCTTGTTTTTCAGCAATACGAAGTTTCCCTTTATCGAGCAATGCTATCGTTTCTAAAATGGCTGCTTTTGTTTCGCCAGCTATCGTTTCGCCATTGATTACCTGTATTTTTTTATAAGCTTCTTCAATAGTCGACTGCAACAACATATTCATAGATAAAACCTGATGTGATAAGCGCTGTTGAATTGTTTAGATATACCGCTCGTACTTGAAGATGCGAACTTTTCGAATTCACGGCAAGCCCCGCTATAACCGATCACCTAACGGGGCGAAAGCCAAGCTTCCGCCCCGTTATTCAAGGGGAGAAATCGCGATTCTCCCCTTGAAAATCCCCATCGCGCAAGGAAAGCACTTGAAAATGCGATCTCGCATTTTCAAGTGTAATGGGCATATGCCAACTATAGTGTCGAAATTACTGCTGTTTATCAAGTGCAGATTCAAGCGTCAGAATCGAGAATTATTACATTTAAAGAATGATCGCTGTGTACCCTCTGAAGTCAAAGAAATTTTAGACGCAGCACTAGATAGGCTCGATGTAAATAAAGACAAAATTCCTTTTGGCACACATTGTCTCAAAAAAACCCATTGTTTATCTTTTTTTTGCTTTTCTTTCTGAATAATTTGCAATTCAGTCATAAGCTCATTTAAATTAGGTCTAGAATCCGGATCGTTGGCAAGCATACCGTTAATAAGACTTTGTAGCTTTTTTCGATGATTTATATTTATATTGGTTTCGTTCCCAAAATTATCGTTAGGACCTATTCCATAATGACTTATCCATTCACTTGCTTCTTTATCTAACGGTTCTTCTGTGCACTTCTTAAACCATTCATCTGCTTTTTTTCCATCTATGTCTATTTTATATTGAAAACCACCGGAAAATAATTGGTAAATAATTTTTCCTAAGGAAAAAATATCACTTGCCTGTGTGTGAGTTTCAAATCTCAAAGCCTCAGGGGAAGAATAGCGGCTATTTCCATAAAAACGCACGTCACTTTTTCCTCCAATCCTTATAGAACAACCATAATCAATCATATTGACCGTAGGAGGAGCTAAGTTTGGTTTTAGCTCCACCATAATATTTTCTGGTTTGATATCCCTATGCACTAAGCCTTTATCATGGACCTGTTCTTTTAAGGCACGCAACAAAGCAAAAAAAATTTCAATGCTTTGATCAATGCTAGAATTAAGTGATTTTAAAACTTCACTTAAGTCTTGTCCAGGCAATTTTTGCATCACGATATAACTTTTATTCCCAGTCTGATTGACAATCATTCTTTTTGAATGAAGATGTGGCAATGACTCCATTAGTTCAGCTTCTTTCTTTGTAAACGCTAATTCTCCTGATAGCACCTTTACTATTCGTTTTTTCTGTTTATTTTTTCTTCGTTTTTCTAAAAAAAATTTTTCATTGATAGGAAGTGTCGTAGTGAGATATACCTTTCCAAAGCTACCCTCTGCTAGGAGAGTATCCTCTATAAACTCACAACGAAAACCAAGTTTTTCTGGTTTATCTCGTCTTCTAAAGATCAAATCATGCGATAAACGGATAAAACACTTTTGTTCCTCAATCTCTATTTCGTGAGAATCGCTTTTCTGTAAAACGTATTCACGATTTTTAGATTCATTTTTCTTCAGCAGTTCAGCTAAAAGGAAAGCTGTAAAAGCATCTGTCGTTAAACTCAACAACTCGATAGAAAAAACTATATTATGTTCGTCAGTTTGAAGAAGCATAAATAACGCCTTATTTTATTTATTAAATTTTCGAAAAAAATTGATAAGAGAATATACGAAATAGAGACCTTCTGTGGTTTCCTTTTCAACTCATGTCAAAGCATTTTTTAATGCAGCCTCAAGGAGAAGATCTCTTACTATAAACTACACTATACATCACAGGTAAAATGAATAAGGTAAAAAAGGTTCCTATTGCCATACCACCAAAAATAACCCATCCCAATTGACTGCGGGCATGTGCGCCAACACCATTAGCAAAAGCCAGCGGAACAGCCGCTAATAACATCGTTGCTGTCGTCATTAAAATGGGGCGTAAACGTAGTGATGCCGCTTCTATTATGGCTTCCTTGGTTAAAAGCTTTTGTTTTTTTTGCAGTTGCTTAGCAAATTCGACGATGAGAATACCATGTTTGGTGATTAAACCAATCAAGGTGACTAATCCAATTTGGGTATAGATATTTAAGCTGCCTCCTGTTAAGCGCAGCGCAAGCAAAGCGCCTGTTAAAGAAAGAGGAACTGTGAGTAAAATAATGAAAGGCGCTAGAAAGCTTTCAAATTGAGCCGCTAGCACTAAAAAGATAAAAATAATTGCAAATAAGAAAGTCTGCTTCATGCTGTTTCCTGCTTGCATAAATTGTCGTGTTTCACCGGAAAAATCGATTTGTACGGTATTAGGTAGAATCTTTTTACTTAACTGCTCTAAATAATTAACCGCTTCGCCAACCGTATAACCGGGCGCTAAGTTTGCGCTTAGTGTTACCGAGCGTAATTGTTGAAAATGGTTAAGATTTTGCGCGGTGACAGAATTGTGTAAACTCACGACATTGGCCAAAGGGATCAGTTCTCCGCTTTGGCTACGCACATTAATGTCTTTAAGTTGATCGGCCGTACTCATAAAACGGTGGTAAAGCTGCGGAATAACCTGATAACTTCGACCATTCCAATTAAAAACACTACCCTGCGGTTGACCAATCAGTATATTCAAGCTATTAGCAATAGCCTCCATAGAAATACCTAAGGAAATGGCTTTGTTCTTATCAATATCAATATTGACTTGAGATAAATCCATTTTCAGATTCGATTGTAATCCCAGAATATGCGGGTTATGTTGAGCAACCGCGCGTTGTAGTTTTTTAGCTAATGCATCTAGCGTAGTATAACTTTCTGTTGTTTTCAGAACAAACATGAGAGGAGCATGACCCGTGGATCCAGGTAATGCGGGAGGCGCAAAAGGAAAAGCTTGCAGTCCTGTGATTCCCCAATAGCGTTTAAATAAAGATTGAATCAGTTTTTCGCTAGAGGCATGACGTTCATTCCAGGGCTTAAGAACCAAGAAAGAGAGCCCACTATTCAGCGTAGGCATTCCTGTTAGCATGACATAAGCAGTGACTTCGGGCATTGTCTTATAAATTGCCTGTATCTGCGCGATATACTTTTCCATATAGGGCAGGTTCGCAGAAGTTGGGCCTGTTGCTGCCGTTATCACAATACCTTGATCTTCTTGAGGTGCTAATTCAGACGATAAGCTTTTATAAAGGCCAAAACAAGCGAGGTAAATAATAGCGGTTAATCCTAATATCACTTTACGATGTTGTAAGGCTAGCACTAAGCTTTTTCGATAAGTGATAGCTAAGCCATTGAATAGACTATCGATTTTCAGCATGAATGCAGAGGACTTTGTTTCGTGCTTTAACAATTTTGAGCACATCATGGGGGAAAGCGTTAAGGCGACGAAACCTGAAATAACCACAGCAGCCGCCAAGGTAAAAGCAAATTCGCGGAATAATATTCCCGTCATATCGTTAAGAAAACCAATAGGCGCATAGACAGCAGCTAGGGTTAGCGTCATCGCAACGATAGCAAAACCAATTTCTTTAGTGCCGACAATAGCTGCATTGAAAAACGAAAGACCTTGTTCGCTATGTCGATGAATATTCTCTAACACAACAATGGCATCGTCGACAACCAAACCAATCGCAAGTACCCATGCGAGTAAGGTCAACACATTGAGTGAATAGCCTAAAACTAGCATTGCGGCACAAACACCCAGGATAGATAAGGGAATAGTGATTAAAGGGATTAAGGTGGCACGTAAAGTCCCTAAAAACAAAAAAATTACAACAAATACAAAGAGACCCGCTTCAAAAAATGTGCGTTTAACATCGTGAATGGATTCTGAAATAAATTTTGCAGAATCCCAAATTAAATCCACCTTAATATTGTTAGGCGCATTGGCTTGTAGTTGCGGTAACAAGGCTTTAACCGCAGTAGCAACAGTCAAGGGATTTGCTGTGGCAAGAGGAACGATACCGATGATAGCGGCTTGTTTATTTCCATTGACACTGGCGCTGGCTTGATCCGATTGTATACCAAGCACCGCATGGCCAACATCTGATAAACGTACTAAATAACCATTCTCCTTACGAATAATTAAATTATTAA
Source organism: Pseudomonadota bacterium (assembly GCA_040384585.1). Classification (GTDB taxonomy): domain Bacteria; phylum Pseudomonadota; class Gammaproteobacteria; order Diplorickettsiales; family Diplorickettsiaceae; genus JAZKJD01. The sequence continues at coordinate 105,951 of JAZKJD010000011.1, read as the reverse complement.
ATTGTGCGGCCGTCGTCATATCGGTATTAGCACTAATATTAATCGTTTGCCAAGTGGATTGCAGCATCCCTGGCGCCGCTTGCACGTTATTTTGGTTTAAGGCATTGATAATATCACTGGCAGTGACCTGATGTGCCGCCATTTTTTTGGGATCTAGCCAGAGACGCATCGCATAGTCATTATTACCAAATATCTGCGCCTGACTAACACCTGGTATGCTTTGCAGTTGCGGCAAGATGATGCGTGTTAGATAATCAGTAATCGCCGGTAGGCTCAACGCTTTGCTAGAAAAAGAAATAAAGAGTGTGGGATCCGCATTGGGATCGCGGGTGTCAATGATAGGATCGAGTACCGCTTGGGGAAGTTGTTTACGTACCGAAGCCACGGCGTTACTCACATTAGACATGGCTTTTTCGAGGCTATAACCTAGTTTAAACTGTAAGGTAATTTGACTGGACCCCTGCCGGCTCGCCGAGTGTATAACATCAACCCCTTCAATTGATCCTAAGGCATTTTCTAAAGGGGTTGTAACAAAACCTTCCATTAGTTGCGAAGGAGCTCCTGGGTAGGCGGTTTCTACCGTAATGACAGAGGGTGATATCGCTGGATATTCACGCACGGATAATAAGGAAAAGGATTTAATGCCCACTAATAGGATAAGAAAACTTAAAACGAGGCTCAGTACCGGTTTTCGAATAAAAAGCTCAGTAAATTGCATTGCCGCTACTTCCCAACAATAACTGGCGCTTTATCCAGCACTTTAAAACCACCTACACTAACTATCTGCTCTCCTGCTTGTAAGCCGGTTAATCCCATTTTTCCATCTCGCTGAAAATCAATCGTTACCGGCGTTTTAATGGCAAGGTGATGGATAATTCGGTAAACATAGCTGCCAGTTTCGTCGTTATTGACGGCAGTTTCAGGAACAGTCGCTAAGGTTTGTGCTTTAGCCACTTGCAGAGATACATCGACGAAGGCCCCAGGTAATAATTGCTGTTGCGGGTTACTAAGACTTGCACGTATGCCTAAGCTACGTGTATTCACATCAATTTGTGAATCCATGGCATAAACCATAGCCACAAAGGTTTGATGAGGATAAGTACTGCTATGAATTAATACCTTAGATCCTATTGTTACCTTAGCGCTGTCGGTTCCAGGTATTCTAAAATCAACACGTAAGGGATCAATCGCATTTAAATTTGCAATCGCTTTACTGGGATCAAGATAATCACCTAAATCGACTAAACGTAGACCTAGCCGGCCACTAAACGGGGCACGAATAAGTGTTTGATCCAACGCGGCTTGCGCCTGTGCTTGCTGAGCTTGATTAGCGCGATACGTTGCAAGTGCTTTATCCATATCGGCTTTAGCAAATACTTTTTGTTTATAGAGTGTTAACGCGCGCTGATAATCAGCGGCACTGAGCTGAGTTTGGGCTTTTGCTTGTTCAAATTTGGCTTTTAAGATAGCAGGATTAAGTTGTACTAAGGGATCACCTGCTTTAACTGTTTCTCCTGATCGGAAATAAATGGCAGTAATGCGCCCACTCGCTTCCGGTTTAATCACGATACCTTGGCTGGCTGATAAGGTACCGACAGCTTGAATCGTTTCTTGCCAAGCTTGTAGGCTGACCTGAGTCGCCCCTACCACAACAGGGGGGGTCGCTGATTGGCCATGATGGAAGGTACAGCTCACTAGCAAAAGAGCCGCACTCCCTAAAAAGAGAGTGCCTATTGAGCGGTTTATCATACTTTCGCTTTATTTTCTTATACTTATTCGAGAAAAAGACTATATAAGCTTATAGGGGATAAATCAAGGAAGGGTATGGCTAGGGTGTCTTGACAATTGTCAACACACCCTAAACTGCCACAGCCGCTTTAATAGCTGGATGGTATTGATAATTGCTAAAGGTAAAATCTTCAAAACGATAAGCAAAAATAGAGTCAGGTTTACGTAACATCATGAGTTGTGGCAAACAATGCACGCATCGCGATAATTGTAAATGCACTGCTTCAATATGATTGTTATAGATATGACAATCACCCCCTGTCCAAATAAATTCACCGATTTGCAGATCACACTGCTGTGCAATCATATGGGTTAATAAAGCATACGATGCTATATTAAATGGCACCCCTAAAAATGCATCAGCACTGCGTTGATACAGTTGGCAAGAAAGCCGCGAATCTGCAACATAAAACTGAAAGAGTAAATGGCAAGGAGGAAGCGCCATCACCGCTAAATCACCTACATTCCATGCACTGACTATTAGCCGTCGCGAATCTGGGTTTATTTTTATTTGCTCTATCAGATGACTAATTTGATCAATGACTTCATCATTTGCAGTTTGCCAAGAACGCCATTGCTTACCATAGATAGGACCCAAATTTCCGGAACTATCAGCCCACTCATCCCAGATAGTCACTCCATGTTCGTTTAAATAAGCGATGTTGGTATTCCCTTGCAGAAGCCAAAGTAATTCATAAATGATACTTTTCAGGTGCACCCTCTTCGTAGTAACGAGAGGAAACCCTTGAGTCAAATCAAAACGCATTTGATAGCCAAAAATGCTGAGAGTCCCGGTGCCAGTCCGATCGGTTTTGGCAACGCCGTTATCAACAATATGTTGTAAAAAATCGAGATAGGTTTTCATTCTATTAGAAATAGACTCAGTTTGCCTAAAATTGAAGCAAGCTGCCTTATAGGTTACAGTATCATACTCTACTAAAACCTAATATTTTTTTATCTTCTTATGCGAATTAATCTTTTTGGTGCAGGTTATGTTGGTCTCGTCACCGCCGCTTGCTTAGCAGAACATGGTAATCAGGTTTTATGTGTTGATATAGACCAAGAAAAAATCAAGCGCTTAAAGCAAGGGGAATGCCCTATTCATGAACCGGATCTCCCCGCTTTATTAGAAAAGAATGTAGCGTCTGGTCGTCTTAATTTCAGCAATAAGCTTGAAGAGGGCGTTCTGCATGGTTTTTATCAGTTTATTACCGTAGGAACGCCACAAGATGAAGATGGTTCAGCCGATTTAAGCCATGTCTTAGACGTCGCCGCTACGATTGGCCGTACGCTTACTGAACCCCTTCTTGTCATTAATAAGTCCACTGTTCCTGTCGGTACCGCCGATAAAGTGAGAATGACTATTCAAGAACAGTTAAAGAAACGCGGTCTTGCTATTGCATTTGACGTTGCTTCTAATCCGGAATTTTTACGCGAAGGCGCGGCAGTCAGTGATTTTATGCGTTCAGATCGCATCATTATTGGCAGTGATAATACGGAGGCAGAAAATCATTTACGTCAGCTTTATCGGCCTTTCAACCGCAATAATGATCGTTTAATCGCCATGAATATTCCTTCCGCAGAACTTACGAAATATGCAGCGAATGCCTTTTTGGCAACTAAAATTAGTTTCATTAATGAAATCAGCCAATTAGCAGAACGCTTAAACGCTGATATCGAACAGATCAGAATTGGAATTGGATCGGATCCGCGTATCGGCTATCACTTTATTAATCCAGGTTGTGGCTATGGTGGCTCCTGTTTTCCTAAAGATGTGTTGGCCTTAGAAGCCACGGCTAAGACAGTGAACTATACACCACGGCTCATCAATGCGGTACATAAAGTCAATGATGCACAAAAACAGGTTTTGTTTAAAAAAATATCGCACTACTTCAATCATCACTTACATGGAAAAGTCATTGCCTTATGGGGGCTTTCTTTTAAGCCGAATACCGATGATATGCGTGAAGCACCAAGCCGTGTATTAATTGAAGCTGCCTTACATGCCGGTATGCACATTCAAGCCTATGATCCTGTTGCTATGCCAGAAGCATTACGACTATACAAAACAAATTCACACTTTCGTTGCTACGAAAGCCCAGAAGCAACATTAATCAATGCCGATGTATTGGCTATTGTTACGGAATGGAATCTATTTTTTAATCCCGATTTCGATCTCATTAAACAACGATTAAAAGAACCTGTTATCTTCGATGGAAGGAATCTCTATGATCCTCACTATTTGCAACAATTAGGTTTTCAATATTATGGTATTGGGCGAGGAGACACATTCAAGACATGAAAAAAATTAGTAAAGCTATTTTTCCTGTTGCAGGTCTTGGTACGCGCTTTTTACCCGCCACCAAAGCCAGCCCTAAGGAAATGCTCCCTATCGTTGATAAGCCATTAATCCAATATGCCGTAGAAGAAGCCATTGCCGCAGGCATTACTGAATTAATCTTTATCACTAGTACTAGCAAACGGGCTATTGAAGACCACTTTGATTCAAGCTATGAATTAGAAGCCAAGCTGGCGAAAGCGGGTAAAAATGATCTGTTGCAGATTGTCAAAAATATATTGCCTAAAGGGGTGAGTTGCGTCTACCTACGCCAACCCGATACCTTAGGTCTTGGCCACGCCATTTTATGCGCACAACCACTCATTAATAACGAAGCATTTGCCATCTTACTCGCTGATGATTTAATTGATTCTTCTATTCCATGTTTAAAACAAATGCTAACGGTGCATGAAAAAAAGAAAAATTCGGTCATTGCAGTGCAATCAATTGATCCACAACTCAGTGACCAATATGGAATTATTGCTTATAAAAGCAAAAAAGAAAGACTCAGCCAGATCGATAACATTATAGAAAAACCAACTCCGCAAGAAGCACCATCAAATTTAGCGGTAGTTGGGCGTTACATTCTTACCCCCTCTATTTTCCCTTATCTAGCAAAAACCCCAGCAGGAAAAAACGGAGAAATTCAGCTCACTGATGCCATTGCCTGTTTACTAAGCTACGAACCTATACATGCTTGGGAATTTTCAGGAATACGCTATGACTGTGGAAGCAAATTAGGTTATCTACAGGCTACGATTGCCTACGCTTTAAAACATCCTGAAACTAAAGTAACATTCAGAGGTTATTTGAAAGCACTTAAAATCGAATAGTAGCAGACAAAAATCCTGTGCACAGTCTAAGAGACTAAGAGAGTGTCTTCAAATGTGCTAGGACGAGACAAAAAGCGTTGTTTTTCGAGTACCGCAACGGAGCATACACGCAGTATGTGAGTAGCGTAACACAGAAAAACAAATGATTTTTGGCCGTCATCGTGCATTTGAAGACACTTTTTAAGACAACATAATCGTTAACTTCTCACCTGGCATCAGTCGATCCGTCGCAAGCTGGTTCCAATCCTGAATGTCCTTAACAGACACATGGTAGTATCTAGCGATACTGACTAAGGTGTCGCCACGTTTAACGAGATGTATCTGCGACTGTGTACTCACCTGTTTTTTCTTGTTCTGAGCATTAGAATCATTACTCACCAACTGCACACTACCTTGTTTATGGCTTTGTTTTAAAGCAATCCTCCTATTGTTATCTGAAGATAATGCTGCCAACTGTTTCTTATATAAAGAAACTCTATCAATAGGTAAGGCGAACTGTCCTTGCCTCAAGGTAGCCGAGCTATTCTTAACACCCGGATTCAGCTGCTTAAGCTCTGATAAATTAATTCCTGACAAGCTAGCCACATGCTTTAAACTCATCTTTGTCCTCCCTACATCAACCAATTCAAGGTAGGGTTTAGCACTAATAGAAGGTAAGGTAACGCCATATTTTTCTGGGTTTTTAACAATCGCAGCCAGCGCTAATAAGCGTGGAATATAAGTACGCGTCTCTGTGGCCAATGGCAACGCCCAGAAATGGGTATTTCTATCATGCTGCGTATTATGACGTATTGCATTCTGTACATTACCTTCACCGGTATCATAAGCCGCAATAGCTAATAGCCAGTCTCCACCAAAGAAGCTCTTTAGATAGGTCAAATAATCCAAAGCCGCATTGGTTGAACTATAAAGGTCGCGACGACCGTCAAAGCTGCTACCTTGATGGATACCATATCCACGCGCTGTGCTAGACATAAGCTGCCACAGCCCAGCCGCCCCTGAAGACGAGTTGGTAGCCGAGGGGTTATAACCACTTTCAATAATAGGCAATAAAACCAATTCAGTAGGCAAATTACGCTTGGTAACCTGCGTATAGACATAATACATGTAAGGCGCAGCACGGCTAACCGCATCATTTAAATAAAGAGGGTTTTTAACAAGCCAGTGAATCTGCTCTTGTACAGCAGGCTGTTTTTCTTCACGCGCTGTTAATTGCAAGTGGGCTCGAATTGGACCCCACAACGTCCCTTTATCCACTGCACTATAAAGCGCCTGAGCACTATGAGGTGCTAGATGACTTCCCGTTGATTTCATAGCAGTTTGAGCCGCGGATCCATTTTTGTCCGCAGCAGTTCCTTCCAAGGGGGGAAATTGAACACAGGCAGTGATACCCACTGCTAAAGCAAGCAATAGGATAAGCAATAATGTATAAATTTTGAGCATTTTATAAGTCATATTAGGATGTTACGGGGCCTACCTACAGAGGTCAAGCCAATAGGCTTACATATGCAGAAGTATTAGGCTTCTATATCAGCTTATAACCTACATTTTGAGTCTTCTACTGTTTGGCTTACAACACCCTGTGCAAGGGCGAAAATAGTGAAAAAAAACGGAGTTTACACAAAATCAATAAGTATTTTTGAACTGTTTTTTAACGCAGCAGATGGCACCAAGGGTACTAGAAACAGAACTTAGGCTTTACAGTAGATCCTCCTATGCCATAATAGGTTTCTTGACCTTTTCTTAGGGTGTTTGACAATTGTGCTAGGATGCTCAATTGTCAAACACCCTATTGACTTCACAGCACTGACTACTTGGGATAAAAGCCTTTGAACTACGAAGACATTCTTAAACGAGAAGACAAGCGCTTACGTAGCTTATTAACGAATTATTCAGGCCGCCATTTACTGCAGTTAAGCGATCATATTCTATTGAGTTTAACGGTAAGCCCAATCTCTCATAAAATCCGTATTAGCAATACTTCACCACCAGTGAATTCTACCCCATCTATCCTACAAGGATTTCAAGATGTGCTTAGGCACACGAGATCGAAGGAGCAGAGTCCCGTGCAACAACACCACATCTTGAAAGCGGATGGGATTAATCACCCTTTTTTACAAAGCACTTACACACATTTACCTTTTGCCAGCGAAAGTATTAACCTGGTACTTTTACCCCACACCTTGGAATTTGATAAAAATGCGAAGCTTGTTCTTAGTGAATCATGGCGAGTATTAACCCCTAATGGCCATTTAATCCTCTTAGGCATCAATCCCCTAAGCCTTTGGGGAGTCTATCGCCTTTTTGCTTCCCATAAAAAACTGGCTTGGAATGGCTATTTTTATACCATTCAAACTATTTGTCAGTGGATTCAATATCTAGGTGGGGAAATTTGTCATACAGAAAGCTTTTTATTTCGCCCCCCATTAAGCAGCCGCCTTGGAAAATGGCTATTTGATAAATTATTTTTCTTAGAAAAAATATCACCCTGGCTATTTCCTTATCTAGGAGGAATTTACCTGATCATCGCTCAAAAACGCGTGAGACGACCGAGTAGATTGAGTTTCGTTTGGCATTTTTCTCCGGTATTAACGAAGGCATTAGCCCCTAGGGGAGCACATTATGGCTAATTCTCCTATCGTGGAAATCTTTACCGATGGTGCCTGTCGTGGAAACCCAGGACCCGGTTCCTGGGCTGTACTGTTACGCTATCAGAGAAAAGAAAAAACACTATCGGGCACAGAGTTACAAACAACCAATAATCGCATGGAACTGATGGCAGCTATTCAAGCGTTAATGGCATTAAAAAAATCCTGCAACGTTCTACTCAGTACGGATTCTCAGTATGTAAAAAAAGGAATTACGGAATGGTTACCACAATGGAAACGACGTGCTTGGCGCACAGTCAACAAAGCTCCGGTTAAAAATATTGATCTATGGAAGCAATTAGCTGAACAAACAGAACGGCATAAAATTCAATGGGCATGGGTAAAAGGCCATAGCGGCCATGCTGAAAACGACCGGGTCGATAAGCTCGCGAACGAAGCGTTAGATGAAGTGATGAATCGTTAGATTGAACCTAATACTATAAACACACGTTTGATCATCATCGTGTCAAATGTCGATGTTGAGGTAAAATTAGTCGGTAAGCCAATGGTGCTTTGACTTCATCAGAAAATTCAATATATTCCCAAGCGGCTGCATTGCCCAATAAGCAGCGCAAGAGCAAGTTGTTCAAGGCATGGCCTGATTTATAACCACTAAAAGATCCAATAAGACTATGGCCGAGTAAATATAAATCGCCTACTGCATCAAGAATTTTATGGCGAACAAATTCATCTTCATAACGCAAACCATCTTCATTTAGCACTCTATATTCATCCAAAACAACCGCATTATCGAGGCTTCCGCCTAAAGCCAAACGCACTTCACGTAACTTTTCATAGTCGGCCATAAAACCAAAGGTGCGGGCTCGACTCACTTCTTTAACATAGGAAGTTTTCGAAAAATCGATACTGGCTTTTTGACTGCGATTTTGAAAAAGAGGATGATTGAAATCAATTTCAAATGAAACTTTGAATCCATCAAATGGCTCAAAAGAAGCCCATTTATCACCATCCGTTACTTTAATGGGTCGCTTAATACGAATAAAACGCTTTGGCGCACTTTGTTCTTCGATACCCGCTGATTGAATTAAAAAGATAAAGGGACCTGCACTACCATCCATAATCGGAATTTCTGAAGCGGTAATATCTACATAGGCATTATCAATACCCAAACCCGCCATCGCTGACATTAAATGCTCAATCGTCGCCACACGTACACCATTCTTCAATAAAGTCGTTTGTAAGGTTGTTTCTCCCACGTGTTCCGCCCGCGCTTGTACTTCGACAATAGGATTGAAATCAATTCGGCGAAAGATAATACCCGTATTAATAGGCGCTGGCCTTAACGTCAAAATAGCCGTCTCACCACTATGTAAAGTAATTCCAGCTGCTTTAATGACATTCTTTAATGTTCGTTGCTTTAAAGCTCTAGGCGTTTGTGCTGCATTTAATCTTCTATGGATGGACACCCTTAAGAAACCTCTTCTTGTCTACGTAAAAAAGCCGGAATATCAAGATATTCAATATCGGAAGCACTGGAATCAATAACAGGTTTAGAGGAGGTCGTTGCCCCTTGTTTACGTAATACCGTAGGGCGTTCTAATTGATGATAGTCTAAAGAACCATCTGCCGATCTCGTAAGAGCAGTACCTCCCCCTTGGCTAGCATAAACAACCCCGAGGCCCGTCACCACAATGGTGACACGTAACTCATCACTCATATCGGGATCAATAACCGTCCCAACCACCACCGTTGCCCCTTCTGAAGTAAAACCTTTTATCACTTCGCCCACTTCTTCAAATTCTCCGATCGATAAATCAGGACCTGCTGTAATATTGACTAACACACCGCGAGCACCTGCCAAATCGACATCCTCAAGCAAAGGACTAGCAATTGCCGCCTCTGCTGCCAAACGTGCTCTATCCTCACCGGAACCAATACCCGTTCCCATCATCGCCATACCCATCTCTGACATCACAGTACGAACATCTGCAAAATCCACATTGATTAAACCAGGACGAGTAATTAATGCAGCGATTCCTTTAACGGCGCCAAATAATACATCATTAACGGCCTTAAATGCATCTAAAAGGCTAACATTTTTACCTAAAACGTTCATTAACTTGTTATTGGGTATCGTAATTAACGAATCCACGTATTGGCTCAGATGTTTTATTCCTTCTTCAGCCAAGTGTAAACGCTTTTTTCCTTCAAAAATGAAAGGTTTAGTGACCACAGCGACGGTTAGAATTCGCATTTGTTTAGCAATTTCCGCAACAACTGGAGCCGCACCGGTACCGGTACCTCCACCCATACCCGCTGTAATAAAAACCATATCGGCGCCTTCTAGTGCTGCTCGAATACGTTCTCTATCGGCTTCAGCAGCCTGACGCCCTATATCCGGATTTGCTCCCGCGCCCAAGCCCTTGGTGATTTGTTGCCCAAGCTGTAACAGACATTTAGCGGATGAATTTTTTAGTGCTTGGGCATCGGTATTCGCACAAATAAACTCAACACCATCAATGTCTTGTGCAAGCATATGCTCAAGGGCATTTCCACCGCCGCCGCCCACGCCAATGACTTTTATTACGGCATTTTGTATCGGGGTATCGACTAAACCATATAGGGAACTCATGATATAACTCCTCAAACTTTTCGGTATTAAAAATTTTCACGTAACCAGTTTTTCATACGAGCTAGTTTTCCTCGAAACATCGCTTGATTTGGCTTTCGCTGCTCACACTGCTGTTGGTAGCCGTATAATAATAAACCTGTACCCGTAGCATACATTCCATTATTAATCACTTCACTATTTCCATTAACATACTGTGGATTACCTAATCTAACAGGTAATTTAAAAACTTTCTCAGCTAATTCTACTGACCCACTGACATTGGAAGCACCCCCTGTTAATACAACTCCTGCAGCAAGAAACTCTTCAAAACCACTGCGATGCAATTCTGTTTTCACTAAATGAAAAAGTTCTTCGTAGCGTGGCCCGACGACTTCGGCTAAGGCACGCTTAGAAAGGGTTCTACCTGGACGATCACCCACCCCGCTAACTTCTACTAATTCTTCTGGGCTCGCTAATTCTGCCAAGGCGCAGGCAAACTTTCTTTTAATTTGTTCGGCACTTTGGGTTGGCGTTCTTAAGGCAACAGCAATATCATTAGTCACTTGATCACCGGCAATAGGAATAACGGAAGTAAAACGAATGGCGCCTTCTGTAAAAATAGCAATATCCGTTGTTCCACCTCCAATGTCTATCAAACAAACGCCTAATTCTTTTTCATCTTCTGTCAATACAGACTGGCTTGAGGCTAATTGTTCTAAAATAATTTCAGAAACTTCTAATCCACAACGCTGGATACATTTAATAATATTTTGTGCCGCACTCACGGCACCCGTTACCATATGCACCTTAGCTTCCAACCGGACTCCTGACATGCCTATCGGTTCACGAATACCTTCTTGGCTATCGATAATAAATTCCTGAGGCAATATATGTAATATTTTTTGATCCGCGGGGATCGCTACCGCCCTGGCGGCATCAATAACACGTTCAACGTCAGCATGAGTCACTTCTTGATTTTGTATCGCCACAATTCCATGTGAATTTAAACTACGAATGTGATTACCCGCTATTCCTGTATATACGCTGCGTATGGGATAACCGGCCATCGCTTCGGCTTCACCCACGGCTTGTTGAATCGAATCGACTGTCGCATCGATGTTAACAACGACGCCTCGCTTTAAGCCTAATGATGGGTAAACCCCTAAGCCAATAATCTCAATTCCCTCTGGCTTCACTTCCCCCACTAAGGCATTAACCTTAGAGGTACCGATATCTAAACCCACAATCAAATTTTTAGTCGGTTTTTTAGCCATATTACTTTACCTTGAATGAATAACTTTATTCCAAACTGTGTCATACACCTTTTACCAAACAGACCCCTAAGCAGTTCGTTTTTTAAATTTTACTGCCATACCATGAGCATAACGGAGATCGACATAATCTATCATAGACACTTTACTCTCAATAACATCCGGGTACACTTCAACAAAACGTTTTAGCTCTACATCAGGTTTTTCACGACTCAAATAAAGTGCTAGACCGTTACTTAAACGTAAATACCAAAATTGTTGATCCACTAATTTTAATAATTTTATTTTTAATGTTAAATCCAAAATTAGCGGATACAAAGACTGATAGGTTTGTAGTAAATATTTTTGTTGACCGATAGGGCCAATAAAAAGAGGCAGATCAAGCGATACGGGATTCACTTGTCCCGCACTAAAAACATCACCCCGTTCGTCAAGTAAATCGTTATTAGCCATCAATGCCACTGGTTTTTTTGTGGTAAAGCTCACTGCTAAGGTATCTGGCCAGAAACGTTTTATCATCACCGAAGCGATCCAAGGTTCTTCTTGCAGAAGTCTTTCTTTTAATCGATGGCTATTTAAACGTAAAAAACCTTTATCAGTAAAAGGTAGGATAATTTGTTGCAAGCTATCTCGCTTGACGTGTAGTAAATCACCCTTAATCTTGATATGTTTAACGGGAAAAAAATTAGGATCCCCACATTTCTGCCAAACCAATATCCCACTTAATAGAATAAGTAGCGTTAGAGAGAATCTAAAAAACCAGCGTCTACCATTAAAATTAAAATTTTGCAGAAAATTTAAATGGATCATACTAAGGAAATCAAGTCCAAGACGAAAATTGGAATAAGATCGCTTATATGGCCTTTGAAATTGTTGACTCTCAATTACCTTCCCATCTTTAAACATCACGTAACCGTTTGAGTACAGGTCAAAAAAGGATAATAATCTATGTATAGTGTTTCCGCCAGTTTTACCCCTAACATATACCCTTCGCCTTTCAAGATAAGGAAAGCACTTGAAAATGCGATCTCGCATTTTCAAGTGCAATGGGTATAGAGCTGCTGACCTAATACTCAATAACAACGCATTCTTCACCAAAAAGTTTCCGTAGAATCACTAACAACTCTTCTGAAGGTCTTACCATCCATGGCTCACCTAAACAAAGTTGCAACTGTGAACGGAGCTCAGGATGATGATACTCAATCATTGTAGGGCAGAAACCTGGACAAAAAATACTCATCTTTTGTTTTAAATCCTCAATTTGACTGGCATTAATGAACGGTTTAGAAAGTTTAATGCGTAAACGTTTAGCATAAGCTTCGCGCGCTTCTGCGATATCCAAAACCTTTTTTGCCAATATACGAACGTTTCCTGTTAACTCGTCCTGTTGGCTTTCTCCTTCAATAATTAATAATTTATCTTTATTCAATTTATCTCGATATGCTGTGTAAATATCGCTAAATAAGGTAACCTCTAAACGACCGCTGGCATCCTCTATGTTTAAAATTGCCATACGGTCCCCGCGTTTTGTCCATAACGATCGAAGATTAAGCACCCAACCGGCTATCGTTAAGGAATGACCCGCTTTACCTGCACATTCCTGCAAAGTTGACGTAGTAAAATGGGCTAGTTCTTGCGCATAATTCTCTAAAGGATGTCCACTTAAATAAAATCCTAATACCTCTTTTTCAGCTTGTAGGCGCTGTAGTTTTGGCCAATCTACTTGCTGTGCTATCTCTTTTTGTTCGACAATCATCGCAAGACCAAAAAAATCCCGCTGTCCTGAACCCATCGCTGATAATTGCTGCTCAGCAGCAAGTAAAGCCGCTTCCAAATTGTATTTAAGCGTGGCGCGATTAACGCCTAAACCATCTAAACTACCGGAATAGATAAGAGCCTCTAAACCTCGACGATTCAACTTATGCTGATCGGCGCGATGACAAAGATCAAATAACTCTTTAAAACGCTGTTCTTCACGTTTCTTAATCAACATATCAATCGCAGAAGCGCCTAAACCCTTAATCGCGCCTAAACCATAACGAATTTCACCTTTTTTTGTTACTGTAAATTTATATCCACTGGTATTGATATCGGGAGGTAAAACATTTAACTTCATCAGTCGGCATTCTTCCAAAAACAAGACCACTTTCTCTGTATGCTCCATATCAGATGAGAGTACAGCTGCCATAAACTCTGCAGGATAATGTGCCTTGAGCCAAGCCGTTTGATAGGAAACCAAGGCATAGGCAGCTGAGTGGGATTTGTTGAAACCATAATCCGCAAACTTTTCCATTATATCAAAGATTTGATCGGCCAAACCGATTGAAACCCCTTTTTTTCCAGCGCCACGAGTAAAAATAACTCGCTGTTTTGCCATTTCCTCTGATTTTTTCTTACCCATTGCCCGTCGTAATAAATCCGCTGCCCCTAATGTGTAACCCGCTAACACCTGTGCAATCTGCATCACTTGTTCTTGATAGAGAATAATTCCATAGGTAGGACGTAAAATAGGTTCTAAAAAAGGGTGAGGATATTCAATTTGAGCCCTGCCATGTTTACGGTTAATAAAGTTATCGACCATTCCTGATTGCAAAGGACCAGGACGAAATAAGGCGAGTAGCGCAATAATGTCTTCAAAGCTATCAGGTCGTAATCGTTTAACCAGATCCCGCATACCCCGCGACTCTAATTGAAACACGGCAGCTGTTTTACACGCTTTTAATAAGGCGAATGTTTTAGAATCGTCTAGAGGAATTGCAGTAATATCTAATGCTTTTTCTTCCGGCTTTTTAAGATTAATTGACTGTACCGCCCAATCGATAATGGTCAAGGTACGCAGCCCAAGAAAATCGAACTTAACAAGACCGACTTTTTCAATATCATCTTTATCAAACTGGGTAATGTAATGCGATGCTCCAACTTCACAGTAAAGTGGTGTAAAATCGGTAAGTTTAGACGGTGCAATGACGACGCCTCCGGCATGCTTACCGACGTTACGCACCAGCCCTTCTAATTTTTTAGCGAGATCAATTAATACTTTGATCTCATCTTCATTCTCATAACGCTGTTTAAGTTCTTCTTCTTGATGGATGGCTTTTTCCAGCGTAATACCTAATTCAAAAGGAATTAATTTCGCAATTTTATCGACCATCCCATAGGGATAACCTAAAACACGCCCTACATCTCTGACAACAGCACGTGCAGCCATACTACCGTAAGTAATAATCTGAGAAACAGATTCGCGACCGTAACGTTCTGTCACATAATCAATAACGCGATCACGTCCTTCCATGCAAAAATCAATATCAAAATCAGGCATAGAAATACGTTCTGGATTCAAAAAACGTTCGAACAATAAACCGTACTGTAACGGTTCTAAATCAGTAATTTGCAAAACATAAGCGACTAAGGACCCGGCACCGGAACCTCTTCCTGGCCCTACGGGAATAGCATTCTCCTTCGCCCAACGGATAAAATCCGCTACGATCAAAAAGTAGCCAGCAAAACTCATGCTGTTAATGACTTCAAGCTCAGCAAGAAGTCTATCAAGATAAACCTTTTTGGAATGTGTAGTTTTCTTGACAGGCAAACGTTTACGCAACCCTTTTTTGGCTTCTGTGACTAAGAAACTCTCCGGCGTCATTCCAGCAGGAATAGGGAAATTAGGTAGAAAGGCTTTACCAAACTCTAATTCTAAATTACAGCGTTTGGCAATTTCTAGTGAATTAATGACAGCAGAGGGAATATCAGAAAATAATGTTAACATCTCTGCAGGTGAACGAAGAAATTGCTGTTCGCTATACACTTTAGGTCGTTTAGGATCATTTAAGATATGTCCGCTATTGATACAAACCCGTGCTTCGTGGGCATCAAAATCCTCTGCATAAAGAAAGCGTACATCATTACTGGCGACAACAGGTACACGATATTCAGAAGCTAACTCAGTAACAGCAACAATATATTCTTCCTCTTGTGGTCGCCCTAAGCGCTGTAGCTCTAAATAGAAACGATTAGGAAAAAGCGATAACCCTATTTGTAAAAATTCCTTGGCCAATGGCTGCTTATTTTGCAATAAGGCTTGACCTATATCCCCTTCTCTACCACCCGATAAAGCAATTAAGCCTTTTGAGTGAACCGATAACCAACTTCTTTGCAGAATCGGTTTAGATTCCTGCTGACCTTCTAGATAAGCCTTTGAAACTAACTGGATCAAGTTTTGATAACCCTGGTGGTCTTGACACAATAAAATCAATCGAAATGGCCACCCAGGAAATTGAATATTTTCTACCCAACATTCAGCACCTATGATGGGTTTAATACCCGCTTTTATCGCTGCTTGGTAAAACTTAATCGCCGCAAATAGGTTAGATTGGTCAGTGATGGCAATGGCGGGTAATGCCAATTCCACTGCTCTGGCAATCAATTCGTCAATCCGAACTAAGCCATCGCTCAAGGAAAATTCGGTATGGAGATGTAAATGAATAAAGGGTGGTGGCATAGAAGGGCCTAGGAAATAGTGTAGGAGCCTAGTATCTTGCCATAGATTATGAGATTTTTAAAAAAGGGTCATGACGAAAGGGTTCGGACTATTCAAATTCTAATTTCAACGCCTTTCCACACTCTTCTAAGGTCATCTTTAGTTGGCGATATAGGCTGTCTAACCATTCAGTTTGACCCGTTGCATAATATCGCAAAAAATTTTGGCAAGCGTAATCCAATCTAACGGCACCCGCATACACCGAACTTCCTTTTAATTTATGAACTAACTCTACAAACATTCCCCAATTTTTTTTCTTATAGGCTTTTTTAAGTTGACTTATTTCAAAAGCTAACATTTCCTTAAATATCTTTAACACTTCTTTTTGTAGATATTCATCACTTCCTAAATTATATAGACTGACCTTATCATCGAATATAGGATAACCCTTAATATCAAATAGCTCCGCAGGTGTTCTTACATCTGCTCTATCTAGTTCATCACCATTTTTATCACTGTTCAGCGACTCGGAAGATAATACTGTCGTATCCGTAAAATAATGTGCAAGTGTCGCCAGCTTTTCTTTGCTTAAAGGCTTTGACCATACCTCGTCCATACCTAACACTAAACATTCTTGTTCGAACTGTGCATTTATTTGGGCAGTTAAAGCAATCATAGGAATAGGTCGCTTATTTTTAGTAATTTTCTCCCAATAGCGATATAGCATCGCAAACTCTTTACCCGTTATCTCTGCCAAACCAACATCCGTAATAATCAGATCAAAATCAGATGTTTTGGCGAGATGAAGTGCTTCAAGAGAATTGGTAAGCGCGTAGACTTTATATCCCTCACTTTCCAGAAGTGTTCTTCCCACTTTTAAAGCAATCGGATTATCTTCAATCAATAAAACCGATTTTTTACCGGAATGTTGATTTGTTAAATCCATATCACTATCACTAGTGGCCATTTCGGAAGTATACCCTTCGCTTTTCAAGATGTGATGTTGTTGCACATCGGTACTCACGTGCTCATGACTATCTAATACACTCCGCTCGTTCGCCCTCGTGCGCCTAACCACATCTTGAAATCCTTTGGGTATATTGGCAGCGATTAATTCGAGATCAATCTTCTTTTTTTCAGCTTCTTTTTCTCCTTTGTCTAACATAACTGAATAGGGAATCGCTTGCTTTGCTGATTTTTCTTTATCTACTGGCATCAATAAAGTAAAAAAGAAGGTCGTGCCTTCTTCCAATTTGCTATGAACTTGAATCTCTCCACCCAACAAACTAACAAATTTTTTAACAATAGAAAGGCCCACGCCATAACCTGATGCTTGGTGCATAGGGTTTACGCGAAAAAACTGATCAAATATCTGCGAAAGTTTTTCTGGAGGAATGCCTAATCCGGTATCACTAACCGTAAACTCAAGCTCAACGGTATCTTTTGATTCAGATAATTTTTTAATGCGTAAAGTAACAATTCCTTTAACCGTAAATTTTATGGCGTTAGTAATTAAATTTAATAAGATTCGCTGTAGTTTAACTCGATCACTAACAATTGGGTTAGAAATGCTCGCATCGATATCCAAATTAAACGTTAAGCCTTTTAATTCAATAGCGGGCAAGAAAAGCATTTTAAGCGATTGTGAAAACTCAAGTAAAGAAAACGAATCTTTCTTAAGATCTTCCTCAACAGTGTGTTCCATGGAGGCCACATCTAATATGCCATTCAGCAAAACCAATAATTGCTCAGCGGATTGAGCAATAAGTTTGACATCATTAAAGTCTTCACTGGTTTGTAAACGATTTGCAAGTATATCCGCTAATCCTATAATACTGGTAAGCGGAGTACGAATATCATGACTCATATTGGCAATGAATACTGTTTTCGCTTCATTCGCCGCTTCTGCTTTTTCTTTCATTTTCTTTAAAGCAATCTCCATTTTTTTTCGATCTGAAATATCCGTATAAATACCCAAAATACCATTAAGTTCGCCGCTAAAATAAAGAGGAACTTTACTAGTTAGAAGTGTAATTTTTTTTCCATTTTTAAGGGTTTGCTTTTCTTCAATGTTCAACATTGCCTTTCCTGTTGCCATTATTTCTTTATCAGCCTCTACATATAACTTGCTCTCACTTTTTGACCATGGCAAATCATGGTCAGCTTTTCCAACAATATCACTTGGACTTTCTAGACCTGCAAGATCAGCGAAAGCTTGATTACAACCTAGGAATCGGGAATATTTATCTTTCCAAAAAACGGTATGTGGGAGTAAATTGATAATGGTATAGAGATAGTCAATCTGTTCTTTAGAATCGTATGCTATTTTCATTAGATTTTCCTCTGTCAATAATTTTTATTACTCTAAAATACAAAACAAGTCTCTAAAAAATAAAACTTTTTTCAATGCTTAAAACGAGTCTTTACTTCTTTTATTTCTTTATTCAATTCAAACTTTTTTCCACATGTATCAAGAAACACCTGAGAATTGCCTGAAAATTTATCATCCATTTCAAGACTCTCCCGCTTAAAGTAAAAAAAACAAACCCCAATAAGCAATTTAGAGCGCTCTTTTTCTTCAGCAAGAAGTGAGTTTATACTATCTGTAAGCTTAGCGAAAAAAGGAATGATAAATTTAATATACTGTTCGGCAGCATTAACAACGAGATTGGCGTTTTCCAAGCCATACATCAGCTTCATACATGCTAAAGAAACAAATCCTGGCTCTAAGAGTTCAAAACCAGGATGTCTTCTCTCGTGCATCTTGCTATTAGGATCATGAATATCAACTTCTCCCTCTACTTGAACGGTACCATACTTTATCTCGGCTGATTTAATTTGCTGATCTCGCAAATTACCACTCTCAACTATCCCTGGAATATATCTCTCCACCCCCAAAATAATTTTTGTTTTATATTCTTCATTTTCTTGGCTTAGCGAAGAGTTGTTATTAACTAAAGCCATATACTCTTCAGAAGGTATTAAACCTGTATCATTAAGTCGATTAGTCTCTTTAGCATAGGTTATCATCCCAAGGTATTTACCATCACGTTCTCCTAAATTTGAAAACATGCAATAAGGCCCCATACAAAAAAACATAGAAGGGAAATATCGAGCTACTGTTGGTAATTCAAAGGTAACCATCGCTTTAGCTCGATTCGTCCGTATTTCTCCAGACGCAGGAAAAAAATCTAATTGAGAGTTAAAATAGGCTACATGTTCCCACGTAGCATTGATAAGAAAATCTGCCTGATAAGCTTCCTTGCTGGAAATAAGATATCCACCAGTTCTATAAAGACGCTCTACTTTTTCTACAGGAGAATCCGTTATTATTTTTATATTAGAATGTTTTTCTAATTGTCCTAACAAAAATTTTTTAAAAATGGGCCAATTAAGCAAATGCTCTCTAGTCTCTATTCCGATATCAACCTTTTCCATATTTACCTGATTTTTATACTCTTCTTCTTGAAGAATTTGATAAAAATGCTCAGGATCGCCAAAAACTTTATTTTCAGGATCCTCATTAACTAAACAACGGTATCTTTCTTTTAATTTTTCATAGACTTCTAATATTTTTTCTTTAGAAAATAAAGTATCTTTAGTAATAAAATATCTTCCGTTTCTTAATGGATGATCTGATTCAAAATTCTCCCCAACCATTAAACCAGAACAGCGATCTTTAAACTCTCTTACAAATTTAATAGTTTGTTCTAAATAATGTGAGGCTGTTTCTAAATCAACATAATGAAATCCTAGGCCCATTCTCCCTGGTGTACAGTCACTTGTTGCAGATAATAGATCTGATTTCTTTTCAAGAATTACTATATCGATAGTTGGAATCTTCTCTGCCAGCCGCAGCGCCGTCATAACTCCACCTACTCCACCACCCAATATCACTATTTTCATTTTTTATTCCTAATACTTAATATTTATTATATGTGAAATTTAGCTCTATTAATTTCTATTTAAAATAGAAATTTTCTCAAAAACTTAACTATTGGTTTTTAATTCTTGACTAGCAATATTAATTTTTTATTCTAACATAATAAAATAAATTTTTTTAAGCTATTAGCTTAAGCCATAGTAGTTTTTTCAAAATTTTTTATAAAAAAATAACGGGAGTCTCACGTTTAGAAAAAATGAATTAAACAGGGGAAAAAACAGTATAAAAAATCAGCGTCATGACGAGCGAATATAACGAACGTAGCCATCAAGTTTGCAGTATTTCCAGATTGCCGCGCGCCACCGCTCGCAAAGAGGAACAGTAGGATGATCTGAAAAAATAAAAATCGTTACTTATCTTATTTACTTGCAACAGGATGACTAGAGGCCTCTACCATACTCACTAATTCACGCACAACAACAGAAAACATCATCAGTTTTAACTCACTAGTACTACGTAGATCCGCTAAAAAGGTCTTCCAACGTTTTATGAATAGAGGATTATCATTTTCCCATTGTTCTAAACAGGTCTTATTATCTCCTTGCTCATCAACAACGCATTGTAAAATAATAACGGTTAACCGACGTTGTTGAATATCGAGATCATCTAATAAAACGACTCGGCCCAGGGTATCCCATAAGGTTTCAATCGTTTGTTTCATAATTTGTGATCGTAGCCATGTAAACTCAAATCTATCATTTAGCATAAAATAAAGTTCAGCTACATCGACTAAAGGCAAACTATTTTTTTGTGTCGCTTCGATAATATCCAATAAGGCGAATTCATGATCAATGCTAGCGATACGCTTGGCCACCGCCTCAGGAATACCTGAATCCTGAAGCCCTTGCCAATTTCTTTCCCACTGTTCTTTGTCTTCACCCACCAATAATTGAGGTAATTTTTCGTTTAACGAAGTCACTGCTGTGCTAAAGCGACCAACCATGCCCAAGATATCAGCAAGCTGATCTTTATAATTATAAATAAACCAACGCGTTGCACGCCGGATTAATCGGTTGATTTGACGCATAATTGCATAACGGGTTTCAGACGCTACGCTGTCATCTAAGTGCTCGGCAAGACTAACCAGTTCTGAAAAACCAAATACTTGATGCGCAATCGCATAAGCACGTGCAATGGAAGCAATATCAGCGCCAATTTCCGCTTTTAAACGAAATACAAAGGTAATACCCATATCATTGATCATTGCATTACTAATCTTAGTCGCAATGATCTCGCGTCGTAAACTATGGTGCTGCATAAATTTTGCAAAACGGCCACGCAAGGGCCTGGGGAAAGCAGATTCGAGTATTCCGGTTAAATAGTCTTCTTCTAAGCTATGCATCTCTAATAGCTCAGCCTTAACCCACATTTTGGTGTAGGCAAGTAAAACCGCAATTTCAGGACTTGTTAAGCCTTTACCTAAGGCCTTACGTTCTATTAATCCCTTTTCATCAGGTAAAAACTCTAATTCCCTATCTAATTTACCATCACGTACCAGTTCTTCAATATAACGGCGGTGCAACTCTAATTCTTGTTGCGCATGCGCCGCCGCTAAACTAATGGTGCGTGTTTGGCAAAAATTATCATATAAAACAAGTTTAGCAATCTCATCAGTCATCTCCATGAGTAATTGATTACGCTGCTCCAAGGTCATATCACCGGCAGCGACAACAGCATTTAATAAAATTTTGCAATTGACTTCATGATCGGAACAATCAACACCCGCTGAGTTATCAATAAAGTCGGTATAGATTAATCCACCGTTTTGCGCATACTCGACGCGCCCTAATTGTGTTAGGCCAAGATTTCCACCTTCAGCAACAATACGACAACGCAATTCATTCCCGTTAATACGTAAGCCATCATTGGTACGGTCGCCTACATCGGCATTTCTTTCACTGCTTGCCTTGACGTAAGTACCAATGCCACCATTCCATAATAAATCGACGTTGGCCTTTAAGATGGCGCGGATCAAATTATCCGGCGCGATAAAGTCTCTATTAATATCTAATAATTTCTTTATTTCTGGAGACAAAGAAATAGACTTTTTCGAACGACTGAAAACTCCCCCCCCCTGTGAAATTAAGCTTGGCGTATAATCCTGCCAAGTAGAACGGGGTAAATTAAATAAACGTTGGCGTTCTAGAAAACTCTTTTCCGGATCGGGTGTAGGATCAATAAAAATATGGTTGTGGTTAAATGCCGCCACCAGCTTGATATGTTGTGATAACAACAAGCCATTGCCAAAGACATCCCCTGACATGTCACCAATACCAATGGCAGTAAAATCCTCTTTATTGGGATTCAGGCCTAAGGTTCTGCCGTGACGTTCAACAGATTCCCAGGCGCCGCGTGCTGTAATACCCATCTTCTTATGGTCATAACCGACACTACCTCCTGAAGCAAACGCATCGCCTAACCAAAAGTTATATTCAGCAGCAATGGCATTAGCAATATCAGAAAAACTGGCCGTCCCTTTATCCGCAGCAACCACTAAATAGGGATCTTCATCATCGTAACGCACCACATCGTGAGGAGGAATTAATAGCCCATTCTGCAAATTATCGGTTAAGTCTAATAACCCTCGCATGAAGGTTTGGTAACAGGCGATGACTTCGTTCATGACGGCTTCACGATCCCCTCCCTCTGGAAGTCGTTTGCAAACAAATCCACCTTTGGCTCCGGCAGGAACAATCACTGCATTTTTAACTTGCTGTGCCTTCATCAATCCTAATACTTCTGTACGAAAATCCTCGCGCCTATCTGACCAACGAATACCGCCCCGCGCTACTTTCGCCGCCCGTAAATGCACTGCCTCAACACGTGGCGAATAAACAAAAATTTCATACAGCGGACGTGGTAAAGGAAGATCACTAATTCGAGCAGGGTTTAATTTAAACGCAAGCCAACTCTTCGATTTTCCAAGACTGTCTTTTTGAAAATAATTCGTTCGTAAGGTTGCTTGAATCACTTCAAATAAATAACGCAAAATACGATCTTCGTCCAAACTCACTACGGCATCTAATGCGGTTTGTAAACTTTTTTCTAAACTCGCAATAATACTTCCCGCTTCTCCTTGGCGCTTTGGATCAAAATAATATTTGAATAATTGAACTAAGATTCTAGCAATACCCGCGTTGCGTGACACCACGCTTTCTATATAGGCTTGACTAAACGGCACACTAATTTGTCGTAGATATTTGGTATAGGCCCTTAAGATAGAAATTTCTCGCCACGTTAGCTGGCCTGCCAATATTAAGCGATTAAATCCGTCATTTTCAGCTTCACCCAACCATATTTTGTGGAAAGCTTCCTGAAAAATTTCTTTGACCTGGGAAACATTAACATCGTCAATTTGTACCGGCTTCACTCCAAAATCATTAATCCAAACGCGGTTACCATTATCTAAGGTAATTTCTTGCGGCCACTCATCCATAACACACAGGCCCATATTTTCTAACACGGGTAACACGTCGGATAAAATGATAGGTTTACCCGCTTGAAATAACTTAAAACGTAAAGGAACTGCTGTCCCATCTTTAGAATGATAAAAGTTCATTTCTAAAGGACGATCGAATGAAATTCTTTCTATATGCTCGATATCATGAACAGCGGTTGTTACTGGAAAGCTATCTCTATAACCGGTAGGAAAAGCATAACTATACTTCCGAATTAAATAGTTACCGTGCTCTTCGCCATAATAAGCAATTAAAATCTGTCGCAACTCTTCTTTCCAAGAACGGGCCACTTCAATAAGTTGTGCTTCTATTCTTTTAACATCATAAGTCAACTCTTTTTTAGGATCAGTACGAATTAAAAAATGGATCCTAGCCAGATTAGAATCTCCAAACAAGGTAGAAAAACCAATTTCTATTCCAGAAAATTCACGAACTAAAATTTTTTCCATTTCTTTCTGTAAATCGGTATTTAATTTTTCCTTAGGGAGATAAACTAAACAAGAAATGAAACGTCGATAAGTGTCTTGTCGTACAAATAAACGAACGGCTTGTTGTTCCTGAATATCCAAGATACCTAAAGCCAATTTCGTCAATTCATTAACACTCGCTTGAAATAAATCATCTCGTGGCAAGCTAGATAAAATATCTAATAATTCTTTGCCCGCATGACCTTTTAAGGGAAGATTGGAATTTTTTAAAACCAATTGGAGCTTGCGCCTTATTAAAGGAATATGTCGCGGGTCGCTATGATAAACCGTAGACGTATAAAGACCAATAAAACGACATTCACCGATTAATTTCCCTTGGCCATCAAAACGTTTAACGCCAATATAATCGGCATAAACGGGACGATGCATTCTTGCTTTGGTATTGGTTTTAGAAATAACCAACACTTGCGGTGAAAAAGCCAAGCGACGTGCTTCAGGCGGTAATTCTGTCAACAGTTTTTCTTCTTTACTCTTACTTTCATCTCGCAGCACTCCCAAACCCGATGATTTGATCATATGTAATGCTTTGTGGTCATTACTTAATTCATAATCACGACAACCTAAAAAGGTAAAATGATTATTAAGCAACCAACGTAGAAAATCCTTAGACTCGGCGACATCTTCCGGATCATAAGGAGGCGCATTTTTCTCTAACTCCTGTAAACAAACTTGCATCCTGGTACACATCTCTGGCCAATCATTTACCACTAGGGTGACTTGATCTAATACCTTCTCAAGCTTCCTAGCAAGTTTTGCTAGAACTTCCTGATCCGATGTTTTACCAATCTCCATATAAATTAACGCTTCAATTTGAGTACCTGACAAATCAGCGTCAGTATCGTGGGATAATACTTGAATAATTTCCCCTTGCAGGTTGCGCTGTACTTTGATATTTCCTACGTGATTGTTAAAAAAGATATTAAAGCCCTGACGATTAATCTCCATACGGATCGAATCCACCAAGAAAGGCTTATCATCAGTTACTAATTGTAGTATTGTGTAATGGCTTTCCCAAGCATCTTTTTCAATGCTAGGATTAAAAATATGAATCTTGGTTTGACCGGGTAAACGCTGATAAGCCAGCTTCCAATGGGATACGACAGAAGCCGCTAAATCTTCTATCGAACGATTTTTGAGTTCCTCTATATTGGTATGTGCGTAGTATTGTTGTATAAAAACAGCAAAAGGTGGAATTTGTTCTTTGGCTATTTTTTGCTTAGCAATACTTGTAATTTTTTCCAGGATGTCTTGATAGCTATGGTCAGTAAGATTGTTCATACAAAAATAAAATAAAAATATAGAATCAGGTCGTCCCCATACAAGTTATGGTAGGTTCTCCCTAACTCTTCCTGAACTTACGCAAGAAAACGATGCCCGCCAAAATCCTACTTTCCACGTAGTCCAGTTTTTACTCCTGTTGAGACCAATAGACACACTATGAGGGTAAATGTAGACTAGACTATTGTAATACGCTCTCAATGAAAAACCAATGAAAGAAATCCTTTTTTATGTCAGTTTCTAATAATGACCCGATAGAAATCGATAAATTCTCCACTATGGCCGAAGCATGGTGGGATACAGCGGGTCCATGTAAGCCTTTACATGACATTAATCCGATACGCTTAGCATTCATGAAAAAATACGCGACTACGCTTAGGGAACAGAAAGTAATCGATATCGGTTGTGGAGGGGGACTATTAAGCGAAGCACTAGCCCAGACAGGAGCCTTTGTCACGGGAATTGATAAAAGCGATGCTCTAATAAAGATTGCAAATCAACACGCAAATCAAAGTGCGCTAAACATAAGCTATCTTATCGAAGATGCAGAGACCTTAGCCAAAAAGCAAAGCGAGACCTTTGACGTCGCTTGCTGCATGGAACTACTCGAACACGTTCCCGATCCCAGCTCTTTGATCAAGGCTTGTAGTGATCTTGTCAAACCTAACGGCTGGTTATTTTTTTCTACGATTAATCGTAATCCTTCAGCCTATTTGACCGCTATCATCGGCGCAGAATATTTGTTGAAACTTTTACCAAAAGGAACCCATCAGTACGAAAAATTTATTCGGCCTTCGGAGCTCGCCGCCGCCGCACGCAGAGCCGATCTGAGCTTACAAAAGTTACAAGGCATACGCTATAACCCATTCACTTACTCTGTTACCTTAACAAATACTGTACAGATTAATTACATTGCCGCTTTGCAAAAAGAAGTTTAGTTTATGCTGCCTTTAATCTTATCTAAACCAAAAATTACTGCAGTACTATTCGATCTCGATGGAACACTATTAGACACAGCACCCGACTTAGCCGCGACACTAAATGCACTTTTATTAGCTCAGCATTTTCAACCTTTACCACTAACAAAAATCCGCCCTAGCATTTCTGAAGGTGTTACAGGACTGTTAACACTAGGATTTAATATCACAGACGAAAATTCTGCATTTCCCAGCTTGCGAAAACAATTCATTGAATATTACAGTCAGCATATTTGCGATCAAACACAATTATTTCCTGGAATAGGTAAACTTATTCAGTATTTACAAAAAAATCATTTATCATGGGGAATTGTGACTAATAAATCCACTGCATTAACCATGAAACTGATTGAGCATTTTCCTTTACTAAAAAAAACAAACTGTGTTATTGGTGGTGATACCTTAGAATATAGTAAGCCACACCCCAAACCTTTACTCTATGCTTGTGAATGTATTGAACGCACTCCAGAAAACTGTGTCTACATTGGTGATTCTCAACGAGATATTGAAGCGGCTAACGCAGCAGGGATGCATAGTCTAATCGCTTCATATGGCTATATACCTAGCAAAAAAGAGGCTGCCTCCTGGAAAGCGAGCGCCATGGTTCAGACACCCCTGGATATCATTGATTGGTTAGGGTGTGTTGACAATTGTGCTAGGATTCGCGAAAAAGAGTAGTTTTTTGAGTATCGTAACGGAGCATACACAGCGTATGTGAGTAACGAAACGCAGAAAAACAACGCTTTTTCGCCATCATCGTGCAATTGTCAACACACCCTAAGCTTTACGGCATAACTGATTGCATGGGCCGCTTAGCAATAGGCTCACTTTCTGCTGCTTCTAAAACAACAGGCTGAAAAAAACCACTGGAGCCAGCATCTGTTTCAACATTGCTAGCAGAAAAGAACTTTTTTTTACTCTTAAGACAAAAGTCTTTGATTAATTCAGAGATCTTTAGCTTTATTATATAATGCCTACCCTTACGATCTGTTTTTAAACTGTTAAAATATTGGCTCAACTCTTCTAAAAAAACATATTGAAATTCAGAGGTTGGTGTTTTCTCCAACATACAATTAATAAGCCGGAACAAAAAAGGAACAAATCTCGTATTTTCTTCTAACGCAAACCCAACAAGCTTAGTCTGTGAAAACCAATAAATTTGTTTGCCGCTAAAAAAGCTATCACGCTTCAAATAATGCTCTTTTAAACGATCTAGTTCAAAGGCAAACTCTCCCAAGGGTACTAAAACAGAAATCTCTTCATCTAACATTTTTCTATCACGTAACTCAGCTCGAAGCTTAACGACATAGTCCTTTATATCATCAATAACATTT
Organism: Pseudomonadota bacterium; assembly: GCA_040384585.1. GTDB lineage: Bacteria > Pseudomonadota > Gammaproteobacteria > Diplorickettsiales > Diplorickettsiaceae > JAZKJD01. The sequence continues at coordinate 78,546 of JAZKJD010000011.1, read as the reverse complement.
GAAAATTTAAGTTCTCGTAAACGAAATCTAATAATTTTAACGTCATCAAGAGACAAAAAAATGAGAGATTTATCGCTACGCAATATACTTTCAAGAACCGTATGATGTATCGTTTTATCAACAAAAATTTTTAATAGGAAATTTTCTGAATTAATTTGTGCTATTTTATAAACTTGAGTCCGTAATAATTTTTCAAAATCTTCAAGTCGTACTGGAATTTGAGTTAGTTTTAAATTAGTAAATTCCTGTTCTAGTATCGCTTCAAAATGAAAGAACCATATTATCTTTTGAAAAAAAATCTCTTTTTCATAAGCTTTTAGATCATTGATTTCATTCCGATTTACTAAATAAAACTGATTTAATTTCCCTCTTATTTTATTGCCAGCTTCTAGATCGATTACCGAAAGTTTATCGCCTACAAGAGGCCCTGAATAATCCTTCAACTCCGATCGATAAGGAGAAGCACACGCTAAAAAATGTGGATCAACACAGGCAAGAGAGTCGAATCTTCTTTTCATTACGCTTGCATCCTCTTTATTTTAAGTAACAGGCAAATCAGGATAATACTATCAATTATAGATAATAAAATCTATGGAATGTTTCTTGAAAATCAAAGAGAAGTATGGATAAAAACAGAATGTGCTTCTTTTGGCGAAATCCAGAAAAAAATCGCATTCGTTGGCAAGACCCACGCCAACACTTTTTTGTTCCTTAGAGAGGCATTTTCAATGCACAATAGGTATATACCGCTCGCACATGAAGATGCGCAATTTTCAAACTTGTCGCGAGCGGTATACCCGATTGCATGACGGGGATCAGCAAAGCTTACGCGCCGTCATTCAAGTGGAGAATCGCGATTCTCCACTTGAAAATCCCCATCGCGAGAAGAAAATACTTGAAGTTGCGAATTCGCAACTTCAAGTATAATGGGTATAATTAAATTTTCATCTATTATTAAAAAGGCGCTATTATGGAAAATACAAACCAACCCGCACTCGCACTCCGAGTCAAAACCAGACCTAACGACGCCAATAAATCAGGGGACATTTTTGGCGGTTGGCTCATGTCACAAATCGATATTGCTGGCGCTATTGCAGCAGCCCATCGTGCCAAGGGTCCTGTCGTTACCGTTGCCGTTAAAGAACTAACTTTCATAAAACCCTTATATATCTATGATATCGTCAGTTTCTATACCAAAATCATTAGTGTTGGTAAAACCTCTATAACAGTAGAGGTTGAAGTGTATGCGGAACGCTATAACTATGAAGAAAATAAAACCGAATTATCTCGCGTCAAAGTATCCGATGCGACCTTAATTTATGTAGCAGTATCAAAACCTGGTAAAAAACGATTAATATCTCCAAACTAAATTCGTAAGAGAGTACCATACTATACTCAAACAGATTCCGCATTCGGCAAGGTAATATTTAGTTCTAATACAGAGCAATTTCCTGTACGTTCTAACTCCACTTTGACTTGATCTTGATCAATAGCCACGTACTTAGCAATCACTTCAATCAATTCACGTTGTAAATTTGGCAGAAAATCAGCATTATGCTCTGCTTTACGTTCATGCGAAACGATAATCTGTAATCGCTCTTTTGCAAGTGAAGCAGTATTTTTTTTTCCATTTCGAAAAATATAATTTAATAAACTCATGTCGCTATCTCCTCACGGCCAAAGAGACGACGTAATAACCCTTTCTTTTCTGGCTTAACAAACTTAAATGGCAGCTCTTCACCCAGTAAACGGGAAACGGCATCCACATAAGCTTGATGCGCATCACTTTCTCCATTTAAAGTCACGGGAACCCCTGAATTCGATGCACGTAAAACTGCCTGCGACTCGGGAATAACACTCAGTAAAGGAATAGAAAGAATATCTAACACATCATCGACACTCAGCATATCGCCTTTTTCAACACGCGTTAATGAATAACGTGTTAATAATAAATGCTGTTTAACGGGATCATGACCTAATTCAGCCCGCCGCGATTTACTATCAAGGATACCTAACATCCTATCGGAATCACGGACCGATGAAATTTCGGGATTACTTACCACTATAGCTCTATCGGCAAAATACATCGCTAAGGTGGCGCCACGCTCTATACCTGCCGGTGAATCACAAATAATATAGTCAAAATCTTTTTTGAGCTCTTCTAAAATTTTTTCCACACCTTCTTTGCTTAGCGCATCTTTATCACGCGTCTGTGAAGCCGGTAACACATAAAGATTTTCAAGCCGCTTATCTTTAATCAATGCTTGTCTAATATTAGCTTCACCACGAATAACATTGACAAAGTCAAAAACAACGCGCCTCTCACATCCCATAATCAAATCGAGATTACGTAAGCCAATATCAAAATCAATAACAACCGTTTTAAACCCCCGAAACGCCAAGCCCGCGGCTATAGCAGCACTGCTGGTAGTTTTACCTACGCCGCCTTTTCCAGAGGTAATAACAATAATTTCAGCCCCGGTAGTTTTATCTACGCTGCCTTTTTCAGAGGTAACAATAATTTCAGCCAATGAAGTCGCTCCTGTAACTAAGAAGTTAAAGAATAATGAACAGCCACTATTTTTAATTAAGATTTTTAGGTAGGATCTTTAGTGTTGCCTAGGAAATACTCACCCCATATTGATACGCAACAAAAAAAATACGCCTATAATAATTGATACTACTGGATTTTCATGGTAAGGGGAAGTTATTACTAATTAATAATATGAGTTTATTTTTTGTACAAATTCATTCGTCTTATTTAGATCACTTTTATCAAGTTCTATCGAACTATCACTTTTAGCTTATTATGTTAACCGGTGCACAATTTCAACCTGCTTATATTTTACACACTCGCCATTACCGTGATACGAGTCTGTTAATCGATGCACTGACACCCCTGCAAGGTCGCATCAGTCTTATCGCAAAAGCCGCGAGAGGAATGCGTAGTAAAAATTCGCGTTTTAAAGGTTCATTACAAGCTTTTGTCCCTTTATCGATCTCTTGGCGCGGAAAAACAGAGCTACTAAATTTGTTAAATGCAGAACCAAGTGGTTTTTTTTCGTTTCCGTTAACCGGTAAAGTTTTACTATGTGGACTCTACCTCAATGAACTATTGATGCGCTTGCTTTATCGCTACGATCCACATCCAGCACTCTTCCAAGCCTATCAAATTGCATTAACAAGCTTATCGCAGAATCCTAGCCTAGCGCTACGCCTATTTGAAAAACGACTATTAGCGGAACTGGGTTATGCGTTACATCTCAATCAAGATAGCCAAACCCAACAGGCCATTTTACCCGATCAACATTACCAGTTTATTCCTAGTCAAGGCTTGCTTGCTTGTCTAAATACCACTATTCCAAAAGTATCTATTTTCTCCGGATCATCACTGTTAGCCATTCATTATGAAGAATGGACGGCAGCAGAACAGTTATTGGATGCAAAACGTTTATTTCGTCTTGCCTTACACCATCTACTAGAAGGAAAAAGTATTCGAAGTCGTGAGTTATTTTTTCATACTCCACGGAGCACGCTATGAGAAAGTATCTTCTTTCCGAATCTATACGCTTCGCCTTTCACGTTGTGGTGTTGTTACACATCGGGACTTCGCATGCTCATGTATTCCGTATACACTCCGCTCGCCCGCCCTCGTGGCCTAACCACAACGTGAAATTTTTTGGGTATTGGGTATATTTTCCAGTCTAGATTGTACACTAGCCTCGGGAGACAGCTGGTTAGCAAAAAATTTAGTTGTATTATTCCCTAATCTTTCTTTTCCAGGTCTATTTCCTACTAAACGTATTCGTTCTGCAGACTTATCAACAAGCATAGCGGCTTGTTTCTGACCCAAGCACTGGTCGTTAGCCACCTTTTTCCCTGAGTCTTTTCTACGAGAAGATGTAGTACTAGTCGATTTAGGCACTGCTGGTCCAAAGAAGAGATCTTGTATAACGTCTATTTCTTTTTCCAGATAAGCATTGAATTTCTTCTTATGCTCCTCAGAAAACTTTTCTGATCCTTGAATAGTCACTTTCAAAATAGCTGAAAGTTCTACTATAGATTTATTTATCAGAACTTTGCTAAGCTTTTGTATTAAAGCCGTAGATTCCACCTTAATGTTTGAATAAGATATCCCAGCGCTTTGTGCACAAAGCCTAATTCTTTCCTCAAATTCCGTAACGATTTCACCCGCAGCAACCCCGGCTAAAACATTCGATAATCTGCTGTCTTCTATTATTCCTATTCCTTTTGCTGCTAATACGGGATTCGGTTTCCCTGTTAGATAGCTTATAAGGCATACCGCAGCTTGCAGAGTCTCATTTCCTGCAACTTGTGATACATAGCGTGATACATAGGGTGACACAGAAGAGTATGCAGTTCCAAAGAAATTTCCAAACATAGATCCAATACCCTCTTCCTGCCGGGTTGATTCGGGTGTTGCTATAGGATCAGCTGCCTTATTAGCGTCAGGCCCTAGCCTTTCTGACTCCTCAATCGGCGGCAACTCATAGGCTTCGGATACTTCAGGATTATCAAGAACATATTCTTTCTCAGCAACGGCTTCAACCGTTGCATAATCATCATCGTCATCAGCTTCTGATGAATAAGAGGTTTTTTTGATAAAGGCTTGTTCATCTCTCTCTGTTGTTGTCTTCTCTTGGGTTCTTACGGCAGAAGCACCAACCCCATTCCCCTGCAGTGTGTGAGTTATCGTGCCTGACACGACTACTGCCGAATTTCTTTGTACTCGAAAGCGATGAGTGAAGAACAACAACCCCCCAGTACCTAAAACTCCTAGTATTCCCATTCCACACCACAACACGTATCTTGGAATTTTTGAGATAACACTTTCTTCCTGCGATGTTGAGGTTTCACCTGCCCTTTTTGTAAAGTACCTGTTATTGTCTATGATATTCACAATTAATGATGACCCTGGAAAATCAGTGATGATGACACCAACGGTTCTAGATTGAGGTATCGTACCCTTATAGCCAACTAAACTCATTTTCATATTCGATTCAAAATTCGAAGCCCATATGTAGTTTCTCGCTAGAATATTAGTGCCTTCAAAAGCGATAGTACAGAGTTCCCCCCAACAATCGACTCTGGGATAGTCCGGATAGGAGTCCTTCCAGCCAGGCGTAGTTAGGCCTGTCGGCAATCTTGACGCAGAAGTTTCTGGGGTTCCGTGACCACTTACGACAGTATATGGCTGTACGCCTCCAGAACCCGAAAGATAGTTAAGATAGAAAGTTCCTATATCACCTGTTTGGCCCTCCTTTAATTGCACTTTTACATATTGCCATTTAGAATACATATCCGAAAGGAACATTGAATAGTGGTTTTGGATGCTGTTGCCAGTGTATGGGAAATTTATATTGAAACCTACCGTACTATATGGGATAGAGAATTTCCCTCTTGTCTCACCCAGTATGGCTGGTTGATTGAGGAGACGAATAGGGTCAGTAGGATTAAAAAAATAGTCACTATAGGAGAGTAAATAAGACCATAGTGTTGCATTGATATCTCTTGAATTGTTATCATCTGCCTTATATTCCTCCTGTAGTGCTATGAGCACCGTTTCACTTGGGTTGTTTATTAGAAAATTGACAATGTCATACATGACATCCCCAAACATGATCCTCAAATCAAACGATCCATGGTGCATAACAAGTGAATCTCCACTATGTCTGACTCTAAGGTCAAGAAATCTAATTCCATATTGCAATTGTTGCGAAATAGTCAGTGTCTGAGTAACAACTGAATCAATAAGTATCTTATAAGAGATAGCATCGCTTTTTTCAAAGTTGAAGGTCGCTGAATCATGTGTACCTGGTATAGCCAATTCCGTTAACCTAGTATCATCATGTATCTCTTTCATCCAATCCGATTGATCGGTGAACCCATCATCCGCATTTCGAAAATACGCTGGATCGTAATGAGCACGCACCGAAGAAATAAAATAAATGTATAAATAAATCTTCAAGAACGCTGACGAAATAATTCTAAAATATCTCATTTTTCTCGCTACAAAATAAAAGAATGACTCACTTTAACCCTCGGGTAATTATAATTTTCAATTCTTAAGAAACGATTAAATAAAAAAATAAATTTTTATAAACCTGTGCACCGTACAAAAATTAAAAATTGATCTTGCAATGATTGCGGCCCTATTCTTTTTTCGCCTTGCGGATGACGACAATCATAACTTTAGAGACAGAACCTATGCTGATTATATTAGACAGTTTTCTAGACACTGATAGGAGTATTTCGTTTGACGAGCACTGATTTTCTCATTATATTCATCGTTTATCGATTTTTTAACTCTTCAGTATTTAGAGAGTGTCTTCAAAATGTGCTAGGACGAGACAAAAAGCATTGTTTTTCGAGTACCGCAACGGAGCATACACGCAGTATGTGAGTAGCGTAACGCAGAAAAACAAATGATTTTTGGCCGTCATCGTACATTTTGAAGACACTCTCTTAAATAATAAACCTCTGTTCGAGGATATACCTATGCGGTTTTCCATTTATTTTTTATTATCCATGCTCGGTCTGTCGACACTAGTCGGTTGTACGTCTTCTTTATCACCTGATGTGTATTCGACAGGAAACGCTGGACAAGTACAGCATGTTGTTGCAGGGGTTGTAGTAAGCAGCCGTGTTGTTAAGGTTTCTGATAGTGGCACGGGTATTGGCGTTGGTTCCGTGACCGGTGGTATTCTAGGTGCGCTTGCAGGCTCGCAAATAGGCCAAGGGAGTGGCAGCTTAGCTGCAGGAGTTGGTGGCGCCCTTCTAGGAGGCATAGCCGGTAACCAGGCGCAAAAAGGACTCACAACCCAGACTGGGGTTGAGTACGTTATTAAGCTGCACAATAAATCGTTAATCTCTGTTGTGCAAGGGCCTACACCCACTTTTAATCGTGGCCAACATGTCCTCGTACAATACGGTGTAGGTGGTCGTTCACGCGTTATTGCTGATCCTGACTATGCAGGCTAATAAGGAATACCCATGCCCCTTACCCATACCACGAAGAGCCTCAATAAGAAAAACCTCTTCGTTGTTTTACTATTAGGGTTTTCTTCAGGTCTACCTCTTGCCCTGACTGGAAGCACGTTACAGGCATGGTTCACTGTTAGCGGTGTCAGTCTACTTGCGATTGGTAGTTTGGGCTTAATTGGACAACCCTATGTCTATAAATTTCTATGGGCACCCTTACTCGATCGATGGATACCTCCGTTACTTGGACGACGCCGTGGTTGGCTAATTATCACGCAGCTGGCATTACTAATTGGTATTGCCTGCATGGCCTTGGCAAATCCAAATACCAGTCCCACTCTATTAGTCAGCATTGCTTTTCTTGTTGCTTTTCTTTCTGCTTCTCAAGACATCGCAATCGATGCCTATCGAACGGATATTCTTCAACCCCGTGAGCGGGGGTTGGGTTCTACACTCACTATCTGGAGTTATCGAGTCGCCATGCTGGTTTCGGGCGCACTAGCATTATTATTAGCTGAATATATAGGATGGCGCAGCACCTATCTAGTGATGGCAGGCTTGATGATCATCGGCCTTTTGGCAAGCTGGTTTGCTAATGAACCACAGGCGGAATCCGCACCCACTACCCTACGGGCTGCTGTTGTTGATCCCTTCAAGGAATTTCTAAGTCGAAAATCTGCCTGGCTAATTTTACTGTTCATTTTACTCTATAAACTGGGTGATGCACTCAGCGTCTCCTTAACAACACCTTTTTTAATCCGTGGTTTAGGTTTTTCTCTAAGTACAGTGGCATTCGTCAATAAGGGTATAGGTTTTGCTGCAACCATGTTAGGTCTGTTAGTGGGCGCTGCCTTAATGACACGCATCAGTTTGTTTCGAAGTTTGTTTTATTTTGGTATTTTACAGGCAGCCGCTATCTTAGCATTGTTACAGCTGGCTTTAGCCGGACATCATTACGGCTTATTAGTATTTGCTATTTTTGTTGATAGTTTCTGTAATGCTCTGGGCAGTGTTGCCTTTCTCGCCTTTATTATGAGTTTATGTAACCATCACTATACTGCCACTCAATTTGCGTTGTTTTCAGCATTTGCGAGTATCGGCCGTGTTTTTATCGGTCCTATTGCTGGCCTTATCGTAACCTACTTTAGTTGGCCAATATTTTTTATTTTATCATTGGCAGCTTGCCTACCTGGCTTAGGTTTATTATGGTATTTGCGTGGAAATTTCAATAATAATCACTTGACCTCTACAGCTGAAGAAGCCTCTTGAATAGACCTCTTGCATAAGCTGCGTGAGCGGCCCCTAAAAACCACCTAATTCTAACGCAGAATGACTTGAATTTATGTTCTTTACTCCCCATATAAAAAGGGTTGATAGTGAGTCCCTTGTACTCTTTATCAAACACCATTATGATTAGCCTCTTATTTTTATGGGGGTTAGTTATTTATACCTTCATTGTGATAGTAAATCTAAGGAGAAATCTGCATGAGTGTTGAAACATTAGAAAAATCTTTACTCTCAACGATAATACCGTTACAGGACCGTGTTCTTGTCGAGCGTGCTGTTGAAGAAGAAAAATCAAAGGGTGGTATCGTTATACCTGACACCGCAAAGGAAAAGCCTATTAAAGGCACCGTTAGAGCGGTAGGTCCTGGCAAACGCCTTGAATCTGGCATTCAGCTAATGTCCGTTAAAGTAGGTGATAAAATACTATTTGGAAAATATGCTGGCACAGAAGTTAAGCTAGAAAACAAAGAGTATATTGTTATGCGCGAAGATGACATCATGGCAATAATTACAGAATAATCAATTTTAACCTTATTTTTTTCAGAGGAATTAATAAAATGGCTGCAAAAGTTTTACAATTTGGTGTAGAGGCTCGTGCTTCTATCTTACGTGGCGTTGATAGATTATCAGAGGCAGTTAAAGTAACCTTGGGCCCTAAAGGTCGAAATGTTATTTTAGACAAAAGTTTTGGTGCTCCTACTATTACGAAAGACGGTGTTTCTGTTGCGAAAGAAATCGAACTGAAAGACAAATTTGAGAACATGGGTGCACAAATGGTGAAAGAGGTTGCCTCCCATACTTCAGATGAAGCCGGTGATGGTACCACGACTGCAACTGTGTTAGCGCAATCTATTTTGCGAGAAGGCATGAAAGCAGTTGCTGCTGGTATGAACCCTATGGACCTCAAACGAGGAATTGATATCGCTGTTTCTAATGTGGTCAATGCACTTAAAGAGATTTCTACGGAATGTCATGATATCAAGTCCATTACTCAAGTCGGTTCTGTTTCGGCAAATAATGATGCAGCTGTTGGCTCCATCATTGCAAAGGCAATGGAAAAAGTAGGAAAAGAGGGTGTTATCACGGTAGAAGATGGCTCAGGCTTGGATAACGAGCTTGATACCGTCGAAGGTATGCAGTTCGATCGTGGCTACTTATCGCCTTACTTCATCAACAACCAACAAAGCATGAGTTGTGAATTAGAAAATCCTTATATCTTATTAGTCGATAAAAAGATTTCTAACATCCGCGAAATGCTAAGTATTCTTGAAGGTGTTGCTAAAGCAGGTCGTTCCTTACTCATTATTGCAGAAGATGTTGAAGGCGAAGCCTTAGCAACCTTAGTCGTTAATACCATTCGTGGAATCGTTAAGGTTTGTGCGGTTAAAGCGCCTGGATTTGGCGATCGTCGTAAAGAAATGCTACAAGATATCGCTATCCTCACCAAAGCAAATGTTATTGCTGAAGAAGTCGGATTAAATCTTGAAAAAGCATCGCTAGAAGACTTAGGTTCTGCTAAACGCGTTACTATCACCAAAGATGCAACAACGATTATTGACGGTCAAGGTGAAAAAGATAAGATTTCAGGCCGTATCGCGGAGATTAAAAAGCAAATCGAAACCACAAGCTCTGATTATGATAAAGAAAAATTGCAAGAGCGCTTAGCAAAACTATCTGGCGGCGTTGCTGTAATCAAAGTAGGTGCTGCCACTGAAACCGAAATGAAAGAAAAGAAAGCACGTGTAGAAGATGCCCTGCATGCAACTCGTGCTGCCGTTGAGGAAGGAGTTGTACCGGGTGGTGGTGTTGCGTTAATTCGTACACTTAGCAGCATAGCTAGCTTAAAAGGCACTCATGCTGATCAAGACGTGGGTATCCGTATTGTACGTGAGGCACTCGAAGCGCCACTACGCCAGATCGTCAGCAATGCAGGCTCTGAACCTGCCGTAATCGTTGATAAAATTAAGTCTGGCAAAGGTAACTATGGCTATAATGCCGCTACTGGAGAATATGGCGATATGATAGACATGGGTATTTTAGATCCCACCAAAGTGACCCGTACTGCACTGCAAAATGCAGCGTCTATTGCAAGTCTCATGATCACAACGGAATGCATGGTTGCCGAACTCCCTAAGAAGGATGAGCAAGGCGGCACCGGCATGCCAGGTGGAATGGGCGGCATGGGTGGAATGGGCGGCATGGATGGTATGATGTAAACATTCTTATTCAAGGATGCCTAAAAACCCCGCTTTATGCGGGGTTTTTTTATAGCACCTATCTTCTTTATAAATCCTAAGACTTCTTTTTTTCAAGCGATTATTATCCTACAATTTAATAAAGATAGGAGAAACCTATGTTTACACGCGTACTACTCTTTATAGGAACTAATATTTTAGTCATTGCTACTATCTCCATTATTACAAATTTGCTAGGACTACATACCACTCTCACCGCTCATGGCATTAATTACCAATCGCTTGCCATTTTTTGTGCTTTTTGGGGAACAGCCGGCGCATTCATTTCACTTCTGATGTCTAAATTCATTGCTAAAAAAAGTATGGGGGTTAAATTGGTCGATGTTAATACGACACAAACTGAAGAACGAACCTTACTAGATATCGTTCATGGTTTAATACGTAAAGTGGGTTTAACAACCATGCCTGAAGTTGGGATTTATCAGTCTGCAGAACTCAATGCCTTTGCCACCGGTCCTAGCAAAAATAGATCCTTAGTCGCTGTTTCTAGTGGCTTGTTACAAAAAATGAACCCAGATGAAATCGAAGGTGTTTTAGGTCATGAGATCTCACATGTGGCGAATGGTGATATGGTCACAATGACATTATTACAAGGCGTCATTAACGCATTTGCTCTATTTTTATCACGAATTGTCGCCTACATCATTTCGATGGGGGTTGCAGGACGGAATGAGAATCAGGAATCTGTTGCTGGACCAGGGCCGATGTTCTATCTGTTATCGATAGTGTTTGATATTTTATTTACACTATTAGGCAGTATTCTAGTCGCTGCTTTTTCGCGCTATCGCGAATATCGTGCTGATAAAGGTGGCGCTATTTTAGCGGGGCGTAGCAAGATGATCGCTGCACTACAAGCGTTACAAGCAGCGATGGCACCTGAAGATACACGCGCGCCTTCCTTAGCCAATTTAAAAATTTCACATAAAAGCTATGGATTTCGTGCCTTATTTTCTAGTCACCCACCACTTGAATTACGGATCAAACGACTTGAGGAAAATTAATCGATAACTAATCATGCAATATCGCCACATTATGCGGGTTATCCGCTTTTTCTTTGGCATATTGCAGCAACCCACCACGAAAAGGCGCAAAACCGGTTCCAAAAATCATCCCCGCATCAAGCAAATCAGTATCGGCAACCACTTCTTCCTGCAAGCATTTTTTGGCCTCTGCTATCATTGGTTCGATTAAGCGATCGATTAAATCAGCTGACACTTTGTAATCGTCAGGAATTTTTTCTTTAATCGGTTTGCCTTTTTTATAACGATAAAAACCCTGCCCCGTTTTTCGTCCTAAACTTTTATTGGCTACCATTTTTTCTAGACCTTCTGGAAGTGGCGATTGTAAAGACTGATGTAAAATCTTGGCTACCGCTAAACAAATATCCAAGCCAACCGTATCGGCTAATTCTAAGGGACCCATTGGCATACCAAAATCCACGGCCGCCTTATCAATCACTGCCGCTGGAATTCCCGTTTCTCGTAATAATACCGCATGTAATAAATAAGGCATTAATAAACGATTGACTAAAAAGCCCGGTGAACTTTTTACAGGTAATGGCAATCGATTGATTTGATGGACAAAGGCTATCGCCTTTTCTACGGTATCTGATGAACTTATTTTGGATTGTACGACCTCAACGAGAGGCATCTTTGCTACTGGATTAAAAAAATGTAAACCCACTAAACGTTCGGGGTATTTTAAGCCTTGTTGGATCTCTTCTAATACGATACTAGAGGTATTCGTTGCTAGGATAGCATTGGGTTTACTTTGTGATTCCAGTTGACGAAATAAGTCCTGCTTGACAGTTAAATCTTCAAACACGGCTTCAATAATCAGATCAGCACGACGAATAGCATAACCTGCAATGTCCGGATGCAATCTATCCATCGCCATCTGAATAGCCCGTGGTTTTTTTAAACGTTTTTTAAATAAGGCGTAGGCACGGCCCATAGCGGGTGCTAAATATTTAGGCTCACGATCCTGTAACGTGACATTAAGACCCTGCAGAGCACACCAGGCAGCAATATCACCACCCATGGTCCCTGCACCGATCACATGGATATGTTTATACCCTTCGCCTTTCACGTTGTGCTGGTGTTGCACATCGGAACTCACGTGCTCATGTATTCCGTATACACTCCGCTCGCTCGTCCTCGTGCGCCTAACCACAGCGTGAAATTCTTCGGGTATACACCCTTCGCCTTTCACACTGTGGTGGTGTTGCACCACAGAAGTGTGACCTTTTTTTCCCAATTTTTTTAATCGTTCTTGTAAAAAATAGACATGAATTAAATGACGCGCCGTAGGAGTCATAGCCAATTCACTTAAGGATTCTGCTTCATGTAAAAATGCTTTATCTGATATGCCATCTTTTCGCCAATGCTCAAGCACTTGGTAAGGAGCAGGATAATGCAAAGCATTTACCTTAGTCCTTAAACGGCGCTGGAAAATCGCAGCAAGCCCAGTCCGTATCCACGATAGATTGCTCAAGTTTTTCCATAGATTGTTTATACTAAGCGTCCTGTTTCGCAGCGATTTTGCATAATATAAAGCAGCGCGTTCAGCATGACGCTCTGGAACCACCGCATCGACTAAACCGACATTAGCAGCGGATTGAGCCGATAATGTCCTCCCCGTTAAGATTAGCTCTAGCGCAGTAACACCCCCAAGTAAACGCGGTAAACGAACGGTTCCGCCCCAACCGGGATGAATACCTAACTTAACTTCAGGTAAACCCAAGCGGGTTGTGGAATCATCAATGGCAATACGATAACGGCAAGCCAGTGCTAGCTCCAAACCACCCCCTAAACAAAATCCCTTTATCAAGGCAACCGTAGAAATTTTTACTGCGGCCAATTGCGAAAAAACATCTTGCCCCTGCCGAATAAACTCAAATACCTCTTCCTTACTGCTTAAAAAACTAATGGTTTGAATATCTGCCCCTACAATAAAACCATTTGTTTTCGCGGAGGTAATAATCAATCCGCGAATCGATTGTTCTTTTTCAATCTTATGCAATATTGTACTTAATTCGGTTAATACATTTTTATCTATGCTATTAACCGCACTATTTTTTTTATCAAAATACAGCCAAGCAATATCGCCCTGCTGCTTGAGTTGCCAATGTTGGATAGTTGTTTCCATTATCCCATCCCCTTAGTGCTATCAACATTTTCAAGTAAAAGTGCACCACCCTGACCGCCACCAATACATAAGGTGGCCACTCCAAAACGGGCTTTTTTTCGCCGTAGTACATGCGCAAGATGCAGCACAATACGCGCGCCACTCGCACCGACAGGATGCCCCATCGCAATCGCACCACCATCGATATTGACAATGGAGGGATCGAGCTTTCCTAATGCATCCGATAAACCTAATTCCGTTTTACAATAATGACTCTCTTGCCAAGCGGCTAAACAAGCTAAGACTTGTCCAGAAAAAGCTTCGTTAATTTCCCAATAATCAATAGCACTGAAAGCTAATTCTTGTTTTTTTAATAAGCCGGCAACCGCATGAACTGGACCCAAACCCATTTCACTGGGATCCAGCGCTGCCCAATTCACAGCAACGATACGCGCCAATATTGGCAACTGATACCGTTGTACCGCTTTTTCACTGGCTAAAATTAAAAAAGCAGCGCCATCTGTCACTTGCGAACTATTACCGGCAGTGACTAAACCAAAAGGTTTATCAAAAAAAGGCTTTAGTATCCCTAGTTTTTCCAAACTGGTATCGCGGCGCAAACCATTATCATAAGAATAATAGTGATTATCTCCGTCATAGATTGCATTAATTTCATCCGTAAAGACACCTTTATCCTGCGCAATCGCTGAACGTTGATGGCTTTGCAGAGACCATTCATCCATTTGTTGGCGTGTGATGCCAAATCGGTGGGAAACAATTTCAGCCGTTTGTCCCATCGATAATCCTACTATTGGGTCGGTTAATCCTCGTAATAAAGCAATAACGGGAACGAGATATTTCCAATGGAATTGGCTTAAACATCGTAAGCGCATTATCGGTGTTTTTGCTGCATTCCAACGCGCTAAGAAACGTGTCATCCCCGGATTAAATAATAGCGGTGCCTGACTCATGGCTTCGGTACCCCCCGCTAATACCAAGTCGTAACGTCCACAGGCGATATCCAATGCAGCACTATCTAAGGCTTGTAATCCGGACGCACAATTTCGCTGCACCGTATAGGCAGGCACTGCTTTACCACAACCCAAACGTAAGGCAATAACACGGCTAATATTCGTTTCATCCGGACTCGCCATCACACAACCGGTAACCACTTCATCAAGTTGATCTGCTGTAAAAGACTGACGCGCTAATAAATAACGACATGCTTGAACGGCTAAATCCGCAGCCGAAAATGCGCCTGGCTCGCCACGAGCCTTTAACCAAGGTGTACGTAATCCATCGACAATATAAATTGGACGTGCAAAATCTGATCTAAAATTCTGACGCATAAAAGATTTTCCTCTATACATTCTTTCCAATCTCCCTGTGCACAGGACAAAAAATAGGTGAGGCCGGTCCTGCCACTGGATGCGCTTTTTTGCGGCGACAGCCGGCAAAAAAGCGCATCCAGTGGCACAAGACCCTCCCTCTCCTCTATTTTCTGTACGGTACAGAGCTTATAGCGATTCTCACAAGAAGTCTTGCTAGCTGTTTTACTAAAATTCATCAACTTCCATCGCATCTTCCTGTAATTTTTTAGCATAAAGATAGTCTTCTATTTCTTTCTTGGTAAGAATTTTATGGTTTACAGCATATTCAAATTGCTGATCAAGGCTCAGATCCTTATTTAGTCCTGCTTTTTTTAATTTTCGAACAGTTTTTCTAATGTTTTTGATATCCATCCATTGTTTAAAAGCAAATTCGACACGGCCGGTTGTATCTTCTTTTGATTTTCCTAAATAACAGTACTGTGTCATTCGTTCACGAAATTCAGAGGCTTGCGTCATGGCATTAAGCAATTCAGCATCTTGTTTATCGTTTGGTAGTTTATAAGAGCGCCCTAATGGAAAAACAGTAAGGTGTAATAATCGCCCCAAGATTCGCTGCGGGAAATTGGTAAAAAATTTTTCAAAAGCCGTCTGAATATGGTAGAGACAATAATCCAAAGTCCATTGTGTGTAATATAAATCTTCTGCAGAGGATGGATGGTCTTGATAATAACGTAACACACTGGAAGCCATATAAAGATAACTTAATACATCACCTAAGCGTGCAGATAATCGTTCTCTACGTTTTATCGACCCCCCTAGAGTTAACAAGGTAAAATCTGTTATTAAGGCTAAAGCCGCTGACATTCGCGAAAGTTGGCAATAGTAATATCTAAACTTATTCAAAGGGCTTTTTACAAAAAAGATACCTAAGCCGAAAGCAAAACTCAGCGTTTTTAGCCAATTTTTAACGCTATAAAAAAAATGGCCTCTCAATAAGCGAGCGAGTCTCTTACTATCATTTTTTTGAATGGCCTTTATTTCATCCATTAAAAAAGGATGACAACGAACCGCTCCTTGGCCAAATAAAATAAGATTACGTGTCAAAATATTAGCGCCTTCGACAGTAATAGAAATGGGAGCTGCGATATAAGCTTGTGCTAAATAATTACGTGGGCCTAACTGGATTCCTCGTCCTCCGTGAATATCCATGGCATCATTCACAATGATTCGCGCGAATTCTGTCATGTGATATTTTGCGATAGAAGAGGCTAAAGCAGGTTTTAATGAAGCATCTACCGCCGTTACGGTAAATTGGCGCACCGCCTCCATTAAATAGGTCAATCCTGCTACCCTCGCCAATGCGGCAGCGACTCCTTCAAATCTAAACAAGGGCTGCTTAAACTGCTCTCGCAAAACACTATAGGCGCCTGTCATACGATACGCTAATTGAGATTGTGCAGCACTCACTGCCGGCAATGAAATGCCACGACCGATCGATAAGCATTCCATCAGCATTCGCCAACCCTGACCTAACATTTTTTCTCCACCTATGACAAAATTGAGTGGAATAAAAACGTTTTTACCACGTACTGGGCCATTTAAAAATGCCAAACCCATAGGCGAATGACGTTTGCCGATCTCAACACCAGTCAATGATGAAGGCACTACAGCCAGAGTAATACCGATTTCAGGGTTTGTTCCCATTAAATGGTCCGGATCAAACAACCTAAAAGCGACGCCTATCACTGTCGCAATGGGGGCCAAGGTAATGTAACGCTTAGCAAAATTAAGTCGAATACCGACTATTTCCTTATCCTGATAATTTCCTTTACAGATCACGCCGCTATCAATAATGGCACTTGCATCACTGCCTGCATGCGAAGAAGTTAAGGCAAAACAAGGGATTTCTTTACCCGCCGCTAAACGAGGCAAGTAATAGTTTTTTTGATCTTCTGTCCCATAATGCAATAGTAATTCCGCAGGACCTAAAGAATTAGGCACTAACGCCGTCACAGCCGCGCTCACAGAACGCGTTGCAATTTTTAAAATGATGCTGGAATGCGCTAATGCAGAAAAACCTAATCCGCCATATTTTTTTGGAATAACTAAGCCAAAAAATTTATTTTGTCTGAGATAATCCCATACAGCTGGGGGCAGATCATGGTATTCGGTTAAAATTCTGTAATCCTCTAACATAGCACATAGGATTTCTACTTGCTTATCGATAAAGGCTTGTTCATTCGACTTTAATGTAGATAAAGCCATGTTATGCAGTACTTGCCAATCTGGATTTCCACGAAACAAATCTTTTTCCCACCACATATCTCCTGCTTCTAAAACAATTTCTTCGGTACGGCTAATAGGAGGAATGGCTTTTTTTAGAATGACTAGAAATGGTTTTATGAATAACGCGCGGCGAAATGGGGGGAAACAACACACGACTACTATGAGAAGAATAATGCCTAAAAGAAATAAAGCTAAATAAAACATATGCACCCATTCCTAACTATGAAGTTAATTCACGCCATGAACTACGCCCTTCCTTAGTCAATGTTTCTTCTTTTCCTTTACACACGTCATTGATTTTTTTTGCATACGTCGTCTGCAACACAACAGCATGTCCTTGTATTTGTCTTGCTTGCGCTGTAATTCGATAGTAATAGGCTATTTGTTGATCAATACAAAAAGCCAAGCCTAGACGCTGAATATCAACGATTACCTGATAACCCGCATAGTTAAACGCATCATGAAAAACATTTTTCTTCATTAAAGTCGCTAATCGCTGTTCTGCTATTTTTAATCCCGCCTCAGCCGCCTGAAATTGCTGCGAGGCCATGGAATAATTTTGACCCCTGCGTAACGCTAAATGCGTACTATTAAAGAAGGTTAGCACCATCAACCCTATCATCAAAAGAAAAAACATCATCGTGATCAATATGAATCCTTTTTGCCGGATAATTTCTGTATTAGAATCAGACACTCACATTTTTCCATCTAGTTATTATTCATTAAAGCATGTTTGTCAAACTAGGGTGTGTTGACAATTGTGCTAGGATGAGCGAAAAAGAGTTGCTTTTTGAGTATCGTAACGGATCATACACAGCGTATGTGAGTAACGAAACGCAGAAAAGCGGCTCTTTTTCGCCATCATCGTGCAATTGTCAACACAGCCTAGGTTCTCGCTCCCGCAAGGCTATGATATGTCTCCATTCGCGCTGCAAAGATTTTCTTTCATTAAATAATAAAGTCACTTCAAGACTACGTACATCCGAACCTCTCTTTATTTGATCGGGGGACACATAGATTATGTTGTCATTGAGTCCATTTTTTATGCCGAAACGAATCGACATGTTTTCTACCTCTTCGACTAATTCAATAGGATTATGTAAAGATTTATTGAGATTGCGCCGATATAAGGCATGAATAGGTTTCCCTTCATGGGTGCTACGCCCAGTATCCCCAATATAATAAATAATTTTATCTAAGAAACCGATTTCACTATCCCCTTGGTAAGTATACTTTAAATTGATATCCCTCCATTGAAAAGCCTCAGCATGCTGGCAGTCACTAATTAATAATTTATCATCGGGATGAAATAAGGCTCGCCGCGGTAAGGAAATATGTTGGCCCTTGGCAAATTTCACAGGAACCGTATTGGGGTCTAGTGACTGAATGAGAACAATATCGCTATGAAACTTAGCGCGCGATAAATGGGGTAAACGCATAAATTTCGCCGTAGTATGACCTTCATGCCAAACCACTAAACTCGTATCAGGGGTTAACTGACTATGCAAAGGAAAAAAATTAACCAAAGGCACACAGCCAATAAAACCTGCCATGCGAATATCATGACTCAGCCAATGAAAAGCAATTCTTGCATTATTTTGAATCGCATGTAAGCGCTGGGTTAGGTAATAATTTTTTTCACACTGAAGAAAAATGCTTATTATTCCACCGCTAAGAAATAATGCCAGAGCTAATGCTATAAGCAATTCAAGTAAGGTATACCCTTCGCCTTTCACATTGTGGTGTTGTTGCACATCGACACTCACGTGCTCATGTATTCCGTAGTCATTCCGCTCGTTCGTCCTCGTGCGCCTAACCACAATGTGAAATCCTTTGGGTATAAGCTCGTACTACACATTTCATGGTCGGAATAGTAAACAGAAAGATCGACTAGGCTTAGCCTGCTGATAGAGAGAATACCAGCTAATTTCACTTTGATAATCTACACCTTGACTTGTAGACCCTTCCACAACCCCTGGAAAGATTTTTTTTATTTCTTCTTTCCAAATATTCAATTGTTCTTGGATACAAGGTAATTGATTGCTACAACTTCTCAGACGCTCTGCCAACGCATTATTCTTTAAATCCGCTAAATTAATGAAATAGGCATGCTCACTCGTTCGTAAAGATAGCAATTGCCCTTGCACAAGCCCTAATAGACTAACGCTTAAAATTAAGGAAGCCAGCATGACTTCGACTAAACTAAACCCTCGTTCCAATTTATTACTAATAAATCGTATCTTTAATTTCCTTATTTTTTTCAAGAACGATATCCTTTGATATTGCCTAGTGTATTATTATGTACATAATTTAATAATTAATCAATATATATGCCTCGTTTATGCTAAACAGAGCTTCTTTTTAGAAAAGTATTAGTGTAGAATTTTTCGCTTTGCTGGTTTAGATACTAATAACAGTAGCGCTTTTATTATGAAAAAAATATTAATAGGCATCAGCATTTTATTACTTTCTGCTTGTGCAGGCAGAACACCTGACCCTGTACCTCAACATCAGCCAGGGGACGATAGTCTAACTTGTAGCCAGATCAAGCAAGAATTGATGGACAATCAAACCAAGGTGATGAATCTTATACCCAAAGAAAATAAAACAGGTAAAAATGTAGCCTTGGGTGCCGCGGGCGCCTTTTTTATCGTACCTTTGTTTTTTATGGACTTTTCTGATGCTGAACGCGTTGAAGTACAGGCCTACCAGTTACGTGACAATTGGTTACGTATTCTTTCTAACAAGAAAAAATGTGGTTCCTTACCTACTGCGATTAAGTTTCAAGGTCAATAAAGAAAAGAAATTGTATTCTTATCTTTCGGCGAAGAGTGACAACGAGATGCGCTTTCTTTATATGTGAACCATAAGTAATTAATTTTATGAAATAAAGTTATTTATTACAACGATTCAACAAAAACTGAACTAATAATGATACCGGTCTGCCCGTTGCCATTTTATCTTTTCCGCTCTTCCAGGCTGTTCCAGCAATATCGAGATGGGCCCAACGAAATTTCTTAGTGAAACGAGAAAGAAAACAAGCCGCCGTAATACTTTTACCTCCGCCGATACCAACGTTAGAAATATCTGCCACATTACTATCAATTTGTTCTTGATAATCATCCCATAAAGGTAAAGGCCATACCCTATCGTAACTTTCCTGACTCGCCTTTTCTATTTCCTGAGCCAAATCAGCATTATTACTCATCAAGCCTGTCGCAACGGCTCCTAATGCGACAACAATAGCACCCGTTAAGGTTGCCATATCAATAACAACATCTGGGTTAAAACCTTCGCTATAGCTTAAAGCATCTGCCAAAATCAAACGACCCTCCGCATCGGTATTAATCACTTCAATCGTTTGCCCGGAAAAACTTTTGACTATATCGCCTGGCTTGACGGCAGACCCACTGGGTAGATTTTCGGTTAACGGCATAACGCCGACAACATTGATGGGTAACTTAAGTGCGACAATAGCCTTGAACGTACCGAGAACACTAGCAGCCCCTGCCATATCAAATTTCATTTCTTCCATGCCTGCAGCAGGCTTTAAACAAATTCCGCCCGAATCAAAGGTAACTCCCTTGCCCACTAATACGACTGGCTTTTGTTTTTTTGTCGCACCCTGATATTCTAAGGTAACAAACCGTGGTGGCTGTTCTGAACCTTGGGCCACGGCTAACAAAGCACCCATCCCTTCTTTTTCTATCGCTTCTTTTTCTAATACCGTGATAGCCAATCCTGCATCCTTCGCCAAACTTTTCGCTTGTTCCGCCATATAACTTGGCGTACAGATATTAGCTGGTAAATTCGCTAAATCTTTTGCCAGCTTTATTCCAGCACTTATCGCGACTGCTTGCTTGATAACTTCTTCTACCTTCAATAACTTGCTTGAATCATTTCCGCTAGAAAAAGCAAACTCCTTAGGAGGAGAATAAAGCGGTTTATCTGTTTTTTTAGTTTTGAATTGGTCGAAGGTGTAAAAGCTGTCCTCGATTAATTCAATGGTGTGGCGAATTCTGCCGTAAAAGTCTAAATCGCTGACTTCCTGCTGGGGTAAATAGTTAGCGATTCGATCAAGATGCATAGCTTTAATTCTAGCCGCTACACAGTACATGACTTTACGAAATTGGGGATGTGTAAACTTTTCTTCCTCCCCACAATAAACGAGAAGAACGCGTGCCGCGGCAATCCCAGGAACGGAATAAAGCAGTAAGGTTTTACCTAGTTCTACAGGTAAATCCCCTTTGACTAATAGACGACGGATATAACCTTTACTAGCCTGGTCTAATTCATCTGCAGCATGACTAAGCCTCATATCATCAACAATACCAACGATAAGACAATCAGCTACTTCTTTAGCAGGCTCAGTAGGCGTTAGAACATAGCGCATGGAATTACCCTCAATTATTCTAATAAAATGTTAATGGCTCAGTTTACGCAAATCCTACCTATTTGCCATACTATACCTATTCTACCTGAAGACGCGAAAAACGTCTTTTAAAAAAATCCAGCTAGATTCAATTCAGTCTTTATGAAATAATTCCTAGCCTTCAAGACTGACACTATAAAATGATCCTTTTCCGTTACCTAACTCGCGAAGTATTAGCTAGCCTTTGTCTCATCACTAGCCTCTTATTCATTATCTTGATGAGTAACGAGTTTGTGCATTATCTAAACCAGGTTGCTGGAGGAAAATTTGCTGCCAATATTCTATGGGAATTAATTATTCTTGAATCGCCACGATTCTTAGCTATTTTGCTTCCTTTTGGATTGTTCCTCGCTATCTTATTTACTTATGGCCGCCTTTATGCCGATTATGAAATGACAACGCTACATGCCTGTGGATTTAGCCTAGGTCAGCTAACACGGTTAACCTTGCCGCTCATTCTCGTTCTCAGCTTCGTCATTGCTATTTTAAATCTTTGGTTAAATCCAGAATTATTGCACTATCGTAATAAATTACTCGCCCAAACTGGGACTGCAATAGAACTACAAACAGTACAAGCTGGCAGTTTTCAACAGACGAATGCCGGGCATCGAATTATTTATGTAGAAAGTATTTCTGGGGATCATAAATCGGTCAAAAATCTTTTTATGGCACAAACCAATACCAATGAAAAACCGTCAGTAATAACACCGTGGACAATATTAAGCGCCAATAGCGGTTATCAAATGGTCAATCCGCAAACGAAAGAGGTATTCTTTGTCGCAGTGAATGGTAGACGCTATCAAGGTACTCCAGGAGGAAAAGAGTATTACATTACACAATTCGCTAATTACGGGATCCGTATCGATTCGCACATCGGGACGGTTAACAACCCGCAAGAATCTTTGTCTAGCCTTGCCTTATGGCGAGCAACTCAGCCCAATAAACCCAGCTATTTTTCAGAATTACAATGGCGAATATCGGCACCTATTTCCACTGTACTGTTAGCATTGCTTGCTATACCTTTGAGTCGTGTCAATCCGCGCCAAGGAAAGTATCTTCACTTGTTACCCGCCATTATTATTTACATAATCTACCTTAATTTATTACTCATTGGACGCAATTGGATAGAAAATGAAGAGATTTCTTACCGCTTGGGTCTGTGGTGGATACATGGCGTATTAGTGATTATCATACTGCTGGCATGGTGTTATTCCTTGGGCTGGAATCGCGTTACGCACAAACTCATCAACGTAAGTAAGCGCAGACGATGAAAATAATAGAACGCTATCTCGGAAAAACGGTCATTAGTACCACATTATCGCTACTTGGCGTCTTACTCGCTCTCTTTGCATTAATTAGATTAATGGCTGAAACACGCGATATTGGCTACGGCCATTACACCCTGCTCAGTGCTTTCTACTATGTGTTACTCACATTACCTTCTCAATTTTATAGTTTTTCTCCTATTGCTATCTTATTAGGAAGTATTCTCGGATTAAGTCTACTAGCCAAGCACAGCGAATTAACAGTATTAAATGCTAGTGGTGTTTCCCTTTATCAAATAGCCTGGAGCTTATTTAAATCCACCTTACTCATCGTTTTCTTTATTGTTTTAATCGGTGAAGGTTTAGCACCTCGCGCCGCCAGACTCGCAGAAAGTCATAAATCTTTTCTTACGACGAGTGGTCAAACCCTAATGACACAACAAGGATCACTATGGATTCGAGACGGACATAATTTCATTTATATACAATCGATTCTCAATCCTACCCATCTTAATAAAGTCAGTCGTTATCAATTTGATGATCATAATAATCTACTCAACGCTAGCTTTGCCAAGCAAGTTAATTATGAAAATAATCGTTGGAATGCCTATGATGTAAGCACAAGTCAGTTAAGTCCTAAAAAAGTGATCGCAAGTCACGATAAACATGAAAGTTGGCCCCTCTCTTTTAGTCCTAAACTGCTCAATATTTCCATTATTCAACCAGAAGAAATGTCCTTAAGGCAGCTACATGAATATATTGATTATCGACGCAAAAATCTGCTCAATACTAGCCAGTATTCACTCGCATTTTGGCAACGTATATTACAACCCTTTGCTATTTGGATAATGATGTGCTTGGCCATTCCCTTTACTTTTAAGCATTTAAGAAGCTTAGCAACGAGTTTACGAACTATTGCGGGTGTTGCTGTTGGTTTCGGATTTTATTTTTTAAATGAATTTTTTGCTCCTTTTGCCATTGTCTATCAATGGCCCGCTTTCTTAGCTGCTTTACTGCCGCTGCTTATTTTTACGCTTATTGCTGCTTTATTGATGTATTGGGCAAGATGATCACAGGCTGGCCCAAGCAAAGCTTGTGCACAGCCATTCAAGGGGAGAATCGCGAAGAGAAAACACTAAAAGGGTAATAGCACTATATAATCTTAAACACTTAGATTCGGGCAGCGAGAGGTGACAAAATTGAGGTTTATCATGTCAACATTACGTATTGCTGTTGGACAATTCAATTTCTTAGTAGGAGATATTACAGCCAACACAAAAAAAATTCTTGATGTAATTCAAAAAGCTAAACAATCGCAAGTAGATTTATTAGTTTTTCCTGAGCTTGCGCTCAGTGGCTATCCACCAGAGGATCTCATATTCCGTAAAGATTTTAAACAACAAATTAATAACGCATTAAAAATAATCCAGGAGCAAGCTAACAACATTGCTATTTTATTAGGCCATCCTGATTATACCGAAAAAGGAATCTATAATGCCGCCAGCGTAATTCAGGACAAAAACATTGTCCTAAGTTATCATAAACAATGTTTACCCAATTATGGTGTTTTTGATGAAAAACGTTATTTTATCGCCGGCAATTCAGATGGCTTAATCAATATAAAAGGGCTTACACTAGGTATCTTGATCTGTGAAGATCTCTGGCATCCTGAACCTATCCTGTCACTAAAGCACGCCGGTGCAGAATTAGTCGTCTGTATCAATGCGTCCCCCTTTGATTTACACAAAGCACAAGAACGATTAAAGGCGTTAAAAATAAATAGTAAAGAAGCAGAGCTACCTATTCTTTATGTAAATGGCGTAAGCGGTCAAGACGATTTAGTATTTGATGGCGGCTCACAAGGATTTAATACTAACGCAACATTGTGCGCACAGGCTGGTTTTTTTGAAGAAAAACTTTGGATAGTCAATTTTAAAGGGCAATCTGAATCATCCTTTATTTCTCAGGAGAAAGAAGATAATCAGACGCTAATCATGGAAGAATCTATCTACCAAGCACTTGTCTTATCCGTTCGTGATTATGTTAATAAAAACCATTTCCCTGGCATCTTACTCGGTCTTTCCGGTGGTATTGATTCAGCACTCGTTCTTGCTATCGCTGTAGATGCACTAGGAAAAAACCGTGTCCACGCCGTTTTTCTACCTTCACGTTATACCTCTGATCTCAGTAAAACAATTGTTTCTACACTAGCAAAAAAGTTAAACGTACGACTAACAACATTGTCTATTGAAGCGAGTTTCTGCACTTTTTTAAGTACATTAGGATTCGATCCGCAGCAACCCCCTTCAGGCATCACGATTGAAAACATACAAGCCCGTTGTCGCGCAGTATTACTCATGGCTCTATCGAATCAACAGGGTGATTTATTATTAAATGCCAGCAATAAAAGTGAACTGGCAGTCGGTTATGCGACCTTATATGGGGATATGGCGGGTGGATTTGCCGTACTCAAAGATGTTCCTAAAACAATGGTTTACAAACTGGCAAACTATCGCAATACACTGAGTCCTATTTTTCCTGAAGCATTACTTTCACGTGCACCCAGTGCAGAATTAGCCGAAAATCAACGTGATGATGCGTCACTTCCGCCTTATACGGAATTAGATACTATTCTGGAGCTTTATGTGGAAAAAGATAAAAGTCTATCTGACATCACAGCAGCAGGCTTTGAAAAAGAAGTCGTAGAGAAAGTCGTTCACTTAGTGAATAAAAATGAATATAAACGCCGTCAAATAGCCGTTGGTCCCCGTACTACTCTACGGGCATTTGGCAGAGAGCGGCGTTATCCGATTACTTCAAACTTTGATTTTCTTAAATAGGGTCCAAAACTAAAACTATGTAGGTTACACACGAATGGAAGAAAATAATAATGCATCGAAATGCGAGGAATTACGACTATGCTACTGGAAAGCCTTAAGAAATTACCGTAAAAGAGAATCAAGGGAAGACTGTGCACCCACCTTTTTTACAAGATTTAGACATTCTTTTAAAGAGTATCCTGCCTTATGTAAGTTACGAAAAGCGCTAGGAAAAGAACAAGATAGTATTCCGGCTTTAACCTTGATCGCTGATCATTTTGTTAGTAAGACGGCAACTTTTCACAATCATTCTTTTAATAATTATTTTCTCGATGCGTTGAGAAACTCAACTTTTTTTAATCACATTGATTGGGATTGCTTCACACCAAAGGCTGTAAAGAAATATACCGGTCTACTACCCGATCAGCCCGAGTCCAGTCAACCTCGTCTACTGTATCGTGGAGATACACGATCTCCTAGTATAATTTTTAAAGAGGGATTTAAAGAGAAGCATTCGTCAAATTTTGATTCAGACTATCAAAAATATCATAATGGCGCTATCGGGATATCAACCAGCAAGGATTTAGATGTTGCGATTCAATACCCAAAACCTAGCAAACAGGCGACAAGATCAGTAGGTATCCATTATGTCTATGCTATTGACTACCGCGGATCCGATGGCTTTGACATTCTAAAAACAGGCCAAGCGCGGGGTATAAATTTTTCTCACTTGCTTGGCCGTGATCGTTATGCTGCCATAAAAGATAAAGAAGTTAATATTAAAGGATTTATTAGTTCTGAAAACATTTGTGGCGCTTTTACATTAACGGATGGTAAATTGTTATCATGGAATGAAAACACAGAATATACTTGTTCGCAGAATAAAACACATAATTACCCCAACGCATCAACGAAAGGATGAATCGGGAAAATTTAGCTGATAGACGGCTAAACTTTGGTTAGCAAGATCTTCTAAACCTAAAGTACGATAAGACTTAATCATTATGACTAAAGCCTGTTTGACTTCAGGCGCACCTTGATAATGTTGTACCACGTCGTTAGCCCGATTAGCGGCGGCCACAAAAGCCTTTTTCCTAAAATAATAATCGGCAATATGCAGCTCATAACTTGCAAATAAATTGCGTAAATAAATCATACGTTGTCTAGCATCAGAGACATAACGACTGCTAGGGTAACGATCAATCAATTGAGAAAACTCCTGGTAAGCAAGTCGCATGGTTCCAGGATCCCGCCTAGAGAGATCGATAGGAACGTAACGTAAATACCAACCTCTATCCTGATCCATATCCGCCAAGGCGCGCATGTAGTAGGCATAATCAATGGATGGACTGTTTGGATATAGATGAATAAAGCGTTCAGCGGCTGTTTTTGCAGAAGGAGAATCCCCATTTTGATAATAACTATAGATAAGCTCTAATTGCGCTCGTTCTGAATAGCGATTAAAGGGATATAATACATCCAGCGCTTCGTACGCCTTAATAGCATGCGCATAATTTCTATTGACTAGCGATTCTTTAGCGTTTTGATAAATTTGGCCAACGGGTTGGCCTTGAAAAGCAATAAAGGGATCATCGGAATGAGTAGCACAAGCGCTTAGCAATGCCGTTACTACACTGATAAAAATAACAAAATTAAATAATTTCACGGTGCATCATTAACGTTATGGCGGATTCTTTTTTATAAGTCACCAAAATCCAATCTTTCCCCTACAGCTAATCGTCATTCTTTTTTTCGAAAAATCTCATTTAACTTAAATTTTTCGGCTAATATGGGGATACCGCACCATCCTATAATAGCCTCAATAATAAGGATAACACCGACTAAAAAAGCAAATAATTTCCCAAGACCTAATAAAACGCCGATCAATAAGACAATACCAATGACTAAGCGAGATAGCCGTTCATTGGATTGGATATTGCTTGCTACATTCAACATAGATAGTATCCTCTATTAAGTAATAATATGCCCATTATACTTGAAGTTGCGAATTCGCAACTTCAAGTATTTTCTTCTCGCGATGGGGATTCTCCCCTTGAATGACGACGCGTAAGCTTTGCTTTCGCCCGTCATGTAATCGGGTATACCGCTCGCGACAAGTTTGAAAATTTCGCATCTTCAAGTGCGAGCGGTATATACCCTTCGCACTTGAAAAGGCATCGCTCACGACAGCATTATAGCGATTCTTCTATGAAAAACACAGCGCAAACTATTAATTGTCAGCTTATTGTCCCTGAACACCTAGCAGAGAAACGTCTTGACCAAATTCTGAGTGAATCGTTTCCTGCCTATTCAAGGTCCCGTTTACAAGGTTGGATACGTAGTCAGCAGGTTTCGGTAGACCAACAGTTTAAACGACCGCGTGATAAAATTAAGGCAGGTGCTTTGATTACGATTGCAGCGCTTATTCCAGAAGAAACAAAATGGGAAGCGCAGCCACTTCCACTCGAGATCATTTATGAAGATGAAACCTTACTTGTCGTTAATAAGCCTCCTGGCTTAGTGGTCCATCCAGCAGTAGGCAATCCAGATAAAACCTTACTTAACGCCTTATTGCATCATCTACCGCAATTAAAGCGACTCCCTCGCGCCGGCATCATACATCGTCTTGATAAAGATACTTCAGGTTTATTGGTCGTCCCAAAAACCTTGAATGCTCATACTCAACTTGTCAAACAACTTCAGGCTAGAACTATTCAACGAAATTATTATGCCGTCGTTCAAGGGGTATTAATTTCTGGAGGACGCATCAATGCCCCTATTGGCCGGCATCCTAGATTTCGAAAAAAAATGTCGGTCAATGAAATCAGCGGTAAAGAAGCGATCTCACACTACCGAATTATTGAACGTTTTTCTCACCACACCTTAATAAAAGTTCAATTGGAAACGGGTCGTACCCATCAGATCCGTGTCCACATGTCGTATATTCATCATCCTTTAGTCGGCGATAAAGTCTATAGAGGTAGGCTACAATTACCCAAAAAAGCCAGTGAATCGTTGATAAGCTGCTTACGTCAGTTCCAACGACAAGCCTTGCATGCAGAACATTTAAAACTCATACATCCCACTACGCTTCAAACGATTGAATGGGTGGCGCCTTTGCCTGAAGATATGCAAGCATTAATCCATTGTCTACGTGAAGATAAACAACATGCTAGCGTTAATAACTCCTGACTGGCCCGCACCCCCTTGGATTAAAGCCGCTACGACAACACGGCGCGGCGGCTTTAGCGATCCCCCGTTTGATAGCCTAAATCTAAGTCTGACGGTAGGAGATAACCCTGATTCTGTCATCCAGAATCAAAAACTACTAAAAAGCTCGCTTGGCCTACCTAAAAACCCTCTTTGGCTTAAACAAGTCCATGGAAATAAAGCGGTTTCAGCCAATAGTGCCTTAATCGATTTAGTTGCCGATGCTACGTATTCTCAAGAATCTCATGTGGTGTGTGCTGTACAAACCGCAGATTGTTTACCCTTATTAGTTTGTAGTCGTACACGTTATTGTATAGCCGCCATCCACGCGGGTTGGAAAGGTCTTGCCTCGGGCATTATAGAGAATAGTATTAAATCTTTAGACTGTTCTGCCGATGATTTATTAGTCTGGTTAGGGCCTGCTATTGGTCCGCAAGCCTTTGTTGTAGGAGCAGAAGTCGTCAAGGCATTTATAGAAAAAGACCATGAAGCGAAAGCTGCTTTTCGGCAGATAGGAAACAACCACTGGCAAGCTAATCTTTATCAACTCGCCAAACGACGCTTAGCTATCCTTGGAGTAAAGGCTATTTATGGCGGTAACTACTGTACCTATACCGATAAAGATCAATTTTTTTCTTTTCGTCGAGATAAAGTAACAGGACGCATGGCTAGTCTCATTTGGATCAGTCCGTCATCGTGCATTTGAAGATACTGTAAATCTAATTGTTCTTTTCTTGTACAATCTCCTCTCTCCCCCTATACTACGACTTAATATAAAAAAAATAATTATTTTATGCGTCGCTATTTACTGGCTTGCCTACTTGGTCTAGCCACAACATCACTTTTTGCTTCCACCCTACCACAAGATCAGCAGGATAAGCGTTGGGGAGTACTTGTTTATCATAGTTGGATGACTGACAACAATATTAGTGCGGTAGTCACAGGACAAAATGTCCATTTTAAATACGGGACGATGAATTCCATCGATTTAGCTTATCAGTTGGCTACGCAAAATCCTTTACGCCGTTTTTTTCAGCCGCTTGTTAGCACAGTAGAAGTCGCAGGAAATTTTACCCAACGACGCGACCCGAATGGCTTGATATATGAATTTGATCCCTATTTAAATTTCCGGTGGGAATCCTTCCCCTGGGACAAGGTTGTCACAACAACGTTTGCTATCGGAGATGGGCTCTCTTATGCAACGGGAATTCCCTTACGTGAACAACATGATTCGACAAATAATAACGCCAAACACTTGCTAAACTTTTTAGTTCTAGAAGCCAGCTTTGCTGCACCTAACTATCCTGATTTACAGTTTGTTGTCAGAGTCAACCACCGCTGTGGTGCTTGGGGATTATTTGGAGCAGGTAATTTAAGCTCTAATGCAGTAGGTATGGGAATACGTTATTTATTTTAGTTAGAGTGTGTCGACAATTGCACGGTGATGGCGAAAAAGCGTCGTTTTTCTGCGTTTCGTTACTCACATACGCTGTATGCTCCGCTACGATACTCAAAAAAACAACGCTTTTTTCCTCATCCTAGCACAATTGTCAACACACCCCATACTCTTCAAGATTTAGTAGGCGTCACTAAGGTATTTTCTTGCTTCAACTCTTCTGTTTTTTCTATTTCTAATTTAAAAAAACCTTCTACTTCCGTAAATTTGACCTGTGGAGTTTCAGCAACATGCATATCCGCCGCACCAATCCTGTTTGTCACTCCCGAAATTTCCACATTAACAGCAGAGCGACTGTCTTCAGATAAATTTGATTTTTGTTCTGTATCTTTATTTCTTTCTTTACTGACATAATTATGAGCATAATAAGGCATAAAATTTTTTCTACTTCCTCTGGACTGGCACAATTGGATGCTCATTTTATAACCTTAGACTAAAAATTAAATAATTGAATTAAAAATTCGACTATAAGTATAACAACTATTTATTTTTTTTCAAAAACATTTGATAAAAAAATTTTAATTTTTAGAAACAGAAGATAAAACTGGGTTTGGAAATATTTTTACGGTTTTAATCCGATTATTTTTTACGGAAACAACTTCCATCATTTTATTTTCCAATTGCAATACAGTACCACTCTTTGGAATCACCTCAAGCTGCTCTATAATAAGACCACTTAAGGTTTTAGGACCACGTAAAGGCAGGCCACAGTTTAATTGACGGTTTAAGTCCCGCAGTGAAATTCCCCCATCGACTAAATAGCTTCCATCGGCCTGAAGAGTGGCACGACGCATTAAGGCAGTATCCGTTGTAAACTCTCCAACAATTTCTTCTAATATATCTTCTAAGGTGATAAGTCCTTGGATTTCGCCATATTCATTGACAACTAAACCAATACGATGTTTTTCACGACGAAAATTCAACAGTTGACTACTTAATGCAGTGGCTTCTGGAATAAAATGAATCTCCTCAGCCGCTTCAAGCAATAACGCCTTGCTCAACTGCTGATCACTTAAACTATTTAAAACCTTTCGAAAATGCAGAATACCAATAATGTCGTCAATCGATTTTCGATAAATAGGTAGACGAGTATATTGACTCTGAATTAAATCTTTTACAATAATCTCCCAAGATTTATTAATATCAATCCCTATGATTTCCTGCCGGGGTATCATGATGTCTTCAACAGTGACTTTCTCTAGCTCTAAGACTTTTAATAACATGCCCTGATAATCACTAGGCATATGGC
This sequence comes from Pseudomonadota bacterium, assembly GCA_040384585.1. Classification (GTDB taxonomy): domain Bacteria; phylum Pseudomonadota; class Gammaproteobacteria; order Diplorickettsiales; family Diplorickettsiaceae; genus JAZKJD01. The sequence continues at coordinate 46,828 of JAZKJD010000011.1, read as the reverse complement.
CCGTACCTTCTCGCAATAAGCTTGCTAATTCTTCTCTAGATAACTGTTCAACCGCCAATTTTTGAATTTTCGCACCGAACAAACGCAAGCTAGTGTTGGCTATTAGATTTGTTAGCCATACGAGTGGATATAAAATATGTAATAAAACAATCAGTGGCCATACTGAAAAAAATGCGATCGGTAGCGGGTAAAGCGTTGCCAAGGTCTTCGGGGCGACTTCACCAAAAATTAATACCAGAAAAGTAAGGCCAATGGTTGCGAAAAAAACACCCGCATCACCAAAATAATGAACCGCAATCAAAGTTGCCACCGCCGCTGCTAAAATATCAGCAAAGGTCCCACATAAAAGAATAACGCCCAATAAGCGGTCGGGACGTTTTAATAGATTTTGTACTCGTTTCGCTAAATGATGATTATGTCTAGCTAAATGCCGTAAGCGATAACGGTTAATCGATAACATAGCCGCTTCTGCTAATGAAAAAAAGATAGTACATAGCAGTAAAAAAACTAATAACCCGATAAGAAATTTAAGTGATTGCACGTATTAAACGCTTCCCGCTAAAGAGTAGGCATGAATAAAATTGCCCCCAAATAAATCCCAGCAATTAAACTGACGCCGACGAGGGTCCAGCGAATAGCGACTTTTCCACGCCATCCAAAATAACTTCTACCAATCAATAACATCAAAAGGATTGACCATGCCACTATTGACAAAAGTGCTTTTTCCCATAGCCTCTCTTCAAAAACTGGATGAAATAAAAGCAAGCTAGTCACTAATACCAGTGTTAACAAGACAATGGCAATAGAAATTAAAATAAATAGGTAGGATTCCATCACTTCCAGAGGAGGGAAATAGTGAATAAAACCGATGGTTTGTTTATGTTTTAGCATCCATTCTTGGCTAGCGAGTAGTAGCGCTTGCAGCGCCGCAATACACAAAACGATCAATACCAGTGTTGAAAGAAAAAAATGAATAAATTCAGCACAGGAAGTCATAATAAAAATTTACCACTCTCTAGCTAAGCTGATACAATAACAGAATTTTTTAAGCGCTTCATCCATATTAAAATCGCGATAGGAACAAACCGTCATGTTTGATAATTTAACAGAGCGCTTAACACGATCCTTTAAAAACATTCGGGGACAAGGTCGTTTAAGCGAAAGTAATATTAAAGATTGTCTGCGCGAGGTAAAAAAAGCCTTAATTGAAGCAGACGTCGCTTACCCAGTTGTTAAGGCCATTATCGAACAGGTGCGACAACAAGCCTTAGGACAAGAAGTCATAGCCAGTTTAACGCCTGGCCAAGCCTTTATTAAGGTTGTTAACAACACCCTAAGCAAGATAATGGGCGAAACCCTTTCAGAATTAAATTTCTCCACGCAACCCCCTGCAGTTATCTTGATAGTGGGTTTACAAGGTTCAGGAAAAACAACCACTGTTGCTAAATTAGCACACTGGTTACAAGAACAAAAAAATAAATCCGTTCTTGTCACCAGTACCGATATTCATCGCCCTGCCGCTATCTTACAGCTTGCAAATTTAGCCCAATCGATAGGCCTTGCCTTCCATTCCAGCGAACCCTCAGAAACACCCCTACACATTGCACAAACCGCTATCCATTCTGCTAGCGTCAAAGGAATAGATACCGTCATCATAGACACAGCAGGTCGTTTACATATCGACACGGCTATGATGGATGAGATAAAGGCCATCTATAAAGTCAGCACTCCTATAGAAACCTTATTTGTTCTGGATAGCATGATGGGGCAAGAAGCCGCCAAAACAGCAAAGGCTTTTGATGAAGCGATACCACTAACTGGCATTATTCTTACCAAACTCGATGGTGATGCACGGGGTGGAGCAGCGTTGTCGGTAAAATATACGATAGGAAAACCTATTAAATTTATAGGTACTGGGGAAAAAATATCAGCACTTGAGCTGTTTTATCCGGATAGAATCGCCTCGCGCATTCTAGGCATGGGAGACGTTCTTTCATTAGTTGAAGAAGTACAACGTCATGTCGACCAAAAATCTGCACAAAAACTCAATCAAAAACTGCAGAAAGGTAAAAGATTTGATCTTGAAGATTTTTTAAACCAACTCCAAGAAATGGATAAAATGGGAGGGATGTCACAGTTTTTAGACAAACTGCCCGCTGGGAATTCAGCGGCCCTATTGGCCTCCGCTAAAAATACCCTGAGTAAGAAACTAACTATACAGATGCAAGCGATCCTTTACTCTATGACAAAGAAGGAACGTCGTTTCCCCGACCTTATACAAGGATCACGAAAACGTCGCATTGCTGCAGGCTCTGGAACACAAATCCAAGATGTCAACCGCCTGCTTAAGCAATTTAATCAAATGCAGAAAATGATGAAGCGTTTTTCTAAACCAGGCAGTATGAGCAAACTGCTGCAAGGACTACAAAATCATCACCCCCAATAAACCCTTCCCAAATGGTTAAAATTTGAGTAGAATCGCTCAAATTTCATTAAGCTTCTTTCAAAGAGGGGAAAACATAATTCCATGGTTATTATTCGTTTAGCGCAAGGGGGTAGAAAAAAGCATCCCTTTTACCACATCGTTGTAACAAACAGCCGACAACCTCGTGATGGACGCTACATTGAACGCTTAGGTTATTATAATCCCAACCCTGCAGGTAATGATGTCCCTTTAGAAATAGCAGATGAGCGCGTTAACTACTGGCTATCACAGGGAGTGAAACTCTCGAAACAAGTCAAAAGTCTTCTTAAAAAAGCAAAAAAAGCAGCTCAACCCACAAAAAGTGGTGTTCAAGACGAAGTCATCGCTTAAGTTCTAGGTTTTTGAGCGCTATGTGTAGTATAGAAAGAGGTTTAATAGATCTCTTGCATAACCCAGTGATGGGCTTGAGTTCAAGGCAAACGACAAGTCGAGGACCGGAGTTTACATGAGTAAATGAGGACCGTAGACTAGCGTTTAACGATGAAATCAAGTCTATCACGCAGCTTATGCAAGAGGTCTAATGACAAAAAATTGGGTACTAGTAGGCTCTATAGGGAAACCTCATGGCATTAAGGGATGGGTAAAAATAAACTCCTATACAGAACCTCCGACGAATATCCTTCTCTACCAACCCTGGTACTTAAGCGCTTATGAGAAAGAAGCATTTCATCCTATAGAAGTGCAAATCCATCAGATTCATGACCAGCGGCTTGTGGTAAAATTTGAAAATTGCCAAACTCCTGAATCTGCTCGTCTTCTTACAAATCATAAAATCTATGTTGAACGCCAGAAATTCTCTCAGCTTCCTCATCAAGAGTATTACTGGACCGACTTAGAAGGCCTAAAAGTCTATACCTGTGAAAATATTTATTTGGGAGTCATTCAATCTCTTTTTCCTACTGGTTCTAACGATGTCCTGATCGTCGAAGGTGAAAAAAAACATCTTATCCCCTTTTTACTGGATCATACGATAAAATCTATCGATTTAGATCAACAAATAATGATAGTTGATTGGGATCCTAACTTTTAATAAACCTAGGGCTATAGCCTTAAATGAATATCCAAATCATCACCTTATTTCCAGAAATGTTTGCTGCGCTGGATTCCAGTATCCCCGGCCGTGCACAAAAAAAAGGCTTGATCCACCTCTCTTATTTAAACCCAAAAGCTTTTACCACGGATAAACACAGAACAGTTGATGATAAACCTTATGGCGGTGGTCCCGGCATGGTGATGAAATTTCAGCCTTTACAAGCAGCAATACAGGCAGCAAAGCAACACTATCAAGGGCCTGATGCTTTGCTGCCTCTTATTAGCTATTTATCTCCTCAAGGAAAACACTTTGATCAAACAGCTGCAAAACAATTAAGCAAGCGTAAAAACCTCATTCTACTGACAGGACGTTATGAAGGAATAGATCAACGCCTTATTGACAAAGAAATTGATGAAGAATGGTCAGTAGGTGACTTTATCTTAAGTGGTGGCGAACTCGCGGCTATGTGTCTTATCGATGCAGTGGTTCGTCTTCTAGAGGACGCGCTAGGCCACCCAGAATCTGCCGAACAAGATTCTTTTAGCCGATCGTTGCTAGATTATCCCCACTACACACGTCCTGCCAAGGTGGATAATCAAACGGTCCCTGACATTTTACTCGGGGGAAATCATGAAGCTATTTTCCGTTGGCGCCTAAAGCAAGCCTTGGGACGAACCTGGCAACGGCGTCCCGATTTGCTAAAAAAGCATATACTTAGCAAACAAGAGCAGGTATTATTAGCAGAATTCATCCGTGAGCATAGCGAATAAAATCTAGGAGTTAGTGATGAGTCATCTCATACAAGCGATTGAACAAGAACAAATACAGCAAAAAAACTTTCCCCACTTTCGTGCTGGCGACTCTATTGTCGTGAAGGTAAAAGTTAAAGAAGGGAACCGGGAGCGATTACAGGCTTTTGAAGGTGTTGTTATTGCACGGCGTAATCGTGAATTTAATTCTTCCTTTACCGTTAGAAAAATCTCTCATGGTGAAGGCGTAGAACGTGTTTTTGCACTTTATAGCCCTTTAATAGCGAGTATAGAAATAAAACGTCGTGGTGACGTTCGCAAAGCGAAACTCTATCATTTGCGCAGTCTTCGTGGTAAAGCAGCTCGTATTAAAGAAAAATTAGAGGGCGCTAAACAAGCGTTACCCGAAGTAGAAAACAACGATAATAAAACTATAAATTAGCGGGAACGCAGCTGAAAATTCAAGTGCGAAGCAGTATAGACTCGAAACAATACGAAAACTATACAGCAGTTGTTCAAACCCCACTAGGAAAGATAGGACTCTCTGCCGGGCCGTTTCTTACACGGCTTGAATTCTTAGCAGATGATATTCCTTTGCGTACTTCTACAGAGTCTTTGGTTTGTCAAGTCATTCAGGAACTAAACCATTATTTTAAAAATCCAAGCTTTCAATTTACGATTCCTTATCAAATCACTGGTACCGCTTTCCAAAAATGCGTATGGGCAGCATTAGTTCGCCTACCTGTTGGAAAAACAATCACCTATAGTGAATTAGCAAAGAAATTAAAAACAGGGGCCAGAGCGATTGGAAATGCTTGCCGTACAAATCCATTGCCTCTATTGATCCCTTGTCATCGCGTGCTGGCTCAACACGGACTGGGTGGTTTTAGCGGTGATCGCGCAGGAAATAAAATAGCTATCAAGCAATGGCTGTTACATCACGAATTTTCTGCGTTTCGTTACTCACAACCAAGCAAGTATGCTCCGTTACGATACTCGAAAAACTACGTTTTCTGACTCATCCTCGCTAAATGACGACACCCCCTAGATTGTAAGCAATTTCTCAAATTTGCGTAAGTAAAAGCTGAAGAAGTAAAATACCCATTGTAATAAATTATAAGTTTGTTACTCTATTTTTTGTGCCTTGCTAATGATCTTACTTAGGATCAAGGATTTAGTTTTTCATAGAGATAATATTTATTTTTATGGTGCTAATTAGCAAGACACAGCTTGTGGAATGGATAGGACATCCGCATCATAAGGATTGCGATGTTAGCAAGGATGCTACAGGGATGTCACCAACGCAGATATACCCCCTTGGGCCGTTTTACGGCCCTTTTTATTTGTTAGAAGTTTTGCGAACCTAATGCCAAAATCGGTGGTATTGCTGATGATAAGTTTCCACCTTGATAAGCTTAGAATCTGGATTTAATTTTAAAGTAATTGAGCCATCAACCGCTGTGTCATAGATGATTGAATGAAGACGTTGATATCGCTTTAAAACAATGGTATGGGGGAATCTAAACTGATTACGATAACCGGTTGGAAATAATACAATACTAGGCCGAACCTTATTTAAAAATTCAATGCTAGAAGAAGTTTTACTGCCATGGTGTGGCGCAACTAAAATACGACTCTCTAATTGTTCATTTGCATTATTAACCAGATAATTTTCTCCTGCTTTTTCAATATCACCGGTTAATAAAATACTATGGCTACGATTACTAACTTTTAGCACACAGGAACTGTTATTACCTAAATAAATGTCATTCGCAGCAGGATATAATATTTCAAAATTGACCTTATCCCATTGCCAACTCGTTTTTTCCTGACAAAAACTAGCACGACGTGGTAAGAATTTTTTTGGAATGCTGCTGACAATACTAGTTACCGGTAATTGTTGTAAAAGACTATTAGCACCTCCGATATGATCATTATCACCATGGCTTACCATCAACATATCGAGTTTTGAAATACTAAGCTTTTGTAAAAAAGGAACCAACACAACGCGACCTGCGTCAAAAGATCGATTTGGACCAGTATCATAAACCAAAGTATGATTTTGCGTTCTTATCACTGAGGCTAGTCCTTGGCCCACATCTAGGAGGCTAAACCAAATTTCACCACTTTTAGGTCCTTGCGGTTTCCAGAAAAATAAAGGTAATAAATAAATCATACCTAAATAACGTGCTGGAATACCATGCGGAGCGAGTAATACTAGCAAACCCAGTAGGCTGGTAAACAATATCCATGGTGTCGCTATAAACGCTGTGTATTGTGCCCATTGCATCATAGAAAGGTAGCTTAAAAACTGCCACAGTAATTCAAGAAGTCGTTCCGTTAACACTAACAGTGTACTGCCCCATGCTGGAATTAATACTGTCATGAGACTACCTAGCAGAGTCATTGGTAAAATGACAAAGCCTATTACTGGAATTGCTAGCAAATTAGCGGCAAAACTGATCCAAGAAATCTGATGAAAGAATAATAATGATAAAGGGATTAAGCCAAAACCGACGCTATACTGTGCTCTTCCCCAAGTCTGCCAAGCATTTTCTGCTTTAAGTCGACCTAAAGACCCATAAAGAATAAACGCCACTGCCATAAAAGAAAGCCAAAAACTAGCTGATAACACTGAGAAAGGTGAACACACTAAGATAGTGAGTAGTGAAAAATTAAATGCATGTCCAAAAGCAAGGTGGCGTCGAGATAAATTTGCCCATAAAAATACTAATAACATCAGTAAAGCACGTGCCACTGGCAAAGCGAAACCCGCCAATGCGGCATAAAAAACAGCAAACACGCCCGTCAATCCGGCAGCGACTTGAGATGCTGGAATAATGAGTGCAGCATAAGGAATACGACAGAAAAAAAAATGGGTACAAAAGTAAATAATCCCGGAAATAAAAGCCAGATGTAGTCCTGAAATAGCAAATAAATGGTTGGTGCCAGTACTACGCATAACCTGCCACTGTTCATTGGTAATTTCATAGCGTACCCCTGTGGTTAAGGCAGTGATTAATCCCACTAACGGGTAATTTTTCAGGGATGTTTTTATATTAGATGTTAACTTTTTCCTCATGCTATCTATGGAATAATAAACACTTGCTGCTTGGAGGAAACGAGCAGGAAACCCCGCAACGATATAGCCAGTCGCTTGAATATTTTGCTGGAATAGTTGTGCTTGAGAATCAAAACTGCCGAGATTCCAAAAGGATCGAGGTCGTTTCAAACGAACAGAAAACTGCCATACATCACCTTTTTTTAATTGGGGTAATTTATTCCCTTCGCCTTTCCAGTTGTAGTAATGAACTCTATGTAAACGAACTCGCAAAGGATAATTGACAGGAATTTTTGTAGCTATTTCTTTAATAAGAAAATCAAAACGTAATTGATTTTCATGATATTCGGGCATAGACGAAATAGTTCCTATTGCAATCAGTGTTTTCCCTTCTAGCATTTTAGGCAAATAATGATGCATTCTATGATGCGCAACTATCAACGCCCAGGAAAATCCTAAAAAACAAGCAATCAAGAATGGAAACAAAAAAAAGGGAGTGCGGTAGAAATAAATAAATCCAATACTTATCCCAATACACCACCAAGCTATTTGCAATGAAGGCAAATAAGAAAAGCGTGTGATAATCATCACACCGACTAAAAACCCTAGCATCCAGCGGGTCATAAGATTTTTTTATTTATTCGTTATTCTTTAAAACTTACTCTATTTATTCATTACTGTAAATACGCAATCATAACGTTAGAGACGGAACCTAAGCTATACCTAATTTGAAAAATATCTCTGTCGCCATAACAGCCGCTGCAACGAATGCTGCCGCAGGAATAGTCAGCACCCATGCCCAAAGAATTCGTCGTACCGTTGGCCAATGCGTATTTAGCCAGCCATTACTTGTACCAACACCCAAGATAGCACCTGTTACGGTATGTGTTGTTGAAACTGGAATACCCAAATCCGTTGCTGCAAATAAGGTTAACGCCGCACCTGTCGCTGCACAACCCCCACTTAATGGTGTTAATTTCGTCAGCTTGCTACCCATGGTATGAATAATGCGCCAACCTCCTATCAATGTCCCTAAACCCATAACAAAGTTACAAGAGATAACAACCCAAAAGGGAACGTAAAAATGTCCATTTAAAAGACCTGTTGAAAATAATAATACAGCAATAATACCCATGGTCTTTTGTGCATCATTACCACCATGACCTAAACTTAACAAAGCCCCTGCAACAAATTGAGCACGCTTAGCCCATCGTTCTGTTTTAGTAGAATCCACATTCTTTAGTAAGTAATAGGAACCTTTTATAAGCAACCAACTTATCAACAAACCTAATACGGGCGATAAAACAATGGCAATGAATACCGGTAATAGCCCGTGCCAATTCAAAACACTCCAACCGCCTCCAACGACTGCAGCACCGACTAATCCACCGATGAGTCCATGCGATGAACTAGAAGGTAAACCAAAATACCAGGTTAAAAGATTCCAAATAACAGCACCAATTAGCGCTGCAAAAAGAATGTAAGGTGTAATGATGTGTGGCTCAATTAATCCTGAACCCATTGTGGTCGCCACATTGAGATGGAAGAATAAAAAAGCAATAAAATTAAAGAAGGCTGCCCATAAAACTGCAGTAAATGGCTTTAAAACTTTAGTTGCCACCATAATAGCAACAGAATTAGCGGCATCATGGAATCCATTGATAAAGTCAAACGCAAATGCTAAGAAAATAACAAAATAAATAAATAACAAGGTGCTAGTCATTTGACTTCTTTCCATCACCTAAATTCGCCGCCAAGTATACACGACGTTTACAAACTTCGCACTCTAACGCTCCCTTTAAGTCAAACATTGGGTAATAACAAAAAAAGAGAATAGCAATTTGGACTTCATTCATTTATTTTTTTATACTCCTGTGTTTTTATACCCCTGTGAATATCCATTACTTTTATACCCTATTATTCCTTAGCACTTTTGCGGTACCATAGAAATTATCCTAGAGAAATTATATAGGTTTGTAGCTATGTTATCTCTGATTGAACTTGTGCAGCAGCTTATTGCTTGCCCTTCTGTAACACCTAAAGATGCAGGTTGTCAAACCATTTTAAGTCAGTGTTTGCAAGACTTAGGCTTTGGAATTGAACACTTACCGTTTGGAGAAGTCAATAATTTCTGGGCTAGACGCGGAAAAAAACAACCTTTATTTGTTTTTGTAGGACATACTGATGTTGTACCGCCAGGACCTGCAGAAAAATGGGAAAGCCCCCCTTTTCAACCTACGATTAAAAATGGCATTCTTTATGGTCGCGGTAGTGCCGACATGAAAGGCAGTTTGGCTGCGATGTTAGTGGCCTGTGAAAAATTTATTACCGAAAACCCTAATCATATCGGTTCTATCGCTTGGTTGATTACTAGCGATGAAGAAGGCCCTAGTATTGACGGCACCGCAAAGTTGGTGGAAGTCCTAAAAAAAAGGAATGAAAAAATTAATTTTTGTTTAGTAGGAGAACCTACTTGTGAAGAAAAATTAGGCGATATGTTAAAAGTAGGACGGCGCGGATCATTATCAGGGCATTTGATTATCCAAGGAAAACAAGGCCATATTGCTTATCCGCAATTAGCTAAAAATCCTATTCATCTATTTTCACCCATTCTAGCCGAATTACTGCTCACTTCGTGGGATAAGACATCCCACCCTCATTTTCAAGCAACGAGTTTTCAGCTTTCTAACATCCATGGCGGCACTGGAGCGGGGAACGTAATCCCAGACACACTAGAAGTAACATTTAATTTTCGTTACTCGCCTGTAACAACAGCTGAAAGATTACAAGAAATTGTGATAACAATTTTAAAGAAGCATAGCTTACATTATCAGATTCATTGGCAACATGGAGGAAAACCCTTTTTCAGCTCTGAAGGCCGATTATGCAAGGATATACTTTCTGTCATAAAAAAAATCACCGGCATATCTCCTAGCATTTCCACAACAGGAGGCACTTCCGATGCACGCTTTATAGCAGCATCAGGAACAGAGATTGTGGAATTCGGACCTTGTAATCGAAGCATCCATCAGATCAACGAAAATGTTTCCATTGCCGATTTAGAAAAATTAGTTTTAATCTATGAGGGGGTTTTAAAAAAATTATTGCTCTAGCTCTAGGATCATCAAACCTAAGCTTTGTGCTCAAGCACCGTCGTGTGATCGGGTATACATAGACAAAAAAAGCAGCCTTAAGGCTGCTTTACTTCTTATGAAAGAAATTGAGACTTCGATAACCATGATGGATCAGGGTAGTAAGCAACGACTAAGGTCCCACTTTTAATCGTATGAATTAAGGAAGTGGCAATCGTTGGACTTACTGCAAAACAACCCCAACTTCTTCCTAAGCGACCATGCGATTGTGCAAATTGTGCTGTCGCATAATCAGCTCTGTGAAAAACAATATCACGAGATTCCGCTCTATCGTTAAATCCTTTTTCTAATCCTTTTATTCTTAAGGAATAACCGTGCTTACCATCATAGGTCGATTCGGTTAAAAACACACCTATGCTTGATTCCAAACTTCCTGGCCTATCAGAAAAGGCGCGTGCATAATTACCACCACTATTTTGTCCGTGGGCAACGTAATCATTGAAAAGAACAGTGTGGTTCTTTAAGTCTAATACCCAAAGTCTACGGGCTGTTGATGGCTTAGTATAGTCAACGATCGTTAAGATTTGTTGCTTATCTAAACCTTCATCCCTCGCTTTGGTGTAAGCCTTTAACCCTAGCTGTAAAGCCTTAGGATTAAGCCCTGATGCTTGGCTACGAAATTGACTGGTTTCGTTCTGCATGCTTAATTCACTCATAGGACTAGCACTGACGGCCATAGTAAAAAGACCACTGGCCAAGAGCAATAAACTTGTTATTTTCTTTAATATCACTGTAATAACCTCCTCCTTGCTACGCAAAGGAAAAGCCACTATAGCATAAATCGTACAAAAAATGAACGTCTTTAGCCCATTTATACCTCAAAAAGGCTTACATTTTACCCTTTATAGACCCTTAAGGCAGCAAAAAACTCAGGGGAATTTAATTTGAGCGTATCAAAAATTTGAGTCGCTCTACCCCAAGCCTGTTCTAAATCGATGCTCTCTAAAATAAGCTGATAGCCTTTCTGCAAATCAGATGGCCTCCCCCAAGCATGAATATAGATCATCCCCAATAAGCGACGTGCTAAAGGATAACTTTGTTCGTCTGCTGCTTGTAGATAGACTAGCGATTCATCAAAAAAAGACTGTGCATAAGCTTTAGGCCTATTTGTCTTATAAAGGGAATTTTGGCTCAAACTCTCCCAAAATTTTCCATAATTCAATAAGCGTTCACCCAGCAAATACTGCGCCTTTACATCACCATAGCTGGCTAAGACTCGATAACATTCTAGGGCATAAAATTCAGCATTGGGTACATGTTTATCGAATCGATGCCTTTCATAAAGCCCAGCCATGGCATAAAACCCTTGAGTTAAAGATTTTACGTGACTATCTAACCCTTCTTGTTCATAAAGACTGAGTAATTTATGAAGTCTTTTTTGTAATCGTTTTAATTTTATTTTTTGAAAATAATTCATAAAATGAAGAACAAAAGACACCGTAAGTGTAAGCTATGATTTTCTTTTTAAAAACCACTACTTTTTTAATGTTGCATTAATGCCCATTTAAAAACCTATTTCATTTTCCGTGGCCGACCACGTTTTCTCATCCCAGCCCCTTTTGCTAGATTAAGCTGTGAAGGCCTTCCGCGCCGTCCTTTTACCATCATCATCCGTTGCGAAGCTTTTGAAAGCTTTTTTCCAAACTTAGCCTTTGCAAGCGCTAAGGCTTTATAATTAGCTTCCATCTTTTTACGTTCAATTTTAACAACCTTTTCCAGTGCTTTTTGATAGGCTTCATGAGTTGCAATTTTTAACCTTGCTTTAAAATCCGTCTTGAGTAATGCAATTTTAGCCCGTAAAGCCTTATGTAGCGCACGCGCATTTTGAGCCGCCTTACTACGTTGCATTTTTTTAGCTGCACTTAAGGGTGGCCTACCTCGCTTTTTTTTTATTTGTACGTTAGAATTTGTCATAATTTTAATTTCCTTTTGTTAAGTAAATAAAAATAAAAATTAACATCCTTTAATTAAAATAACATTAAGCACTCTAAAATGAGACAGACAGAACTTTGCACGCTACAAAAATTAAAAATAGCTCGTCATGGCGAGGCCGAAACGTTAGTAAGGCCGTGGCCATCCAGGAAAAATTAAGCCTTTCACTGGATTGCCGCGCGCTTCGCGCTCGCAATGACGAAAAATGCATTACTACCGACTAAAACAAAAATTAGCTGTTTTTTCAATAGCGTATATTCAAACATTATTTTTTGTCCTGTGCAAAGCAGACAGAACCCGCCCCGAATTTCCTAGTGCAAGTGGGTATATGGGTATTTATTTTCTTTTTTCAAGAGGAATATAGCTTCGTTGAGTTTTTCCGATATACAATTGTCGTGGTCTGGCAATACGACGCTTAGGATCTGCTATCATTTCCTCCCAATGCGAAACCCAACCTACCGTACGCGCAAGCGCAAAAATAACAGTAAACATATTCGAAGGAATCCCCAATGCACTTAACGTAATTCCCGAATAAAAATCGATATTGGGATAAAGTTTTCTTTCAACAAAATAAGAATCTTCTAAAGCAATTTTTTCTAAAGCCAATGCAAGTTTAAACAAAGGCTGTTCTTTTTGCCCCATTTCTTCTAACACCTCGTGGCAAGTTTCTCGCATGACCTTTGCTCTTGGGTCATAGTTTTTATACACGCGGTGTCCAAAACCCATTAATCGAAAAGGATCATTCGGATCTTTGGCTTTTTCTATATACTTCTTAATATGGCCTACATCACCTATTTCATGCAGCATATTTAAACATGCTTCATTAGCTCCCCCATGGGCAGGTCCCCATAGTGCAGCTATTCCTGCAGAAATGCAGGCATAAGGATTAGCGCCTGTTGAACCAGCAAGTCTCACTGTCGATGTAGAGGCATTTTGTTCATGATCGGCATGCAAAATAAAAATTCTATCTAACGCACGGGCTAACACTGGATTCGGTGGTTTTTTTTCAGTGGGCACACCAAACATCATATGCAAAAAATTTTCGGCATAATGTAAATGGTTAGAAGGGTACATAAAGGGTAAACCGGTAGAATACTTGTAACACATCGCTGCCAAGGTGGGCATTTTGGCAATTAAGCGTAAAGCAGCTAATTTTCGGTGTTCGGCATTATTAATATCTAATGAATCGTGATAAAAAGCCGATAAGGCTCCCACAACACCCAGCATAATTGCCATAGGATGAGCATCTCTACGGAATCCATTAAAAAAATGACGTAACTGCTCATGTACCATCGTATGTTCATTAATTTGTGTATTAAATGCTTTTTTTTCTGTTACTGTGGGTAATTCACCATTAAGCAATAAATAAGCAATCTCTATAAAATCCGATTGATCTGCTAACTGATCGATGGGGTAACCCCGATATAGCAATTGACCTTTTTCTCCGTCAATAAACGTTATCTTAGAAGCACAAGCAGCGGTAGCTAAAAATCCAGGGTCATAGGTGAATACGTTATTTTTTGCCAGTCCCGCCACATCGATAACATCTGGCCCTAATGTTGCTTTACAAACTGGCAGCTCAATGGAAAATGAACCTTTCATCGTTAACGTTGAAGCATCAGGAAGGCATAAATCTTTGTTAGTCAATGTTGTAGGATGGGTCATAATGGCCTCTATAATACTCAAAACAATGGGGTTTTTGGCAAGGCGCCGCGAAGATGAGCAACCGAAGTGTATGGTAATACATGAGGATTGCGAACTGAGCGGGAACACAGCCAAAAATTCAAGATTGTGAAGAGTATATCAAATCTAGTGGATAGGCGCGTAATCTTTATGCTAGATTAACGCTATTGTGCAAACCATTCAACACGTAACCGTAACCACAGACCATGTCGGCCAGCGTCTAGACAACTATTTACTCTCCAAACTGAAAGGCTTGCCTAAAAGTCGCCTTTACAGAATTGTACGTAAAGGTGAAGTACGGATTAATAAAAAACGGATAAAACCCGACTATAGGCTACAAGAGGGCGATATCATCCGCCTCCCTCCTCTAAGACTTTCTACTGCTAATGTAAAAAAATCTCCTAGTGAAAAATTAGCCACTTTACTTGAAAAAGCTATCATTTTTGAAGAAAAAAATTTTCTGCTTATTAATAAACCGACAGGAATAGCTGTCCATGGTGGAAGCGGAATAACGTTAGGCGTGATTGAAATTTTACGTGCTTTACGCCCCAAACAAAAATATTTAGAATTAGTTCATCGATTGGATCGCGATACCTCCGGCTGTTTATTGATAGCTAAAAAAAGCAGTGCCTTAAAAGAACTACATGAATTACTAAGGACAGGAATCATCAAAAAAACCTACATTGCATTAGTTGCCGGTCACTGGCCGCAATCTTTGAAAAAGATCGATGCCCCCTTATATAAAAATCAACTGCAGTCAGGAGAACGTATCGTCCGAGTACATAAAGATGGGAAAATCTGTTTAACTCAATTTCGTCCTATTCAATATTTTTCTGATACAACCCTTGTAGAAGCCATGCCTATTAGTGGCCGGACCCACCAAATTCGTGTCCACTCCCAATATGCGAAACATCCCATTATTGGCGATGAAAAATACGGCGATAAAATCGCTAATAAAAAAATGCGTAATTTAGGCTGTAAACGACTTTTTCTACATGCAAGCCAACTGACATTTACCTTATCATCCATAAACAAAAGTTATATGCTGAAAGCAGAATTACCTGAAGATTTACAGCGTTTTTTATTGTGTTTATACCCAAAAGATTTCAAGATGTGGTTAGGCGCACGAGGATGAACAAGCGGAGTGTATGAGATATACATGAGCACGTGAGTGCCGATGTGCAACAACACCACATCTTGAAAGGCGAAGGGTATAGATGTATCGGATAACAAGCTACGTAGTTAAACTACGTAGGCAATTTATTTAGGTTCTGTCCCTAACTCAGTCACTATCCGATCACGCACCTCTTCGACCTCTGCATGCCCATCAATTTGAATATAGCGCGGTGCTTGTGGATCGCCACGGCGCTGCCAATCCTGATAATAATGAATCAATGGTTTGGTTTGTTGATGGTAGACTTGTAAACGCTCACGAACCGTTTCTTCGGAATCATCCTCACGTTGTATAAGGTCTTCGCCGGTCAAATCGTCTTTATTTGCAGTCAGTGGAGGATGATACAATTGATGGTAAATTCGACCTGAAGCGGGATGAATTCGACGACCACTTAAGCGTTTAACAATTTCTTCGTCATCCACGGTAATTTCAATAACAAAATCAATAAAAATACGGTTTTTCCGAATGGCTTCGGCCTGAGGTAAGGTACGCGGAAAGCCGTCGAACAAAAAGCCATTTTTACAATCAAGCTGCTTGATACGTGCTTCAACTAAGGCAATAATAACTTCATCCGGCACCAATTGACCTGCCTCCATAATGGCCTTTGCTCGCAAACCGACTTCAGTCCCTTGACTTACCACAGAACGCAACATATCTCCGGTAGAAATTTGCGGAATGTGATAATAAGCCGTAATAAATTTTGCTTGCGTACCCTTTCCCGCGCCTGGACTACCTAACAAAATAATTCTCATACCTGTAATAGACCTCTTGCATAACGTGAATAGATTAGCTTATCACTACTCGCTACACAACCTAGCCAAGAAGCTAAAAATATGTTGTTATGCCTCCATGCTGTTATTAGATTCTTCGAAGTGACCCTATGAACATTTTTGTTTTTGATATTGAAACGGTCCCCGATACAAAAACTGGGAGAGTTCTCTATCATTTAGAAAAAGAAAGTGATAAAGAAGTTGCTGAAATTATGTCAAAAAAACGACAGGAAAAGACAGGCTCTGCTTTTCTCCCTCATCATCTACAACGAATTGTTGCCATCTCTGGTGCTTTACGCAGCAAGGATCAATTTAAAATCGCCTCCCTTGGCAATGTAAACTCCAGCGAAGAGGAACTTATCGGATCTTTTTTTAAATGTATTGAAAAATACTTACCCATATTAGTTTCGTGGAATGGAAGCAGCTTTGATTTGCCCATTTTACATTATCGTGCTTTGTTATGTGGAATTAGCAGTCCAAGTTATTGGAATACCGGTGATGATGGTGATGCAAGTTTTCGCTGGAATAATTATCTCAGTCGTTATCACTATCGGCACAGTGATCTCATGGATATATTAGCGGGCTACCAAGGCCGTTCAAATGCACCGTTAACAGAAATTGCCTTGATGTTAGGCCTACCAGGGAAGCTGGGCATGGATGGATCACAAGTATGGGATTATTTTTTACAGGGAAAACTCAAAGCTATTCGAGATTACTGCGAGACTGATGTACTCAATACCTATTTAATTTATCTTCGATTCGAGTTAATCCGAGGTAAATTAACGCCCGAAGCCTATCAAAAAGAATGCGCTTACGCGCAGGAATGTATTGCCCAAGAAAAAAAATCCCACTTTGAAGAATTTATCAAGGCATGGAAAAGCTAAATACGCCTGTATCGACTTCAACCATTCTGGTGACTGATCTTTCCCACGAAGGGCGCGGTATTGCACACATTGATGGCAAAACAACCTTTATTGAAAACGCTTTACCCGGTGAAACCGTTTTAATTCATTATGTAAAAAAGCACCGTCAATATGACGAAGCAAAAGCCATTGAAATTTTCAATAGTTCACCAAACCGTGTTATGCCCCTATGTTCACATTATGGTATTTGTGGAGGCTGTAGCCTACAACACCTCAGCACAGACGCACAATTACAGCATAAAGAAAAAGCACTATTAGAACAGCTGGCTCATACCGCAGGGGTTCAACCCAAAATCTTATTACCTCCCCTCAAAGCCATGAATTGGGGATACCGACGTCGCGCACGACTGGGAGTTAAATACGTTACTAAAAAACAAGTGGTATTAGTCGGATTTCGAGAAAAAAATGGACGTTATCTTGCCCAATTACAAGGATGTGAAATACTTGACCCTAAAGTAGGACAGCTCATATCCCCTTTACAAAATCTTATTAGCGCACTTAAAGCCTATCAAACGATTCCACAAATTGAAGTTGCCGTAGGAGATGATACGTTGGCACTCGTCTTTAGACACCTAGACCCTCTGGAGATAGAAGACGAGACTACGCTCAAAGCCTTTGCCAAGAACTATCAATTACAGCTTTATTTGCAGCCAGGAAACGAGAGTACAATACATTGTATTTGGCCAGAAACAGCACCTAATCCGCTGAGCTATCGTTTGCATCCTAACGGCCTTCTCGATAGACCGTTAGAGCTACTCTTTGAACCCAACCATTTCATTCAGATCAATGCGGCTATCAATCAAGCAATGATAAGCTGCGCTATGGAATTGCTCGCACCTAATTTCAGTGACCAGATATTGGATCTATTTTGTGGCTTAGGTAATTTTAGCTTACCCCTTGCGACACAATGTCAATCCGTCATCGGCGTAGAGGGGTCTCCAGAACTCGTAGCGCGAGCAAGAAAAAATGCTATGCATAATGCGATAACTAATACTCAGTTTTATAGCGCGGATCTAACAAGGACTATAAAAGGTGAAGCCTGGGCACAACAAGCCTTTAATAAGCTATTATTAGACCCTCCGCGTTCTGGTGCTTTTGATATTATTCGACAATTCTCATCTTGGAAACTAGAACGTATTGTCTACATCTCCTGTAATTCAGCTACACTTGCACGGGATGCTGGCGAATTAGCAAAACAAGGCTATAGTCTACAGCAAGCGGGCATCATGGATATGTTTCCTCACACTCAGCATAGCGAAACAATTTGTTTATTTACTAAGAAAGTGTCTTCAAATGCACGATGACGGCCAAAAATCATCTGTTCTTCTGCGTTTCGCTACTCACATACATCATGTATGCTCCGTTTCGATACTCGAAAAACAGCGCCTTTTGTCTCATCCTAGCACAGTTGAAGACACTTTCTAAATAGGTAATATGAATAAATTTATTAGACTTATGCGAAGAGCACTGCGTTTTATATTGCCAATAGGCTTGTCTATTAGCCTAATAATACCGGCGACACAAAGTTTCGCGGCTTATGATGAAAACGGACATCCAACAAATTTTATAACACTGCAAGCGAATTTGAACCAAATTATCAGCCATTTTAAAGGATACCATATCGGTGTTTCTATTCAGTCTCTCTCTACTGGTAGAGTATTATATCAGTATCATGCAAACCACGGCTTTGTTCCTGCCAGTACACTAAAACTGTTTACGGGTATTGCCGCATTGGATTATTTAGGCCCTCATTATCAATTCAAAACCCGTTTTCTAACAAACCCAGCAGCAAGAATCGTGAATGGCGTCCTGACTGGCAATCTTTATGTCAAATTTAGTGGCGACCCCTATTTGACCTTAGAGGATCTCAAAGATATGCTGGAGAGTTTACGTAAACAACATATTAAAAAGGTGCAAGGAAATATCGTTATCGACGATACCGTCATCGATCGTAGCACCTGGCCCCCGGGGCGAGTGATTGATGATAAAATATTTTGTTATGCGGCACCTGTTACTGCAACAATTATCAATCGAAATTGCTTCAGTCTTAGCGTAAAACCTAACAAACGGTTACCACATCCAACGCTTGTAAAAAGTAATAGCAATCTGGGCATAGTCATCGACAATCAGGCCGTAACGAAACGTTTAAAAAGAGCACGTTATTCATTAGATTTAAAACCTAATACCGTTCATTCAAATAATCATTATACATTAAGAGGCTATCTTTCACCCAAGATGGGTCCTTTATCCTTTGCCGTTGCACTGCAAAATCCCAACCTTGCTACATATGACATTTTAGCGGGCTTATTACGAAAATATTCCATCCGTTATACCAATATCGTTTATGGTAAAACACCTCCCTTGGCAAAAACCCTTGCTGAAAACAGTTCGCCTGAGCTAGCATTTTTGATAAAAAACATGTTAAAAAAGTCAGATAACTTGATTGCAGATAGCCTATTAAAAAAATTAGGGGAAAAATACTTTTCAGCGCAAGGTAGCTGGAAAACAGGACGAAGCGCCGTGCAAGCTATTCTTGCCAGAAAAACGGATATTGACTTTGCACATGTGATGATGGTCGATGGTTCTGGTTTATCACGAGATAATATAGTCACACCGAATGCCTTTGTTAAATTACTTAATTATGCTTACACGGAATTGCCCGAAAGTGACTTACTTTTTGCATCATTGCCCAGTTCCGGTCGCGATGGAACACTAAAACATCGACTAGGCGGTGCTGTATTAGGTAGAATTCATGCAAAAACGGGAAGTATGCACGGCATAAGCAGTTTAGCGGGTTATATCCGTACTGCAAATAATCAAACGCTAGCTTTTTCTATTTTAATTAACGACTCTATTCCTGGAAAGAATAACCAAGGCGGATATCGTATGCTAGAAAACAAAATTTGTGAATTTTTGGCACAAAGTACCGTGTAACTATCCAAAAGAAAGTCCTTGAAGTTGCTATTCGCAACTTCAAGGACAATGGGTATATAAGCTAAAAAGAAGGATCCATCATTATGGTTAAAATAAAAAATTCTCTCTACTTAAACGATGATAGTAGTATTAATCTGGAAGCATGGTTACACCATGCAGCCATGCAACGCAATCAAGATGACTTTACACTCATCCGACAAGCTTGTATTTTAAGCCAAATTGTCGGTGAATCAAAAGTAACCCCTACCAATATTTCTTGTTTACAACAGGGATTAACGATGGCGGAAATTCTATTAGATTTACACTTAGACAAAGAAACCATAGCCGCCTCATTGATTTATAGTGGTGTTAACTATACTGAACTTTGCCCAGAGACCATCAATGAACATTTAGGACCACAGGTGACTAAACTCATTGAAGGCGCTAAACAAATGGACGCTATCCGTATTTCTAGCACTTCTACTCCTATCTACCAAACGCAATTGGAAAACATGCGAAAAATGCTACTTGCTATGGTAAAGGACATGCGTGTGGTTTTAATTAAGCTAGCGGAACGTGTAGCAACAATGCGCACTTTAGATACTCTAGAAGAAGAAACGAGACAAGCCTATGCACGAGAAACATTGGATATTTATGCTCCTCTTGCTAATCGTCTTGGCGTGGGCCAGTTGCAATGGGAACTCGAAGATCTCTCTTTGCATTATTTAGAACCCGAAGTTTATGGAAAAATAGCAAGTTTATTACAAGAACGCTTGGTCGATAGAGAGGCTTATGTCGAAACATTAATCGCAGAATTACGGATGGTATTGGAAAATGCGCATTTACAGAACTTTCAATTACATGGCCGAGTAAAACATATCCATAGTATTTATCGAAAAATGCAGCAGAAAAAATTACAGTTTGAAGAGCTTTATGATTTAAATGCAATCCGCATTTTAGTAAATACCGTTAAAGATTGTTATAATGCCTTAAGTATCATTCATGGTTTATGGCCGCCCATTAATGGACAGTTTGATGATTATATTGCCGCTCCCAAATCCAATGGCTATCGTTCTATTCATACAGCCGTTTTGCGATCTGATAAAAAGACACTTGAGATCCAGATACGTACACATCAAATGCATCAAGAATCGGAACATGGCTTAGCTGCGCATTGGCAATATAAAGAAAACTCACAGCAAAATGCCACTTATCAAACAAAGATTGCTTGGCTACGGCAAGTATTTGCATGGCAAAAAGAATTAGTTCAACAAGGTAAAACCGCTGCGCCTGGCCTCATCAGCGTTTTAGATGACAGAATTTATGTATTTACGCCGAATGGTGATATTATCGATCTGCCTCAAGGCGCTACCCCTTTAGATTTTGCCTACCATATCCACAGTGAAATTGGACATCGTTGTCGCGGCGCTAAAATCAATGGCGCAATCGTCCCTCTTACCTATCAATTAAAAATTGGTGAACAAGTTGAGATCCTCACTGCCAAACAAGGATCTCCAAGCCGAGACTGGTTAAATCCTCATCTAGGCTATTTATATACGGCCCGAGCAAAAGCCAAAGCACATCATTGGTTTAAAAACCAAGATTATGATAAACATGTCATCGATGGCCAAACATTATTAGATAAAGAATGCCAACGCCTTGGATTAATAACAGTCGATCAAGAAAAATTAGCGCTTAAGCTACACTTTAAAAGTAAAAAAGAACTGTTAGCGGCTTTAGGAAGTGGTGATCTACGTATTACACAGCTATTAAATGCGCTCCAAACACGGGAGCATTTGCATGAAACTAAGCTGCTTATTGAACCAGAAATTTTGCTGGGAAAACCAAAAAGTACCTTACCAGAAGGTATCACTATTGCTGGCGTTACTGACCTCCTAACGCACACAGCAGGTTGTTGTAAGCCCGTTCCTGGCGATTCTATCCGGGGGTTTATTACCCAAGGGCGTGGTATTATTCTACATCGTGATGATTGCAGCCATTTATTAAACCTCGAATCTGATAAACAACTTCGTTTAGTCCAAGCGGATTGGGGGGAAAAAGCCAGCCAAGTCTATCCTGTTGATGTTTGTGTTGAAGCATATGACCGTCCTGGACTAATACGGGATGTCTCTACCTTAGTTGCGAATGAAAAGCTTAATTTGATTGGACTAACACTATCAAACAATAAAGAACCAAAAGCCTTCATTAAATTGACCATCGAAATTCCCAGTTTAATTTCCTTAAGTAAAGTATTGGATCGGATCAAACAGGTTCCGAATGTGATTGATGTCAGGAGACAAGTCGTCGACTAGTGCTATGAAACTGGCGTCTTTTAAGGCATGTTGACCTTTGCACGCTACAAAAAATGTATTAGGATGAAGTAAGCTATTGAAAAGACAGTTAATTTTTGGTTGAAGCGATAGTAAAGCATTTTTCGTCATTGCGAGCGCGAAGCGCGCGGCAATCGGGTGAAACGCTTCATTTTTTCTGGATGGCCACGGCCTCACTAACGTTTCGGCCTCGCCATGACGGACTATTTTTATTTTTTGTAGCGTGCAGAGCATGTTGACAATTGCACGATGATGGCGAAAAAGAGTCGCTTTTCTGCGTTTCGTTACTCACATACGCTGTGTATGCTCCGTTACGATACTCAAAAAGCAACTCTTTTTCGCTCATCCTAGCGCAATTGTCAACACGCCCTATTTGATTTCGTTGTTGGATTGTCTTTTCCGATGCTCATGTACTAGCGTGTACATTGCGCTTCTCAAAGCCAATCCGCCTAGAAATCAAATAAAATACTTGGTTTTAAAAAAGTCTATATATTCATAATATACTCGTTAGAGACTATATTTTTTTATGTTAAATAATAGTTTAGTAGAAACAAAAAAATCGAACTCGAGTTCTGAAAACGTGATTTACAGTGTTTCCGAACTAAAC
The DNA here is from genome assembly GCA_040384585.1 of Pseudomonadota bacterium. Lineage (GTDB taxonomy): Bacteria > Pseudomonadota > Gammaproteobacteria > Diplorickettsiales > Diplorickettsiaceae > JAZKJD01. Next base: position 24,016 of record JAZKJD010000011.1, on the reverse strand, counting down.
CAGATGGTGCAAACTTTATTAGAGGACGCTTTTCTACCGGTATGGATAGAAGGGGAAATTTCTAATTTCGCTTGCCCTAGTTCCGGACATTGGTATTTTTCATTAAAAGATAGCAACGCACAAGTACGCTGTGCCCTGTTTCAAGGACGCCATCGGTATAAAAATCGTCAGCCCAACGATGGCATGCAAGTTTTAGTACGTGCCAAAATTAGTCTTTATCCTGTGCGGGGCGAGTTCCAATTAATTGTCGATACGCTAGAATTCGCAGGCGAAGGTGCATTACGTAAGGCCTTTGAAAAATTAAAGGCGCAATTAAGCGCCGAAGGTTTATTTGATATCACTCATAAAAAGTCCTTACCTAAATTCCCTAAAACTGTTGGCGTCATTACCTCAGACACAGGGGCTGCACTTCGAGATATTTGTGCGATATTAAAAAAAAGATTCCCTGCTATTGCGATTATTATTTACCCTTGTTTGGTACAAGGAAAAATGGCAGCCACACAGATTGTTCAACAAATCCAGCTTGCTAATCAACGGCAAGAATGTGATCTGCTCATTTTAGCGCGTGGCGGTGGATCTTTAGAGGATCTATGGTCTTTTAATGAAGAAAATGTCGCTAGAGCTATTTTTAAAAGTCATCTGCCCCTTATCAGCGCGATAGGCCATGAAACTGATTTTACTATTGCCGATCTGGTAGCCGATTGTCGTGCGGCTACGCCATCTGTGGCTGCGCAATTAGCTAGTCCTGATAAGCAGGAATACCAGCAACTTTTAACAAAAACAGCCCAGCGTTTAGTTAAATTATTGCAATATCAATTAAATAGCTATCAACAACAACTTGAAAATCTTGGAAAACGTCTGCGTCATCCGCGTCAACGTTTACAGGATAATGCCCAACGCCTAGACGACTTAGCACAACGTTTACTGTTAACGATGAAAACACAATTACAAATTCGCCAACAAAAGCTATCAGCGCTATCCCGCACGCTGCATGCCGTTAGCCCTTTAGCCAGTTTAGCACGTGGTTATGCGGTCATTAAACATGTGAAAACAAAACAAATAATCCGTACAATTGATGACGTCAATATCGGCGATCGCATCCTTGCTGAAATTAATAATGGCACGCTCTTTTGCCAGGTAGAAAAAAAATCCTGAAGTCACAACATTATTGTTCTTGCAACATTTTTTCTAATCGTTACCCATCAGTATGTATCAAACTATTTAGAAAGTGTCTTCAAATGTGCTAGGACGAGTCAAAAAGCTCTATTTTTCGAGTATCGTAACGGAGCATACATGACGTATGTGAGTAGCGAAACGCAGAAAAACAGATGATTTTTGCCCGTCATCGTGCATTTGAAGACACTTTCTTACAGCATTTTCATCATTATTAGGTCTGTAGTATAGTGCTGGTGGCAACCTGTTACATTAGTGGTCCGATTGTTACAGCATCATCAGCCGGGGAGTTATCAGTTGATAAATAACCAACTTTCTTAGTGGAAAGCAATAGCGTGCGAGAAGTGGAAGCTCTCCTAGTGGGAAGCAAGGGCACGGAAGAAATAGAAGCTCTCCTAGTGGGAAGCAAGGGAACGGAAGAAGTAGAAGCTCTCCTAGTGGGGAGCAAGGGAATGGAAGAAATAGAAGCTTTCAACGATGTTCCCGCTTTTGCATCCGTAGAAGGTTTATTATTATCCATGAACTCCTGAATTTTATTTCTCCGCACTTTGTTATCAGGCAAGGTATAAAAATAATGTAAAAATTTATTATGTACAAACGAATAGCTAACATTGCCTTGAATCTCACACGAATGTAAAAAATCACATCCCTGATAACCATATTTGTATATCCTAAATTCATCTCCATCCTCAAAAAAATAAGAGTCATATTTCTTAGAAAAACACCGTTTATATCCAGAATATTGATCAAAAGTTAATTTCGAAAACGTATTGGATTGATTAGAGACACTACTGCTAGCTTCTGATGTACTGTCTGTAGAAAATAAATCTTTACTAGCAAATAATTGATTTTCCTTGATTTCTACCAACCCTGTCTCTTTCATCAACCGGGCCAGCTTTATACTATAAGTTAAAATGCAATCGTAAATAGTTACACCCTTCACATCTACTATTCCTTTTTTTTCTTTAATTTTAGCCGCTGCCTGTCTATAAACAAAATGCGTGTACATATGAAATAGATCTTTCTGGATATTTTCAGATGAAAGCATTATTTTTTCCTGCTGATAAAATCTTTCAAGATAAGGAAGAATTTCCATTGTCATCATCAGAAAAATAGGCAGGCCGACAATGTCATCTAAAGATGGAATCGCTTGGATTCGCCGATAAACCGCATCAACATTCTCATAATTTAATGCTAAACCCATTCCTTTATCAAGATATTGATTGATATAATTTTTTTTAGATTTTTCGTTGAAAGGGGCTAACCTTATTGTTTTTTCTTGTAAAAATTTTAGTTTCTGTTTTCCATAGATATCAACGGGTATCAATAGATCTTTATAGTATTTCTCCGATCTGAATTTACTTAAACACGCAGTAAAGATACAATAACTCAAAGGAAATTTATCATAAAGATCGTGTAAAAAATGAAAATCATTATGGTCGAGATCCGATTCAATACCATCAAAAATAAAACAAAAAAAATGCTGTTGATTTGTCAATAAAAACTCAATTTCTTTTGAACTAAATTTGTAATGGCTTTTTAATATATCCTCAATCGTTGTAGTTTTCAGTGCTTTCATCTCACTAATACTAGATAATCGAATATAAAGAGGGAGTATACGAAGGCGTTTCATTGAAAAAAGAGGAGACGCTAATAAACATTGAGTCAGATGTATTGAAAAACTCGTTTTACCCGAACCAGCTTCTCCTAAAATGAATAAGGTCGTTTTATTAGTAGAATTTCTGAGTGAAAAAATAACTTTATTAAATAATGGAAATCTGTCTCTATTATGAATAGAGGTATCGTAACAACCATCAAGAGGTATATAGAAGCCTTGATTATTGCTTGCATCTATACGTGATAGGTAATATTTTAATTTCCCGAGCACAGACTCCGCTATTTGTTTCGTTGGTGGTTTCTTAAGCGTTTCTAATGCTACGTCGATACTTTCTCTAAAATTAAACTTTCTTTCTGTTAAACAGACAATTTTCTTACTAATTTTGTCTTGTCCTTCTTTCAGTGTCGTTAAACTTTCCAAGGTTACAATCATAAGATCTCGTATATCTGAGACATTTTCTTCTAGCTTATCTATTTCCTCTATAACGTCTTTCCGAATGTATGTTTTTACTTCCTCCAATTCCCGTTTCAAAGATTGTTCCAAATTGCTACTACTCTGATTCATTCCATCAAATATCCTTTCTTGTATCTCTTGGAGTTTTTCTTCTGTTAAGTAAACCAGCGTTAAGCTAGATAAAATAGTTTCCATAAAGAGTTTTGTTTTCTTATAGGGTCTATTTTCAAATAGCATAATTTCATCATCTACTCCCCATTGAATAGGGGTATTAACTTCTTCTCTCTCTTCTTCCCATTCAAAAACAAGGCGAAAATCAGAAATATTTCTAGCGTTATTTATTTTATAAGAGTAGTTTCCAGCTTGAGATGCTATTTTTAGCACAGGAGTTTCTTGATAGAGTTGTGTTGTTGTTATACCGTTATCTAATGAATAGCCCACATGTCTATTGGGTATAAAAAAAATACTTTTATACCTTTTTGACTGACCTAAGATAATAGCTTTAGTAATATTGATGGAAGAAAAAAAATTTTTTTCTGATTCTAATAATGATGAATTTTTGTAAAAAAAATTAAAGGCTCTATCTACTGCATCACGTGCCAGTTTAAGTAAGGCCAATTCGTTGCTATGATTTATAGTGACATCTTTAAATTTAATTTCAAAGCTTCGAAAAATAAAAATAGCAGCTTCGACCAAGTTTTTTTTTATTTTAATTCTTCTTTCTTCATTTTTCTGAAAAACCTCTAAAAGAGCTGTCAACTTTGTAAGTTTTTGTCTATTGTAATGGATTCCTACATTAGAGAGTGTCAATGAAAGAAGTGGTAGCGCCAGCGAAGCACCCACCGCCGTTGCGTTACTATCTGTCGTCGTAGCTCCTAACAACACCCCTGTTGTACTCATCCGAATAACCCAATCAACAAGCTCAGCCCACTTACCCGCTTTTGGTACTTCCTCTACTAAATTTTTGTGGTAATTTAATAAAGTTTCTTCAAAAATAGAAACAAACAGGTTAACAAATTTTTCTAATTGAATTATGTCAACATCGGAAAGTGGCATAAAGATTCCTTTCTTTTCATCACTATGTTATTGATTATTTTTTTATAGGGTTGAGTCTTACATCTCAAAAAATTATCTGAATTTTAATGAAGCTCGGCACCTGTGCCTAAAATCTATTTTAACATATATTCTAAATATATAGAATATGCTAAATGGTAAATAAATATTTATTTCCTGAAGCGCACCTGCGGGTGCTAGATTTTCTCTGCTGAAATTAATAATGGCAAGCTCTTTTGCCAGGTAGAAAAGACAATCCCGACAAAGTCATAAACTTATTTTTCATATTCTCAGATTTTTTTATAGTAAAAAAAGAAAAAGAACATGAAGCTATTTCTTCACTCATCTTATCAGTCAATGATCTTGCCATCTCTGGTATTTTTGACAAACAAGATAATGAGGCATTTATCGTATGCATTAACCCTCTGGGGGCCAAAAATAGCATCCCTAAATTCCGAAAAATCATTTGTATGCTTTCTATTCGTTCATTTAGAAGATAATTGGTCGGCATAATACTAAGGCCAATACCCATCATGATCAAAAACTGATGGGCATTATCCCTATTTAGAATAGCTTTATTCAGAATAGCTTTTACTAAGCCTCCCATAACACCAAACAACATACCCATGGTAAATGGTTTTTTACTATCAAAAAATTTATCTAATAACGCATCGAATTGAGTCGGCCTTAGTAAAAATGATTGGTAATATCGGTAAAATGAATAAGGAGATTCAATAAAAGTAGAAAATTCCAGTTTCTGCACTAATTCTCTGTCAAACATAAATCTCGCTAATGGCGACGCCGGTAAAAGCCATAATAACATTTCTAAGAAAATGCCCACTGATATACCGTCTATTATAGAGAGCAAAAAAGTATTTCTTTCAGCATTAAACTCAGCGTCAACAAGGCGTTGAACTGTCTTTTTAGGGAGACTACGTGATTTAATACGCCTTAAGATTTCACGATGAGAACAGGAGTCTGCATCACTTTTCTGATCGCTAGCATCAGAACTTGTTAACGCTTGAATATAAGGCAGTTCTGCAAAATTTTCGATACGTTCTTGTAAGAAAGCTTCATTTAATAAACCGGAAACCTGTTCTGGAATATTTTTTTTGACTTCTAATTTAATTCCAAAATAATAATTTTTTTTATCTGCTTCGTAAAACAAATACAAGGTTCGTATCTGAAGTATTTTTTCTTCAGTTTGAATAAAATCATCGGTGTTATTTGAATTAACCGCATAAAGTTTCGTTAACTGATGCTGTAAATCAAACACCCTAATGTTACAACCCAATAATTTAACCATTGAATCTATTTCAGATTCTCTTTTATCTTCATGCATAAAGTCAACAACACGCTTATGAAATACCGATGTTACTAAGTCTATTAAAGTAGAATTAAATTGGATAAGCCTTATATCTAATACAGAATAAAAATGATCAATTAGATTTTTTATTTTCAAGACTTTGTCTGTTTTTCCAAAAAGATTTCTACAAGCAAGGCTAAATGTTATTTCGTAGCTCTCCTCATCTGGAAAATTTTTGTCGTTTTTTAATCCAGCTAAATAAGCTAAGACAGTGGCCCAAAATAAACAACTCTCACCAATCGGCACTTGAATGGTAGAATATTGATCTAAAAGTGAGCTTGGTAAACAAGGGTTTTTAGAATTCACGCACGTTGTTTCATTCCTTGAACTTCTTTTCATTTATTTTTTTCCTCTAAATATTATTAGAAATACGAAATTATCATTCTTCTCTTGCAGGCATAGACTCCGCATACGCACATTCTTTACGCGGACACACTCTTTCAGTACCGCGACGCTTCGTTGTCTTGATCGTCATCACCGGCCAGGCACAACGCGGACAGGGTTGTTCAATCGGTTCATTCCATACAGCATAATGACAAGCTGGGTAGGTAGAACAAGAATAAAATATCTTACCATAACGCGATTTACGTTTAAGTAAGCTACCCTGGCGGCATTCAGGGCATTCAATTCCCGTATCAGCAGGTTTTTCTAAAGGTTCTATGTGCTTACATTTTGGATAATAACTACAACCAATAAATTTGCCATAACGGCCTATTTTAATATGTAAGGCATGACCGCAATCTGGACAAAGACGCCCCTCCACCACCTCAGGCTCACTGGCTGTGGTCACTTCCCCTTCCATATTTCGTGTATAGTCACAGTCTGGATAACCAGAACAGCCAACAAATCGACCGCGTTTTCCTAAGCGTATCGATAAAGGTTTACCGCATTTAGGACAGCTTTCATCCAAGGCTTCTTGCGTCACATCTTTACGTTGTACCGTTTCTTCCGTGGTTTCGACTAATGTTTTAAAAGGCATCCAAAAATCCTTTAATAAAGGTATCCATTCTTGTTCTCCTCTAGAAATTTGATCCAGTTTATCTTCCAAGCGCGCGGTGAAATCATAATCCACGTATTGCATAAAGTAACGCGTTAAAAATTTATTCACTATCCTGCCAACATCCGTGGGCTTAAAGCGCTTTTGATCCAGTATCACGTATTCGCGATTTTGTAAGGTTGAAATAATAGGAACATACGTTGAAGGCCGACCAATATCGTGTTCTTCCAACATTTTGACTAAACTCGCTTCGCTATAACGCGGGGGAGGTTCTGTAAAGTGTTGATCGGCACTGATATCAATGAGCTCGACTTCATCACCTACCTTCATCACCGGCAACAGTCTACTATCTTCCTCTGATTCTGATTTTGCTTTCGCTTCATCTTTGCTTTCTAGGTAGACAGCCATGAAGCCAGGATGCACGATAGTCGAACCATTGGCACGAAAACAGTGATCCGAGGTCGCATTAGCCCGTAAATCAACAGCCGCGGTATCAATCGTTGCATGAATCATTTGCGAAGCAACCGCACGTTTCCATATCAGCTCGTATAGCTTACCTTGATCAGGCGTTACATGCGCTTTTACTTGATCCGGTGCATATTCAACATGGGTAGGCCGAATTGCTTCATGCGCTTCTTGGGCATTACGACTCTTGCTACGAAACTGCCTAGGTGTTTCTGGTCGTTCGTTTTCACCATAACGTTGTGCAATCAATTCACGAATGGCTTGTAACGCTTCACTCGCCAAATGCACGGAATCAGTACGCATATAAGTAATCAGCCCGACAGCACCTTGGCCCACATCAATACCTTCGTAAAGTTGTTGTGCTAAACGCATCGTTCGCTGCGCAGTAAACCCCAGCTTACGCCCAGCCTCTTGTTGTAAAGTCGATGTGGTAAAGGGTGCTGCGGGGTTACGCTTACGTTGTTTCTTTTCAACCTTTGTCACTAGCAAGTGGCCTTGTGCTACTTTTTCTAAGGCTTGTTTGATTTCCTCCGCTTGAGACTGCGTACTGATACTAAACTGACTTAGTTTTTCTTTGTTATATTCGATCAAACGTGCAAAAAAACTCTGTTGTTCCGCCTTTGTGTTGGCCGTAATTGTCCAATACTCTTGGGTTTTGAAAGCCTCTATTTCTTCTTCTCGTTCAACAATTAAACGTAACGCCGGACTTTGCACACGACCTGCTGACAAACCGCGCCGTACCTTTTTCCAAAGTAATGGAGATAGGGTAAAGCCAACAAGATAGTCCAGGGCGCGACGTGCTTGCTGTGCATTGACCAACTCCATAGCAATATTACGAGGATTCGCCACTGCTGCATTCACCGCCGACTTCGTAATTTCATGAAACACAACGCGATAAACGGGCTTATTTTTTAACGCTTTTTTATGTTTGAGAATCTCATAAACATGCCAAGCAATCGCCTCGCCTTCGCGATCAGGATCAGTGGCTAGATAAAGCGCGTCTGCTGTTTTAACGGCCTTTACGATCATGTCAACATGCTTTGCATTTTTCTCGATCAAAGCATACGTCATAGCAAAGTCATGCTCTGGATTGACTGCCCCCTCTTTAGGAAGTAAATCACGGACATGCCCATAAGAAGCCAACACTTCAAAATCCTTACCTAAATACTTTTTGATCGTTTTCGCCTTAGCAGGCGATTCAACAATCAATAGATTTTTTGCCATGTTTATTTCCTCACATAACCCCCAGGAACCACGCTAATATAGTCTTGTAATTCGAGCCATGCTAAACGGGCAAGTAGTCTATCTGCTGCTAAACCGGTTCTCATGACTAGGCTATCTACCGTCGTTGTTTCAAAACCCAGGCACTCTACAAGCTTTATATCCTCAGAATCAAGTCTGGATTCCAAATCAAGTCTATCACTGGCTCTATCGAGTCCTTTAGACAGATGGCTCTCCTTGACCAACAGTGGCGAAAAAGACAACTCAAACAAAATATCTTGCACACTTTCAACTAGGGTAGCGCCCTGTTTTAGTAAGGCATGACAACCTTCACTCAAGGGATTACGAATAGAACCGGGTATCGCAAACACTTCACGTCCTTGCTCAGCAGCATAGCGTGCCGTGATCAAGGAACCACTACGTTGAGCCGCTTCAACGACAATAACCCCCAGACTTAAGCCGCTAATAATTCGATTACGTCGTGGAAAATGTTCCGCCTTAGGTGGAACATCGGGAAAAAACTCAGAAACCAAAGCACCTTCTTTTTCTACAATCTGTTGCGCTAATCTTTGGTGGCACGAGGGATAAATTTTATCGAGTCCAGAACCTAACACAGCGATCGTTTTTTCTTTCTCGTTGATAGCCCCTTTATGGCTAGCACCATCGATACCGCGCGCTAAACCACTGGTGATAACGAATCCTTGTTTTGTTAATTCACTGGCAAAGTCATAAGCTGTTTCTAAACCTGTTGCCGTCGCTTGCCTAGCCCCAACAATAGCTAATTGAGGCTGTTGAAGAAGTGAAAGCTTGCCCTCTACAAATAAGATTAAAGGAGGAGAAGCGATTTCTCGCAATAAGAGGGGATAACGTGAATCATGCCAATGGAGAATATCGCGTCCAGATTTTTCTCGCCAAGATAAACAAGCCTCTACCCTCTGCCAATCCGGCTTTTGCAAATGCATAACCAAAAGCTCTGTAGCGCCGGCATGACGTAATTCTCTAGTAGAGGCTGATAATAGTGCAGCAGGTGTCGAAAAAATAGTCAGGAGTTTCAACACGGTAGCAAAACCACACTGAGGTATTGTATAAAGCGCTAACCAGTCGCGTAATTCGTCCATTAAACTTTTTCCAAACTAGGTGTTGTTTTATTCGCTAGAAGAAGTTTCGTATATACCACTCGTAAAAGAAAGTTCTTGAAGTTGCTATTCGCAGCTTCAAGGACAATGGATATATTGCCCTGTTATCCTTCTACTGATAACGGCCTAAACTCTCGCGGATTTCTTCTTTAGCGGCTTCAACACCCTTCCATCCTTTAATCTTGACCCATTTATTTTCTTCAAGGTCTTTATAATGTTCAAAAAAATGCTGAATGCTTTTCGTCAATTCTGAAGACAAATCTTCCCAGGTTTTTACTTGGCGATAAAGCATAGATAATTTATCAATAGGAACTGCCAAAATCTTGGCATCAACCCCCGATTCATCTTCCATCTCAAGCATTCCCACCGGCCGGCACTGAATCATGCAACCGATTAACAAGGGAAATGGCGCCACCACCAACACATCCACCGGATCACCATCCTCAGACAAGGTCTGTGGCACATATCCATAATTACATGGATAATACATCGCTGTCCCTAAGAATCGATCTACACACAAAGCGCCGGTTTCTTTATCGACTTCGTATTTAATCGGATCACTATGGCTAGGAATTTCTATCACGACATTGATTTCATCAGGTGTTTTCTTACCAGGACCAATTTTTACAAGCGCACTCATGTTTACTATTTCCTAAAATTGACTTTTAAAGCATAATCATAAACAAACTTGACACGTTAAACCATCCCCATCTTATTCATAGGAACGTATGGACTGTATTTTTTGTAAAATTATTAAGGGCGAAATGCCAGCCGATAAGGTTTATGAAGATAAACACATCATCGCTTTCAACGATCTGCACCCTCGTGCACCTATTCACCAATTAATTATGCCAAAAAAACATATTGCTACACTCAATGATTTAACTGAAGATGATACTGAACTCGTCGGGGCTTTGATACAAACGGCACGCCGATTGGCAGAAAAAGCAGGCATTGCAACGTCAGGTTATCGTAGTATTTTCAATTGCAATGCCGACGGCGGCCAAGAGGTCTACCATTTACATCTTCATCTGCTGGGAGGACGTCCACTACACTGGCTTCCAGAGAAAAAATGATGAACTTAGTCACGCTCGTTTTAGCCTGCAGCCTGTATGCAGATAACTCCATCCCCTATGCCATGATACAAACAGGCAATGGAAATAACCCCTTGATAGTCACTGTCAATCATGTAACAAAACACTTTAAAAAAACGTCTGAAGCCATACGCTATACCCAGCAACAAATTACCCAGGGAAAAACGGTGGATATAGGTTTGATGCAAATTTCCAGCCAATGGCTGCCGGAATTCAGTACCCCTGCCGACTTATTCCGTCCCTGCAAAAATCTGGTAGTTGCAACACAGATTATGAATAAGCTACTCCTGCAATGTCAGACGTTAGCTGAACGCAATCCTATGCTTAACATCCAATCCTGTATGCTCTCCCTATACAAGACAGGCAATGCACAAACAGGATTCACATATGCCAACCAGATAATCGATTACGCAGCAAAACACCCTTTTTCTGTGTTAGCTGAAAAAGCACGTGATCCAGGTATGTTAGCTGCGGTTGCCAAACCTAATGCAGAATCACCACCCGACAAAAATCTCTCACTAACAACCCATACGACTAAACCGAGCTAGGTTCATATTAGGTTCTGTCTCTAAAGTGAAAAAACTATGCCAACCGTTGATTTTTATTTATTAAATACACCCGATAAAAAAGAGATTTATCGTTTTCTTTGTCGCCTAGTGGACAAGGCCTATCAACAACAACATCACACGTATATCCATACCAACTCTTTAGAAGAAGCACAACGATTAGATGATTTACTATGGACCTTTCGCGATATTAGCTTTATTCCTCATCAGATAGGAGAGACAACGACGCTATCGTGCAATTCTCAACACACCCTACAGCTCCCCGTCTCTGTCACGATTGGCACGGATAAACCCAAGTTACCCAGCAACGACATCGTATTCAATCTAACTCAGGAAGTACCACACTTTTTTTTCGAATTTTCGCGGATTATTGAAATGGTTTCTGAGGAAAAAACAAATAAAACGCAAGCCCGTAAAAAATACAAAGCCTATAAAGAACAACACTATTCCTTAACAACCCACAACATAAGCTTGCCATGATAGATAAAACCTACAATTCAAAACATATAGAAGCCACTTGGCGTGAACGCTGGGAAAATAATGCCTATTTCAAACCCAGCGGCAAGGGAGAAGCCTACTGTATTATGCTACCTCCCCCCAATGTAACCGGTAGCTTGCATATGGGACATGGTTTTCAAATCACCCTCATGGACGCCTTGATCCGCTATCAACGCATGTGTGGAAAAAATGTATTGTGGCAGGGAGGTACCGACCATGCAGGGATTGCGACACAAATGATTGTCGAGCGTCAACTACTTGCACAGGGAAAAACACGCCATGACTTAGGGCGTGAAAATTTTGTACAAGCCGTTTGGGAATGGAAAAATCAATCCGGCGGCATGATTACGCAACAATTACGTTACTTAGGCGCCTCTATCGATTGGTCGCGCGAACGCTTTACTCGCGATCCAGAATTTTCAGCAGCAGTAGAAAAAGTCTTTATTGATCTCTACCAAAAAGGTTTGATTTATCGAGGCAAACGTTTAGTCAATTGGGATCCACAACTACTAACCGCCGTATCCGATCTGGAGGTCATCAATCAAGAAGAACAAGGCAGTTTATGGACTCTTCGTTATCCACTCGCTGAATCCGATGGGTTTCTCTCTGTTGCCACCACGCGGCCAGAAACCTTATTCGGTGATGTAGCAATCGCCGTTCATCCCGAGGATCCCCGTTTTCAATCGCTGATTGGCAAACGGGTAACACTACCCTTAACGAATCGCATCATTCCTATTATCGCCGATAGCAGTGTTGACCCCAACTTCGGTAGTGGCTGCGTTAAAATAACGCCAGCACATGATTTTAATGATTATGCGCTGGCACAACGACACCAATTAACCCACATTAATATTTTCACGCCGCAGGCACACCTAAACGATGCCGTACCCACCGCTTACCAAGGACTTGAACGTTTCACAGCACGAAAAAAGATCGTTAGTGATTTAGAAGCACTAGGACTCATAGAAAAAATACAAGCGCATACCTTACAGATTCCACGCGGCGACCGTTCCGGTGTCATTATAGAACCGTATCTTACGGATCAATGGTTTATGTCTATGCAGCCATTAGCGAAACCTGCCATCGCTGCCATTCATGACGAACAACTTAATTTCATTCCTGAGACCTGGCGCAAGGTCTGTTTACAGTGGTTAGAAAATATCGAGGATTGGTGTATCAGCCGCCAACTTTGGTGGGGACATCGCATCCCAGCCTGGTACGATCAACAAGGCCAGATCTATGTAGGACACGATGAAGAAACCATTCGCGCACACCACTCACTTTCTGCTTCTGTTCAACTGGCACAAGATGAAGATGTGTTAGACACCTGGTTTTCATCAGCACTGTGGCCCTTCGTCACCTTAGGCTGGCCCAAACCAACAGATGAATTCAACACCTTCTATCCCACGAATGTCCTAGTCACAGGCTTTGACATTATCTTTTTCTGGGTAGCCAGAATGCTAATGTTAGGCTTGCATTTTACCGGTCAAATCCCTTTTACACAGGTTTATGTCACCGGCTTAATCCGCGATCACGATGGCCAGAAAATGTCTAAGTCCAAGGGAAATGTACTGGATCCGCTGGACGTCATCCAAGGAATTGGTGTAGAAGCGCTGGTCAATAAACGCAGCCAAGGACTCATGCAAGCACACATGGCGGAAAAAATTGCGCTCGCCACTCGCCAGCAGTTTCCCAAAGGGATTCCGGCCTTAGGTACGGATGCACTGCGCTTTACCTATTGTGCCCTTGCCTCACCCACCCGTGATATTCGTTTCGATTTACACCGTACAGAAGGTTATCGCAATTTTTGCAATAAATTGTGGAATGCTGCACGTTTTGTTTTGATGCACTCAAAAAATCAACGCCTTAACTCTACTAACGTACCCCTAGTCATGCCCATCAACCGCGCCTTCCGTTCCTTATTACAAAGCACCATTGCCGCGATGCACACCCATTTCAAAAACTATCGTTTTGATTTAATGGCGCAAACCATTTACGAATTTATTTGGAATGAATACTGCGATTGGTATGTAGAATTAGCTAAACCGATTTTACTCAAAACAGATAGTCCACAACTGCTCAGCACAGGACAAAAACTTAAAAAGAGATGGGTGACACGGATGCTAGCTTCTTTTTTGTGGCGTAAGCCAGCAAAAAAAAGCGCATCCAGTGACAGGACCCATCTCCCCTGTTTTTTGTCTTGTGCTGAGCCACAACAGCAACAGGAAACACGTGTTAACTTAATCGAAATTTTAGAAATCTGCTTACGTTTACTACATCCTTTAATGCCCTTTATTACCGAAGAAATCTGGCAATCCATTGCTCCTTTGGCCGGAAAAACTGGTGACACGGTGATGTTACAAGCGTATCCCCGCGTAGCGGAAACCAAAAGAGATCCCGCTGCCGAACAATCCTTGGCCTGGATTAAACAATTCGTAACAACAATACGCACTCTACGTAGCGAAATGGGCATAGCACCCGCAAAAAAAATCCCCTTATACCTGCACAAAGGCAATAAAAAAGACCGTGAAAATACGATGCTTTTTCAAGAAGATATTCGCAGTCTAGCCAAGCTAAGCAGCATAAACTGGATAGATGAAAAAGAAAAAGCGGGACCGGCAACCATGGGTTTAATGGGAAGTTTAGAGTTATTAATCCCTATGTCAGGGCTCATCGATACAGAGTCCGAAAGACAGCGTTTAGAAAAAGAGATCAAAAAAATTGACAAAGAAATAGAACGTGCACAAGCAAAGCTAGCGAACGACGCCTTCATCAAGCATGCGCCTGAGGATGTTGTCACACAAGAACGCAATCGCTTAAGCGATTTCACTGCGCAACGATTAAAACTACAGGAACAGTGGGGACAATTACAGAAACGCTGAAAAGAAATGCAAACTCATCTGTGTTGAAGTTGTGTATACAATAATATACACTGGTTATATATACAGAGGGTATAACTATGAGACAGGCACAGGCTAAGCAATCAATATCCATCAACATCCGCGCGAAAATACGCCAACGTGATCTCATTGACCAAGCTGCCGGACGCTTAGGCCGTAGTCGTTCAGATTTTATGATTGATGCGGCGTGCAGTAAAGCAGAACAGGTATTACTCGATCAAGCATTTTTTACGGTTGATACGGATACATTTAAAAAGTTTCAAGCCTTACTTGATCGCCCTCTACCCGCAACGAATAGACTACGTCGATTACTTAAAACCAAAGCACCCTGGGATAAATGAAACCGCTAAATTTATCAATACCACTTCCCATCTCTGCCGATCATGAATTAGTTAACTTTAATTGTGGTGAACCATCACTTGACGAGTGGTTAAAAAAACGTGCTCTTAAAAACCAAATATCCGGTGCTTCACGTTGTTTTGTTTTGTGTAATGACAAAAAAGTCATTGGATATTACAGCTTATCGGCTGGTGCAATTAGTCATGCCCTCTCTCCTAAGACCATGCGGCGTAATATGCCTGATCCCTTACCGGTATTGTTGCTTGGTAGACTCGCCATAGACCGAAATTACCACAATAAAGGATTCGGCAGCGCCTTGTTACGTGATGCAATGCTTCGTGCGGTTAGTATTGCAAGTGATGCCGGTATTTTTGCCATTCTAGTACATGCCCTGTCAGAACAAGCGAAAAGATATTATATGTCACGTGGCTTTATAGAATCACCTTTGCAGCCCATGACACTAATGATGACACTCAAAACGATAGCTTCGATCTTAGCAGAACCGGATTGATCTTATTGTTTTATTCCTTTATCAAAAGCGTTTTTATGGGCTAAAAATTAGACCTGAATCTTTCCTGTCTCTATAAAATTATTACGACGGGGCACGTACGCAGCGTATTTTATAAGCATAGGACTTGGGATCGGGTCTTAGATAATCTGCATTAAAATTGAGTGCCCACGCGCTAACCTTTCTGGTCTCAGTAGAGGACCAGTAAAACGCAGATTCGAACCCACCAACAGCGACCCTATTTTCATAGAGGCATGCTAGCTGATTTTTGGAAGGTAAAAACCAGTCTGTAAAACCCCCTCCCGTAAAATCATGACAAAAAAATGCTGCAGGAGCAAAATTAACTGTAGAAACGATGGTATTAGTATTACTCTCTCCATTAGAATCACTCCCCGCGTTAGTAGTTTCGTTAGAATTGCCCCACCGAAAATTGCCATCGATAAGATCTGATGCAATCAAATTATTCAGCCCTCCGTATAAACAAGCCGTTACGCCCCCTTGGAAGGGCATACCAACCGTTAGATAAGTATATCCATTCACTTGTGTTGCTGCTGGGCTAATGATGGTGCTTACGACGACACCCACCGGGCCGGCGCTGCCACCTGGTGGCGTTATTACGGTCAGTGACGTGTTAGAACTTACATTAACGCTCATACCTGGATTAGTGCCAAACATCACGGTAGTGTTGCCTGTACCCGCAATAAAGCCTGTACCTGTAATCGTCACCGGAGTACCGCCCACAAGAGGCCCTCCTGCTGGGCTTACATTAGTGATAGTGGGTGCATTCGCATACGTATATTTAGCCGCCGGTGATATAGGGCTTGCTCCAACGGGCGTGG
>JAZKJD010000011.1:0-7690 GCA_040384585.1 Pseudomonadota bacterium | reverse complement strand
GACAGTCAGTGAGGTGCCAGCAGGATTCACGCTGCTAGCAGCAACAGGAGCACTACTGTCAAAGGTCACCATACTACCTGCAACAAAACCTGAGCCCGTAATGGTCACTGGATTACCGCCTGCAGGAAGACCTGCTGCCGGCGTTATAGTAGTGACAGCTGGCACATCGGCATAAGTATAGAGCGGCGAGGGAGCAGAAGAGCCCCCAGGCGTGGTCACAACAACAGGCACTGCCGTAGGCGACGAAGTCCCTGGTGGCACAACAACAGTCAGTGATGTACCGCTAGGATTTATGCTACTAGCAGGAACTGGAGGACTAGCGTCAAAGGTAACAGTGGTTCCTGTTCCAACAGTAGTAAAACCCGTACCCGTAATAATCACGGCATCGCCGCCCGTAGGAAGACCTGAGGCGGGTGTTATACTACTGATTGTCGGTACGTCTACATAGGTGTAGATAGACGGTAGACTCACACCACCTGGAGCGGTTACGACCACATTTACGGGGCCAACCACATGCGGTGGTGAAAGCACCTTAATTTGCGTATCGCTGGAGGGGGGAATAATAACTGCAGGGCTACTCCCAAAGCTCACTTGAGTAACGCCTAGAAATCCCGTACCCGTGATGGTCACTAACTGAACACCCGCGGTAGGACCTGCCGTTGGATTTATCATAGTGATACTCGGCACACCTACATAAGTATAAGTCGCTGCCGATGCTCTACTGTCACCAGCCGGAGTAAACACAACGACAGGGACTGGGCCTGCCATATTCGCTGGTGTGATTACCGTAATTTGAGTATCACTTACCGAAGTGATGGCAGCTGAAATACCGCCAAAGGTCACCGCCGTAGCACCCGTAAAATCTGAGCCGGTGATCGTGACGATCTGGTTACCTGCCGTAGGACCCGAAGCGGGATTTATCGAGTTGATAATCGGTTCGACCAGGTAGGTATACCCATTTTCCAATGTAGCTTGCTGACCATCGGGGTTTTGTACAGTGACATTCACTTCCTGGGCTACCGGTAAAGGCGTCGTCCCGGGTACCACTACCTCCAGCATAGTCGGTGATAGCCAGGTCACGGTTGTTGCCAATTGCCCGCCAAAGAAAACCATCGCTCCATTGGCAAAATTACTTCCCGTGATAATGACTGGATTACCACCCGCAGGAGGTCCGCTGTTAGGAACAATGCTGGTAATCCCGGGGCCTACTAATTGGGTAACCTGCTCAGCCACTGCCAAGACTTGCTGCATGTACACGGCCGGGGTTTGTACCCACTGGCCTATGGCGGGTAAATGTTTATTCTTCCAATGGAAGCGTTTGTCATAATTCTGCTCGCCTTCCGGCAACCATTTGACTTGTAAACTGACACTGCTGTTGTTAGGCATGGTGTTGTGAAAGCCAACATGTTCTCCCAATACGGTCAATTCAAGACCCGACTTTGATATTGGCAACCAGCTCAGTCCGCCTTGATATGTATTATAGATCTTACGGATGGAGGCCTCACCCCATAGCTTCAGTCGGCTTCCTAGTAATTGCTTGAGGTTGAGACTTCCGCCTAAACCATTTCCATCTTTACTGGTGTCCCTTGTTAATTGGGTATCGTAACGTACGCGGTCGAAATAGAGATTTCCGCTCAGTAAGGTAGAAGGGGTTAATAATAACTCGGTACCGGCATCAATACCGCCACTCTTAGCACCGGCAATATGGCGGTAGTTAATAGCATTCAACCCGTTAGATTCAAATATCACTGGCGCTAAGCTTTGATTGGCAGCCCTGGCATAATAGCCGCCTATATTGACCCCTTGAAAGAACGGTTGCTCAAACAGCTGCTGAAATCTAGCACCCACCGCATCTTGATGTACCCGTTGCTTGATGTTTCCCGAATCAAATTGAAAGGGAAGACGCTGGCCCAAACGCTCCCCTGATAACTTCACTTGTGAAAGCGGCGAAAACCCATAGCCCACGGTACCATTCATACGATATTGCTCTGGGCCATATTCGCCCAGCAATCCAAAGGCTAGCTGATCATTCCAGGAAAAAATATACTTCGCATTAAAAAATATTCCTGTGACATTACTGTAGCTAACCCCTCCGCTTAACGGACCACTGAATCCCAATTGTTGACTGGTTAAGGCGATATTCGAGAAGGTTCCGGTTTGTGCCCAATTGAGTAAAGGCGCTAGAGGGCCCACATAGGGTAAAGACGATAGAGGAACCGCGGGATTAGCATTTTCTCCTGTTACTGAATTAAGCGCACTAGGATTTCCACGCACATGACGGTGCCTATGAGACGTCTTGCTTGTTTTTTTGGTTTTGCCTTTAGAGTTCATGCCCATAATACGATCCATATCCAGCTTGGCTTCGTCTCCTGCTTGGGCCACTAACACAGGCGGTTTGGAAGCCTTTGACCGCGAATTTGACTGTAAAGAAGAACTTTGACTGTGTACTAGTTGTTCTCCTTGTTCTTCTGTCGCGTTTGCTTGTGAAATCGGTGAAAAATCATAAGCTAAGGTCTGAGCACGATATTGACCATAGTCGCCAAAAAATCCTAAGGCGAGCTGAGCTTCCATGGGAAAGATATATTGGGGGTTAAAAGAAACCCCTGTCAAATCACTGAGGTTAATACCTGCGTTTAAAGAACTGCTGAATCCTAATGGCTGGCTGTTGATGGATAAATTCGACAAATTTCCCGTTTGTGTCCAAAGTAGTAAGGGCGTTAACGCATCTACGTAGGGAAAGGATCGGGATCGGGGTTGAACTGAAGCGAAAGAATGAGTCGGCGGCTTTACGCGCAGAGAGTTTGGATGTCCATGTCTACTGTTTTGTGCAAGCAGTGTTTTCGTCGCTTTACCTCTGGAGTTTGCTTGTATTGTGCGACTACTTTGTACTAACTGTTTTTTTCTCTGTTTTGCCATAGGCGCATGGCGATGATTTGCTGTTACGTGAGAGGCGCGCGAATTGCTAAACGTATGACTGTGATGTGTGTGATGGGTACGAAAAGTTTTAGTCTTCCTGGCTGTGGAATGGGTTCGCATCGTGCGATGAATAGCTGCCTTCGATCTATTTTCTTTGAACACCAATACACGTTTATCGGAAGTCTCCCGACTGCGGACTATGTGCTTTTTTTGTTTTATCGCAGATGCATGGCTGCTTGATGCAGATAAAAGAAAGGTATTCGGGTCGACTGGGGGAGGTGGTGCGGCATGAACAAAGATTATCTGGAATAGTAGGGAATATACCAGAACCTTTGCAATAAGGTGACAACAGCTCATTCCTAAATTAGAGAATAAACCGGTTCTGATAATCCTTGCTAAAAATCGCATCCCTGTCATTTCAGCATTTCAAGGGTCCTACCCTATAGAGAATACTTGGTAGGATAGTAGGCTGACGCTAAATAAGCAAGGTAGAAAGGTTTTGTGAGCCATAGCCAGGTAATATAACGAGATAATGGACAGCTGACACAGTCACAAATTATACTGTTTTTTTATTTTCAGGAATTCATATGAAGTTTTTAAAAGCGAGTATAAGCATTTTATTAGCCGTTTCCATTAGCCAAGTTTGTTATGCATTTTCTAAGCCTCCCTCGGTACAAGCAGACACTTGTCCTACTGAAACTAGCATCATACAAACGGGTTCAACTTATACAGCACCTGGTGGTTGGACGGGTGTAGTGCAAAGCAAAGCAGGAAAAGTGAAAATCTTTGATAACGTTCTTTACAAACCTAAAGATACTCAGCATCCTTTCAAGGAAGGAACATTACTTCGTTGTAGCTATCAATTAGATAATGGTCAATTTCTCGATTTAAGATTACCGGAATCAAGCAGTAAAGCACGCATCATTAACTCTGAAAATTGGGAATCCATCTATGCTGGACATCAATATGATTGCCATAAAAGTCGCTTAGCTTGTGAATTTAATTTAGCTAAATAACAATGAGTTAGTGTAAAGTCTATTACGGTCCTCTACGGTCTTCCCAACAATAGTGCTGAAACGCTGACTTTGTGACTTCTGTAATATTTTAGCGAAGGGTGACAACGAGATGCGCTTTTTTTGTGGCGTTAACCATCACAAAAAAGCGTGTCCATTGGCAGAACCCTGAGCCTGACTACTTATTAGTGCGCAACACTAGTTACCTATATTATGCGTCAAATCATTTTAGATACAGAAACGACGGGTAGAGAAATTAGTACAGGAAACCGGATTATTGAAATTGGCTGTATTGAAATGATAGATCGCCGCTTAACGCAACGACATTTCCACTGTTATCTCAATCCTGGTCGTGATAGTGAACCCGGCGCCTTGGCTATACATGGTTTAACGACGAAATTTCTGCAAGACAAACCGCTATTTATCGCTATCGTTGATGAATTTTTAGATTTTATTACAGGGTCAGAGTTGATTATCCATAACGCCCCCTTTGATCTCACTTTTCTTGACTATGAAGTTAAGTTAACAAATAAAAACTACAAAAAGATAACACATTATTGCCAAATTTTAGACACGCTTCCTCTAGCGCGTCAACTACATCCTGGTCAACGTAATAGTTTAGATGCACTTTGTAAACGTTATGAGATTGATAATTCTAAACGCGATAAACACGGTGCTCTGCTAGACGCTAAATTGCTAGCCCGTGTTTATCTTGCGATGACAGGCGGTCAATCCAGTTTATTTGGTGATGACAATCCAATACACAAACTTTCCTCCGCTTCCGACGCTAAAAAAATGATAAATACCCATGAACTACCGGTGATATTGGCAACAGCTGAAGAACTCATAGCACATCAACGCTATTTATCCATGCTGAGAAAAACAACAGGTAGTTGTGTATGGTCTAGTATAGATGTAAAGGAAGCTCATTAGATGCGGCGATTTCTAAATCATTTCATACAGCTAGAAGCGTCAGCGGGAATACTATTAGGCATGGCTACCCTTATTGCACTATTTCTTGCGAATTCGCCACTACAAACCTATTACCAACAGCTATTACATCTAACACTCACGCTAGGAAATATCCCTATTTCGTTTTTACACGTCATTAATGATGGATTCATGACGCTCTTTTTTTTCTTGGTCAGTTTAGAAATAAAGCGAGAGCTGGTTCATGGAGAACTCAATAGTATAGATTCAGCGCTTTTACCTACACTTGCCGCCATCGGTGGTATGGTGGTACCCGCACTTTTTTATTTGTTAATCAATCACGGGCACTCGGCGCATACACCAGGTTGGGCCATCCCTATGGCAACGGATATCGCTTTTTCTCTGGCGGTGTTATCACTGCTTAACAAACAAATTCCTCGCTCCTTAAAGGTTTTTTTAACCGCTCTGGCCATTATTGATGACTTAGGGGCAATTCTAGTGATTGCGATTTTTTATACACAGCAGATCGCTTGGCTTTATTTGGTACTCGCCCTTGTCTGTCTCATTGGCTTAATCGCATTGAATTATTATGGGGTTGGGTGCTTTGTTCCCTATGTGTTGTTTGGAATTCCTTTATGGCTTTTTATCCTCTGCTCCGGTGTGCATGCCACCATTGCTGGCGTGCTCTTCGGCCTGAGTATTCCCTTACAAACGACGAAAAAACCGCAACAAAACTTGTCACACACGCTAGAGCATCGATTACATCCTTGGGTTGCTTACGGTATTCTGCCGCTCTTTGCCTTTGCTAATGCGGGCTTGTCCTTTACTGGCATGCATTGGCAGACCTTATTTCACCCCTTACCTTTAGGAATTATTGCAGGATTATTTTTAGGTAAACAGTGTGGGATCCTGGGTGCGAGTTGGATTGCTGTAAAGGCAAAATGGGCGAAATTACCCTATAAAACAAATTGGCACCATATTTATGGCGCCGCTCTAATCTGCGGTATTGGCTTTACGATGAGTTTATTTATTGCCAATCTTGCTTTTTCTGATCAGCAATCCTCTTCACTTGTGCGCCTAGGCGTTTTAAGTGGTTCTGTTTTATCGGGAATTTTTGGTTATTGTGTATTATTTTTTAATAAACTGGATGGCCGCGCTCATTTCATTCGCTCGCCATGACCTGATCCTTTTTATTTGCAGTGGCGTTTTCTTGATGAAAACCAGGACTTAAGGCATGCACTGCATCAACAAAACACTTCACATTTTCTGGAGAAGTATATTTTGAAATGCCGTGCCCTAAATTAAACACATGGCCAGACCCTGAGCCATAAGAATGTAAAATGCTAGAGACTTCTTCACGTATACGCGCCTCGGAGCCATACAGTGCAGAGGGATCCATATTGCCTTGCAAAGCGACTTTATTCCCTACGCGTTGACGCGCCTGTCCTAATTCGATAGTCCAGTCCAAACCGATGGCATCGCAAGCTGATTGTACTATTTTGTCCAGCCATAAACCCCCGCCTTTTGTAAACAATACAATGGGTATTTTTTGTTGTTGATATTCACGGGTAATATTCGCAATAATTTGCGTCATATAATCGAGCGAAAATGTTTGATAGCTTGCCGGGGTTAATAATCCACCCCAGGTATCAAAAATCATTAGCACTTGCGCGCCTGAGGCTATCTGCGCATTGAGATACTGTGTGATAGCCCGTGTTAATGTCTTTAATAAATGATGTAGCGTTTTAGGCTCTTGGTACAGTAATGTTTTAATTTGTTTAAACTCTCGACTACCGGCACCTTCCAACATATAGCAGGCTAATGTCCATGGACTGCCAGTAAATCCAATTAAAGGCACTTTATTATTTAACTCGCGCCTACACAAAGAAACCGTATCGCAAACATAACGTAATTCGGTCATGGGATCAGGAACGTGCAAGGATTGAATATCCGATAATGTCTTAAGCGGTTTGGAAAATTTTGGACCCTCACCTTCTACAAAATACAGACCTAAGCCCATGGCGTCTGGAATTGTCAAAATATCGGAAAAGACAATTGCGGCGTCTAAATCAAAACGTTCTAAAGGCTGTAAGGTCACTTCACAAGCTAATTCTGGCGTTTTACAAAGTCTTAGAAAACTACCGGCCTTTTTACGGCTAGCACAATACTCCGGTAGATAACGTCCTGCCTGTCGCATAATCCAAACTGGTGTACGGTCAACTGGTTGACGAAAGAAAGCGCGTATTAAACGATGTGGCGATAGACTCTTCACACTGGAGTATAGACTCATAGGATTACACGCTTATTATTAAAGAATTTATTTTTTTCAGTTGAGTGAGTAACTGTTCTGCAGCAAATATAAATAAATCAACAGCCAATTTATCGGCAGTATTATTGACTAATGGCGTAAGCTCTTGCTGCATTTCGCTTTTCCAATCCAAAAAGTTATACAAAGATTCCACTGTGTGTTTGTTTTTATTGTCCTTGAGTTGATTGATGATAGATTCAAATAATTGTTGACTCACTTCATAAATCTTCTGTACGTGGATTTGTTGATTGAAACGTCTGCAAGTCTCACCCGAAAAATGTGTTAAGGTATTTCTCATCAAATTCATATAATGCAACATGTCGCGTTCGCCGCGTAAAATATCCTTGAATACTCGCGTCAAATTCGATCGGCCAAAAGACTCGCGCATGACTTCATTATATAATGTGTTTTGACTTACGAAACGACTGATGACTTTGTCTTCATAAGTTTCATAGGTCTTTTCAGTTTCACTAACCCCTTCACCTTTCACGTTGTGGTGTTGATGCACATCGTGAAATCCTTT
>JAZKJD010000010.1:0-3043 GCA_040384585.1 Pseudomonadota bacterium | reverse complement strand
TAACGTTTCGGCCTCGCCATGACGGACTATTTTTATTTTTTGTAGCGTGCAGAGAGGTAGCCCTCGTGGCTTGCATGCGAAAATTGATTATTATCATGAATGCCATGATGAAAAAGGGTACTCGGTGGGAGTCTGTAATAACGTGATAGCAAACTTCTAAAAAAGTTGACTTTCAACACAGTTGCTGCCAGCGAATGCACTTTTTTGCTGGCTTACGCCAAAAAAAGAAGTCGCATTCGCTGTCACCCGTGCTACTTTATTTTTTTACCGCTTAGGAAGAAGAGGAAAAATCGACTGCATACAGATATATCCATTTTCATCCTTCTCTACTTGTATCCTCGGAGAATCAACAAAACTCCGACTCTCCAGCGTTTTTTGATTTTCTTTTTCTTTTTCTTTATGACGATCTAAAGATATTATTAATTCGTTCATTGAATCTTCAAATAACTTAAAGGCTTCGTAAGTAAGCGTTCTACTTTTTTCGTCACTTATTTTAAGAGTATCTTTACCCAAAGTACGAACGAAAGTAAGCATAGTAAATAGTAATGCCCGTAAATCAGCCAATACATCTTCTGTACTATCTGGATTTTCTTGCAATGAAATAAAATCCTCTCTATTTTTCGTCTGTACAATACTTCTTAGATCAAGCAGTCCATACTTTTCGAAACAACCTTGAATATGCGCACTAAGAGTGATGTCATATAAAGCCTTTTCTAATTCATCTATACAATCAAATAAAGATACTTTGTTCTTATCTTTATCTTTTCCCTTATACAAGCCTCTTTTATTTCGAAGTTTTTCTTTTAGATTGTCAATCCTAATTCGCTGTGCTTGTATTTCATTTCCTAGGTCCTGTCTAAACCCTACTGGTAAATAACTTATTCGAATCTTATTAAATGAAGACAATGCATTCAAAAGCTCAAAGCGCTCTGAAATCATACCGCTAAGAACTTTAGCATACTGCATTGCCATACCTGATTTATCATGTTTATTATTTTCCTCACAGTTTAACTTGTTATTTATTTTAGTTATATTTTCAGTACAGGCCTTGTAATCAAAGTTTTTAACATTAGTCTTTAAAATAGAAAAATTCTTTTCAAGCCGATCGTACCCTTTTGTCGAAGATAAAAAATTCAATCTTTTTTCTAAAAGATCTACTAACGCCAAAATATCGAAAGTATCTGAAAAATTGTATTTAATAGACACAATATCGGTATCATCCCTACTAGTGCTACTTGTACCAGGTGTACAAGAAATTCCCAGAAGTGGAACAATCTCAGGTACCGGAACCGGATTCCTTTGGCCTCCTTCAACTGAAGAGGCTGGTGATTTTTGTTTCCTTTTGTAAAACAAAATTACAGTAACGGGAAAGAAAATGATTAGCATAACAATGGGAATGATAACCAATAAAATGGAGGTATCTTGCTTAGCTGTAGTGTTATACGGCGTGGGAGTCAAATCAGTACTAGCTGGTTTTGTAGGGTTAAAAAAACCACCAATGAACGAAGTTACTAACGAAGTTACTATTGTTCTTCCTTCAGTAAAGACAGCAGTTCCATTTTGAATTTGAGTACAAGGCGATCCATTAGTACCATTAACAATCGCCTTAATTTCTTGTTGAAGAATATGAGAAAATGAATCCTGATTGAGATCTTTTTCTTCAGGATATCGATGCTTTAAGCGGCTTGAAACTTCGTTCGTCTGTAAAACGAAGTCCTCAAGCGCTGCACGGAATTGGGAGTCCTCTTTTTTTGGAATATCAATAACTACATTGTTCTTGTTGTTATACTCTTCCGTATACGCACTCAATTCCATATATTCCATACCAAGCAACCGTTGAGTAATCTTTTCATAAATTGCTTTGTTTTCTGGACATAGCTCACTGAGTTTATTTTTTATGACATAAATAGCTAATCCCTCCATAAACCAACGGTAATCATTATCTAAAATACTTTGTTCATACCCACCCGGATTACTATAGCGAGTTAATTTACCATTTTTGATCACAAAAACAGTATCCTGAAACCTAAATTTGACCCACCTATTTTTATTAATCCAATCCAAAAATTTCTCGCTTTTTTTCAAATCTTCTTCGTAGCTATTTCTTGCATCATTTACTGCGGAAATAGGCTGACCTGCAAGTAAATAAATCGCTACTGCTAAAGTTTTATTAGTAGTCGTTAACGGATTTTTCAAGGCAGAAATGAGAGCATTTCCTACACGCTGAGGAACTGCCTTTAGGGTATTTCCAGAAAATGATATCGCACTAGCAATAGCAGTTCCTCCTATTGCTAGCATTGGATTAATAACTGCTGTTTTAATTTTTTCAGGTTGACTAATAAGCTGACTTGTCGCCTCAGTCATGGCTGTCAATGCGCTACTTTGTTCTAGATTTTCTTTGTATACACGTCTAGTCATTGACTCAAATAATACTAAAGCCAGTTTTTTTCTTGGATCATCTGAATACCGATATGACTGTTTTTGGTAAAATAGTAATTTAAAATTTTTTTCTTTATCGCAGTCTAAATAGGTTCTCTCTAGATCTTTCCATTCTCTAAGAATATCCTCATTAGAAAATAGAAATGATTTTACTTTTTCTAGTAAACGTTTATATTTTTCTGCCGGCTTACCAGAAATAACGAAATTATATTCCAGAACAATCACATCATTAGCAGTAATCTCAGCAGTATCAAATTTTTTAATATAATGATAAAACTCAACCATCTCTAAATAAAAATCATATTTATATTTATTTTCTTCTAATATATTTTCGATTTCACTAAAATCAAGATCTTTCTTTACCAAAAAATTTCCAATTTCTGATTTAAAAATGTTTAACATATCTGTTATTCCGTTAGATTCTATTTTTGCACGCTGTTTTACCATCGTAAAACTCCAGAAATATTTTTAATCGATCTAAAAGAGGAGACGATGATAAACAGATCAAATTAAAGTTTTATTAACTATTTAAAAAATCGATATGAAATCACAAAAAATGTATTAGGATGAAGTAAGCTATTGAAAAGACAGTTAATTTTTGGTT
>JAZKJD010000009.1:0-11008 GCA_040384585.1 Pseudomonadota bacterium | reverse complement strand
TTTGCTCTTCCTTTTAATTGCTTAAGCTCAAACACCTCCCTATACAGCGGAATGGAAGGTCAACCACAATGGGCGAGTACTTAGCTTGTGCAATATATTTAAATACGTAATGCGATAAGCCCGTATAGATATCAACTAACTCACTATATAAATGCTTATTACCTAGCAAACGGTCTACTCTTTTAATACGATGTTTAACTCCTATCTCGCTTTGCAAATATCTTCCTATGGCTGATATTGACAAGGTTTGGCTACGTTGTAACCCCATAGAAACATCCATGACAGCCTGTAATCTCTTAATGTGAATTTTTGGACAACTTTCCACTAAATGTGAAAATAATAATTTGTTAATTGGCATTCTTAATCCTTATAGCTTTTGTTAGACCCTAATTTTTACTCCATCCCTTGTTTCTTGTCAGTAACTTTCGTGGGGATATTTCAGCTCGCAATGACGAAAAATGCTTTACTATCGCTTCAACCAAAAATTAACTGTTTTTTCAATAGCTTACTTCATCCTAATGCATTTTTTGTAGCGTGCAAAGTGACTATTCCCTGTGCGCAGTACAAAAAACAGGGATCATTTCAAGAAATCGCGCTTAGGATTTTGGGAAAAGCTATAAATTAAAGAATAAATTTATGGAAAAGAGCGTAAGAAGGGTTGACGGCATTAAAGGCACGTTAAAGTAACCATCGACGGATATCCGATAAACAATCGGCTAAATAGACGATAAAACGCGCACCCTCCGCACCATCGATCACGCGATGATCATAAGATAAGGATAACGGCAACATCAAGCGTGGAATGAATTCTCCCGCTTGAAACTGTGGTTTATATTGCGCTTTTGATACCCCTAAAATGGCCACATCAGGAACATTAACAATGGGTGTAAAGGCGGTGCCACCAATACCGCCTAAACTGGAAATAGTAAATGAACTGCCTTGCAGCTCAGCACTCGTCAGTTGTTTTTCTCTTGCCCTTTGGCTCACGTCGCCTAATTCTTTGGCTAATTCCAAAAGACTTTTTTTATCGACATCCCTAATAACAGGAACCACTAAGCCTTCAGGGGTATCCACCGCAATACCTATATTAAAATATTTTTTAACGATGAGCTGTTCACCATCTACGGATAAAGAGGCATTGAAAGCAGAAAACGCTTTCAAGGTCGTCACCACGGCTTTCATAATAAAGACCAATGGCGTGAGTTTAACCGCTTGTTTTGCAGCGAAGACCGCTTGTGCTTTGCGAAATGCCTCAAGCTCGGTAATGTCTGCATCGTTAAACTGTGTGACATGGGGTACGAGTAACCAATTACGATGTAAATACTGTGCGGTTAATTTTTTAATTCGTGACAAAGGCTTTGCTTGCGTTTCACCAAATTGACTAAAATCAATCTGCGGTGCTGTCGGTAAACCCGATGCGCCTCCCTGCTTCAAACGATCCTTCACAAATTTCTGTAAATCCTCTTTAATAATACGACCCTTTTGGCCAGTTCCCGTTATCTGATTGAGATCAAGTCCAAATTCACGTGCCAAACGCCGAACACCGGGTCCGGCATGGGCATCACCTTGCTCTTCGTCATTATCATGGCTTAATGCCGCTGAAGTGTTAGCAACAGTAGCGTCGATTTGAGTTTCAGGTAGCCGTGCTGGGCTGGTCGTTTCTTCCTGGATTTTTACCGTTGTTGCTTCTTTGGTGGGCACCGATGTTTTTTCACTGCTGCTACCCACAACATCTGCTTCGGTTTCTAATAAGACAATTAAATCACCCTTCGCCACTTTATCGCCGACGTTAACCTTTATTTCCTTTACTTTTCCTGCGAACGGCGCTGGAATATCCATGGAGGCTTTATCACTTTCTAAGGTAATCAATGCATCTTCGGCTTGAATAATATCGCCGATCTTAATCGGTATTTCGATAATAGCCGCCGCAGTAACATTACCTAAATCGGGTACTCGGATTTCTTTTACGTGTGACAAACAGATTCTCCTCTAAACGGTAAAAGGATTGGGTTTTTCAGGATCGATAGTATAGTGTTTAAAAGCCCACTCAAGTTCTTTCGCTGTCACCAAGCCTTCCGCTAATAATGCATACAAGCTGGCAATAACAATATAGAAACGATTGACTTCAAAGAAGTGACGCAGTTGCTCTCGCGTATCACTGCGACCAAAACCATCGGTACCTAATACCACATAACGTTGCTTAACAAAGCCTCTAATTTGGTCAGCATGTAAACGAATATAATCTGTCGCTGCAATCACTGGCCCAGAACGATCTGATAAACAACTTTCCACATAAGACGGTTTCGCTGTATGCGTAGAATGCAACAAATTATCACGTTCAATTGCCAGTGCCTCTTTACGCAATTCCGAAAAACTGGTGACACTCCAAATATCCGCCGTAATAGCAAAATCTTTTTTCAATAATTCCGCCGCCGCAATCACTTCATGTAAAATGGTACCCGATCCTAATAATTGCACCTGTCGTTGACTTGGCTTATGACTCTCTGCTAATAAATACATACCCTTAAGAATACCCGCTTCGCTTCCTTTGGGTAGCGGTGGGTGTTGATAATTCTCATTCATTAATGTCAGGTAGTAAAATACATTTTCTTGTTTTTCTATCATACGACGTAAACCGTCTTGAATAATGACAGTAAGCTCATAACCAAAACAAGGATCGTACGCTACACAATTAGGAACAACGGAAAAGAATAAAAGGTTATGTCCATCTTGATGCTGTAACCCTTCCCCTGCCAGTGTCGTTCTACCGGCTGTTGCACCCAAAATAAAACCTCGCGCTTGCATATCACCGGCTGCCCAAACAAAATCCCCTACCCGTTGATAGCCAAACATAGAGTAATAAATATAGAAAGGGACCATGCTTACATTATTCGTGCTATACGAAGTCGCTGCCGCCATCCAAGAACAAAATGCGCCGCCTTCATTAATCCCTTCTTCTAATAACTGACCTTTTTTATCTTCGCGATAATACATCAGTTGATCCGCATCTACCGGTTTATAAAGCTGCCCTACCGGCGAATAAATCCCAATCTGACGAAATAAGCCTTCCATTCCAAAGGTGCGCGACTCATCAGGCACAATAGGGACAATACGAGGACCTAGCGTTTTATCTTTTAAAAGATGTCGCAAGATCTCTACAAAAACCATGGTGGTAGAAACCTCACGTTCTTTAGAACCTTGTAATGAATTAGCGAATGCCGCAAGTGCAGGTATGGTTACCGTTTCATCACAACGAGTACGGCGTGCAGGTAAATAACCCCCTAATTTTTTACGATTTTCTTGTAAATAGAGAATCTCAGGACTTTCCTGACCTGGATGATGAAAGGTTAAGTTTTCAATCTCTTCGTTACTTATCTTCAACTTAAATCGATCACGAAATGCCAATAGTTGCTCGTGCGTCATTTTCTTTTGTTGGTGTGTGATGTTTTGTCCTTCACCCGCTGTCCCCATACCATAACCTTTGATAGTCTTGGCTAAGATAACTGTCGGCTGGCCGGTATGTTCAACGGCTGACTTATAAGCGGCATAGACTTTTTTAATATCATGACCCCCTCGTTTTAAACGCCATAAATCGTCATCACTGAGATCGGCCACCATCGCTTTTAGCTCAGGAAACTTTCCAAAAAAATGCTCTCGAATATAAGCGCCATCTTTCGCACGGTAATTTTGATATTCACCATCAATGGTTTCCATCATGATACGCTGTAGCAACCCTTGTTTATCCTTCGCTAAGAGCACATCCCAAGCATGTCCCCAAAGCACTTTAATAACATTCCAACCGGCACCACGAAAGTCACCTTCTAATTCTTGTATGATTTTGCCGTTACCACGAACCGGCCCATCCAGTCTTTGTAAGTTACAATTGACGACAAAAATAAGGTTGTCCAATTTTTCACGTGCAGCAACTGAAATCGCACCTAGCGATTCCGGTTCATCCATTTCGCCGTCACCACAAAACATCCATACTTTTCTATCCTGTGTATTGAGTAAACCACGGTTTTGCAAATATTTTAAAAACCGTGCTTGATAAATCGCCTGCATAGGCCCTAAGCCCATAGAAACGGTGGGGAACTGCCAAAAATCCGGCATTAACCAAGGATGGGGATAAGAGCTAATCCCTTGTCCGCCTATTTCTTGTCGAAAATGGGTAAGCTGAGTATCGCTCAATCGACCTTCCAAAAAGGCCCTGGCATATATCCCTGGAGAAGAATGACCCTGTATATAGATCAAATCACCTCCATGCTGATCCGAAGCGGCATGGAAAAAATGATTAAAGCCAACTTCATATAGCGTAGCGGAGGAGGCATAGCTAGCAATATGGCCACCGAGTTCAGAAGAAACCTTTCCTGCCCGTAATACCATCATCACGGCATTCCAGCGAATTAACGCAGCAATACGCTTTTCTAGCGCTTTATCGCCAGGAAAAATAGGTTCTGCATTAACAGGAATCGTATTAATATAAGGCGTTGTTAGGGCGCCTGGTAAAGATAAACCTCGTTGCCGTGCCCTATCAATAAGCTGCTGTATAAGAAACTCAGCCCGATCAGCGCCTTCGACCTCTAAAACAGACAATAGGGCATCTAACCATTCTTTTGTCTCAATAGGATCATAATCTAGATCAACCGTTCGCTGTGTCATACTAGCCCTCAGAAAATATATTTTTTATACTACACCCTTCGCCTTTCAAAAAGCAGTACGGGTGACAACAATTATAAAAGTACCCCTACGGTAACAGCGAATACCACGATTAGAAAAAGGATTAACGATCGATCAATTAGTTTTAAGGCTTGTGTATAATTTTCAGGCGCTAATTCAGCTGTTTCCTCTAAACCTAAGGCAATACGACCACTTTTTTCCAAAAACTCGCGATTAAAGGATAGGTCCCTTAATAAAAAATCTAAGCAAAATTGACTCGTGCGGACGAAGTTACCTGCCAAGGCGCAAAAGATTGAAAATACACGGATAGGCAACCAATCAAAGATTGAACGTACTTGGTCAGCCGCCTTACCCAATGCCGGATAACTGGTATGAATATGTGCAGAACGTTCAACTAGACGATAAACCACTGCCGCAATAGGACCTAATAAAGCAAACCAAAAAATAACTGAAAATAGGGTTTCATTGGCTTGCCAAAATATTGGCTGATGAACTTTTTCTGTGTCATAAATATTCATCGGCCCTAAACAATAAAAAAGTATAAATGCACCAATAAGAAAAGCAAGCAAACCATAAACAAACAATGTGCTTAAACCATAAATGATAGCGACTAGTATTGCGACAGGCAATACAACGAGCAGTAAGGAAATATAAGGATGCTGCGCCCACGATTGACGATGTGTCAATTCATGAATTTTGCCTACATACTGTTCAAACCAATTAAAACGTCTGAGTAAATTACCCTTATGTAAAAATCGTTCTAAACTTAAGCACAGTAAAAGTGTAATAAATGTCATAAAGTTCTCCGGCTCCTGCCCGATATTAAATGAATTGCAGCGCATATGCACTCAGTCTACTCGCATCTTCTCATTCAATGCTAAGGGGGTAGGATAACGTAAAACTACCCAATAGGACGAACCAATAAACGTCAAGATAGTGGCTGCTTGGATAAGATAGTTCGCTTTTCCACCAATCAAGGCAGGCGTGGTCTCTGCTGCCAAGTAGGCAATCAGTAAGGAAAATTCACTGGCTTGTCCTAAACGCACACCCACCTCACGTGCTATATTCTTTTTCTCACCCGTCCAACGAAGTAACACTTGAAACAGCCAGGGTTTGATGACTAACACCAAGCAGGCTAACAAAAGTGCAGGGACAATCACTTCGGGTAAATAACGAAGATCAAAACTCGCACCAATAGCAAAGAAAAACATAATCAAACAAAAATCACGTAATGGTTTTAAGTTATCGGCAATGAAAACCGCAATAGGCCCTTCTGCTATAGAAACACCCGCTAAAAAAGCTCCTATTTCTGCCGAGAGTCCTAAAGCACGTGATAGTTCAGCCAAGCCTAAACACCAGCCTAATGCGAGCAAGAAAAGATATTCCTTGACTCGGTCAAAACGTACAAATAATTTACTGATAAAATAATGCTGAATAACAAAAGCAAACCCTAATAACAGAGGAAATGTAATAAAGGTTAGTCCTAAATCAGCCCATTTTGATCCTGTCATATGCGCACCATGCACAAATAACAGCATACCGATAGCTAATAAATCTTGTAGCAATAAGACACTGATCATCGTTTCACCAATCGGTTTATGGTGTAACGCCAAAGTAGGCAATAGTTTTAAGCCAATAATCGTACTCGAAAAAATTAGGCTTGCCCCTATCAATAGACTTTCCAGTAAAGTAAAACTAAATAAATACCCTACGGCAAAACCGATGGTAGTAAACAGTGCACTGAATACCAAGGTCACTACGGCGGTTTTACGCAAACTATTAAAAAATTCTTGCGGTGTAAGATCTAAACCGACTAAAAACAAAAGAAATATAATTCCAACATCACCAATATCGCGCGCCATATTGATATTAGGTACTAGTTTCCAACCACTGGGTCCTAAAATCACACCCAACAATATGTAAGCCACTAACAAGGATTGACGCGTATAAAGCGCAATAGTCGCTAAAACCGCAGCGCCAAAAAAAATGATAAAGGTAGAAAAAACAAAACTATGATCCATTCACTCCTCCAGACATAGCAATGAGGCATTACCTCCTGCTGCTGTGGTATTGATAGATAATGTCCGTTCTACACACAAGCGAGGTAAATAGTAAGGGCCTCCTGCTTTCGGGCCTGTTCCAGATAAGCCTTCGCCACCAAAAGGCTGTACGCCAACAACGGCACCTATCATGGTCCGATTGACATATTGATTACCCACATGAACCTGACGAGTAATGGTATTTATCGTATTTTGGATTCGGCTTTGTATCCCTAAGGTTAAGCCGTAACCCATATGGTTAATCGATGCGATTACCGCTCCACGGTCCTTGGCAGCATAACGAACGATATGCAAGATAGGACCGAATACTTCTCGTTGTAAACAGGCCAAACTATCCAGTTCAAATAAAGCCGGTCCAAAAAAGTTGGTTTTGTCAATACCTTCTGGCAAACTAAGATGATAAAGTAATGTCGCCTCTTGTTGCATACGATCAAAATGTTCTTGTAACGTTTTCTTAGCAGCACTATCGATCACAGGGCCTACATCGCTAGTTAATTGTGCAGGATCACCTAGTTTCAGTTCTGCCATCGCACCACAAAGCATTTCAATCAATTTATCCGCCATTTCATTTTGCACAAACAATATACGTAAAGCAGAGCAACGTTGCCCAGCACTTCCGAAAGCAGAATTCAATACATCGACAACCACTTGTTCTATCAATGCAGAAGAATCGACAATCATGGCATTTTGGCCACCCGTTTCAGCAATAAAAGGCACAATAGCCCCACCACGACTGGCTAAACCTTGATTAATCTCTCGCGCCGTTTCGGTAGAACCAGTAAATACAATACCTTTAATTCGCTGATCTAGCGTTAATTTCGGTCCTACCACAGCGCCACTTGCTGGTATCAAGTGCAACGCCTCCCCTGGAATTCCAGCCTCATGCAATAATTGCACTGCTGCCGTTGCTATCAGAGAGGTTTGGCTAGCCGGTTTTGCCAACACGGTATTACCCGCCACTAAAGCCGCAGTGACTTGTCCAATAAAGATGGCTAATGGAAAGTTCCACGGACTAATACAAGCGATAACACCTCGTCCTTGAAAGCTCAACCAGTTTTCTTCACCGGTTGGCCCTGGCAACAATTGAGGAATTAAATCTAAACGCGCACGCATCGCATAATAACGACAGAAATCGATCGCTTCTCGCACCTCTGCCAAGGCATCTGGCAAGGTCTTGCCACCTTCACGTATTGCTAAGTCCATAAACTCAGCTAATCGTTGTTCAAAGCGATCAGCGGCACGATCAAGGCAAGCCGCGCGCGTTTCCACTGAGGTATTCGCCCAGGTAAAAGCATATTGATGCGCACTCGCTAGGGATTTTTCGAATTGTTCACCACTCGCTAAACTCACCTCTCCTATTATGTGTTGTGTTTTTGCAGGATTGACTAGCGAACGTTTTTTTTCACCTACTTCCAATTTGCCATCAATGATAGGACCCGCTAAATAGTGTATTTTTGAGGCTTCTTCTATCTGACGGGACAGTATCGACCATGATTCAGTATCTGCAAAGTCAATTCCCATGGAGTTTTTTCGCCCTTTTCCATAGATATTAATAGGCAAAGGAATTTTAGGATGAGGAATCGAATGAAGCCGTCGTAGTTTATTCACTGGATCGATCAGCATCTCTTCAATCGGAACCATAGGATCAACAATACGATTAACAAATGAGGTATTAGCGCCATTTTCTAATAAGCGTCTAACGAGATAGGCTAACAAATCTTCATGTCCACCTACCGGCGCATAAACCCGACAAGAAATATTAAGCTGATCAGGCCCTACAATGTGGTCATACAAGGTATAACCCATACCATGCAAACATTGAAACTCGAAATCCCGATTTTTTCCTGCTAATTGTAGAATAGTCGCTAAAGTATAGGCATTATGCGTAGCAAACTGCGGATAGATTTCCTTAGCATGCGCTAACAGTTTTTTCGCACAAGCTACAAAACAGACATCTGTGGATGCCTTACGCGTAAAGACCGGATAGCCCTTTAACCCCCTGACCTGCGCATTTTTTATTTCGGTATCCCAATAGGCGCCTTTGATCAGTCGCACCATCCAACGCTTGCCTTGTTTTTTACTGAGATCGATTAACCAATCAATCACAAAGGGTGCACGTTTTTGGTAGGATTGAACCGCCAAACCCAATCCTTCCCAAGCCGACAATTCTGGATCACAAAACACAGCGCCAATGATATCCAAAGAAATACCTAAACGATCGGCTTCCTCAGCATCAACGGTTAAACTGATATTATTTTTCTTGGCTTGTAAGGCCAATGACTTAAGCTGATTCGTTAGAAAAGGGACCACTGTGCTTTGCTTTGCAAATTCATAACGAGGATGTAAAGCCGATAATTTGATAGAAATGCCAGGCGCATCATTCAGCGATTTTCCCTGTGCTACTTTTCCGATAGTATTGATAGCCATTTGATAATCATGGAAATAACGTGCTGCATCTTTTTCGGTACGTGCGGCTTCTCCTAACATATCGTAAGAAAAACGATAGCAGCGTATCTCATATTCTTTGGCGCGTTTAAGCGCTTCTTCTATGGTCTGACCCATAACAAACTGACGGCCCAATAACTGCATGGCTTGCCTGACCGACTTTCGGATAATAGGTGCACTGCTACGTCCAATAAATCGACGTAATAAGGTATTCAATCCGCCCTGTTCATTTGATTCGAGTAACTTTCCTGTTAGTAACAATCCCCAGGTGCTAGCATTAACAAAAAATGATGAACTCTGTCCCAGATGCGATGCCCAGTCTGCATGACTAATCTTGTCTTCTAATAGGGCATTGATGGTTGCGCTATCAGGAATACGCAAAAGCGCTTCCGCCAAACACATTAATGCAATACCTTCCTGACTAGATAAATCATATTCATATAAAAAAGCATCCAGTCCACCTTTTGATAAGCGTTTTGATCGAATTTGTTGTATTAAATCACGTGCAACCCTGGCAATAGGTAGGATCGCATCGTTAGGTAATGCCGCCACCTCTATTAACTGTTTAACAGCATCGGTTTCATCGGCATAATAAGCTTGAGCAATAGCCGTGCGCAAAGGCGTGCTATTCACGGATACTAGGGGAAATGACATCCTAACCTCGTAAAAGATTACAAAAATTATTTTTATATACCACTGGCGCTGAAGATCGGCGATCGGTATAAACAATCACATGGTTGAGTGAACGCTAATCATACATTAATTCATCCAGTGGAGTTTGAGATGTAGAACCCCCATTTTGGATTAATTCACACACAACATCGGTAATACATAGATAGCGCAGAATATTAGGTGTTACCTCATCAAAAGTTGACTTGACTCCTAACAAAGATTGCTCGACTTCATCAAAAGTAACACCAATACCATAACCTAGACACAAGGAGCAAAGCTGATCGGCTCTACGCGCAATAGCCGGCAGCAACCCCACCTCAGAAAAGACCTCTTCATAGGTGATAACCCTACCCTTTAGCGTAAATGTTGCTTTTAAGGACTTCGCGATAGCATGTAACGCTTTTTTTAATTCCACCGTATCACCCTATTCTTTCCACCAGGGAATCGCTATTTTACGCGGCCCTGCCAAGACCGTCCGCAACCAGCGTAAAAAAACGGTAACCGAAAAACCATACCGCTCTAGTAGAGCAAAAAATGCCATTGCTGCTAGCGCTAAGATAAAGCTCCATAGACGTATATGAAGTAAAAACAGTAATAGGGGAAACGCAGCACGTGCGTCGATCAAAAAAAATCGAGGTGTACGCGCTGAATCACGCCAATGTGCTTCTGTAGGTACTCTAGCCATCCGTCAGGGGCCCCAGCCAATTTAGATATCATATGGCAGAAATAATACAGCATGTCATAGAGAATTTAAAGTTAAGAAAATAAACAGCAAAGATAAAGTGAGGCGCTATCGAACAAAATAATTAAACAAAAGGTCCATTTATTATGCTTGACTCAACTTTAACTAACCGCTTTAATACACAGCCTATCATTTCAAAGTATCCATCCAAAATGGGGTTTCCTGGCCGAATAGCTCAGTCGGTAGAGCAGAAGACTGAAAATCTTTGTGTCGGTGGTTCGATTCCACCTTCGGCCACCAGATAATCTAAGTAAAATCAATCAGTTAGAAACTTCACTTACGCTTCCAAATTTTCCATTACCAAAACTACATGGAATTATTGATCTTCGTAAGCCTGCTTCCCGGTGTTTGAATTTGTTAAGCAAACCTCATTAAATAATTACAGTAAATGTAAAATTTAGTTTATTCTTAA